>CAJUQQ010000074.1 GCA_910588175.1 uncultured Oscillibacter sp.
ACTATTTGGTGAAGGAGCTGGATATTCTGATTGAGAACCTCACCGCCTATTCCCAAGCCCTGAAATCCGGCGACGCGGAGCGGGTCCGGGCTCTTTTGCGAGAGGGCCGGGAGCTGAAAGCCGCCGCCGGCGGAAACTGAACCGGAGGAACGGCCATGCGGACGATACCTGTTAAGACGAACCCGCCCTACACCGTGACCATCGGGCCCGGCCTTCTGCGGGACTGCGGGGCGCGGCTGCGGGAGCGCATTCCCCCCTGCCATATGGCGGTGGTCACCGATTCCATTGTGGGGCCGCTGTACCTGGAGACCGTCACGGAGAGCCTGAGCGCGGCGGGCTATGCCGTCAGTACCTTTGAATTCCCCGCCGGGGAGGAGAGCAAGAACGTCTCCACCCTGTCGGACATCCTGGAGTTTCTGGCAAGGGAGCGGTTGACCCGCTCTGACTGCCTCATCGCCCTGGGCGGCGGCGTGGTGGGGGACATGGCGGGCTTTGCCGCCGCCGTGTACCTCCGGGGCATCCGGTATGTGCAGATGCCCACCACAATGCTCTCCGCCGTGGACTCCTCCGTGGGGGGCAAGACCGCCATCGACCTGAAGGCCGGGAAGAATCTGGCCGGGGCCTTCCTCCAGCCCGCCGCCGTGCTGTGCGATACGGACTGCCTGGAAACCCTGCCGCCAGAGGTCTTTGCCGACGGGACGGCGGAGGCGGTGAAAACCGGGGTCCTCTGCGACGAGGGCCTGTTTGCCCTCTTTGAGGACGGCACGCTGAAGGCGGACCCGGCGGAGGTTATCGCCCGGTGCGTGGAGTACAAGGCCGGGGTGGTGGAGCGGGACGAGAAGGAGCAGGGAGAGCGGAAGCTCTTGAACCTGGGCCACACCGTGGGCCACGCCATTGAGAAGTGCAGCGGCTATGCCATCCCCCACGGCCACGCCGTGGCGGCGGGGCTGGCCGTCATGGCCCGGGCGGCGGAGCGGCTGCGCTGGACCAGTGGGCCCATTGCGGAACGCGTCGGCAGGTGCCTGGAAGCGCAGGGACTGCCGGTTTCCACGGAATTTTCCCCCGAGGCCCTGGCGGAGGCGGCGCTTGCGGACAAGAAGCGGGCGGGGGATTCCATCACCATCGTGGTCCCGAAGGAAATCGGGACCTGTGAACTGCTGAAGATTCCGGTGTCGGAGCTTTTGTTCGTCATCGGGACGGGATGGGAGGCGTAGATGGACGTTCAAATCACCCCCCGCCGCCTCTCCGGCGTGGTGACGCCGCCCCCCAGCAAGTCCCTGGCCCACCGGTATGTCATCGCCGCATCCCTGGCGGCGGGGACCAGCTCTGTCAAAAATGTGGCCTTTTCCGAGGACATCGAGGCCACCCTCCGCTGCATGGGGGCTCTGGGGGCCCGGTGGGAGGTTTCGGAGCAGGGCCTTCGGATCACCGGCATCGGCGGCGAGCGCCGCCCCTTTGGGGACCTGCCCCGGTTCGACTGCGGGGAGTCCGGGTCCACCCTCCGGTTTTTGCTGCCCATTGCCCTGGCGGTGGACCAGGGGGGGACCTTCACGGGCCGGGGACGGCTGATGGAGCGGCCCCAGCAGCCCTATTTCGACCTCTTTGACCAGCGGGGCATTTTCCACGCCCAGGAGGAGGGCGTCCTCACCGTTCGGGGAAGCCTGTCCCCCGGGGAGTACCGCCTCCGGGGGGATGTGTCCAGCCAGTTTTTCACCGGCTTGCTTCTGGCCCTGCCTCTGCTGGAGGGGCCCAGCGTGATCATCAGCACCACGAAGCTGGAGTCCGCTCCTTACGCCGCCATGACCATGGGGGTGCTGGCCCGGTGCGGCATCCGGGTGCGCTGGTCTCAGGCCCTCAACGGTTTCGGCGTGGAGCCGGGGATCTACAGCCCCTTTGAGGAGACGGTGGAGGCGGACTGGTCCCAGGCCGCCTTCTGGTACGCCGCCCTTTCCCTGGGAAGCAACCTGCGGCTTCGGGGTCTGAACGGCCAGTCCTCCCAGGGGGACGCGGCGGTGGTGGCCCACTATAAGAAGCTGTCCCTCACCGGAGAGGTGAAAATCAGCCTGGCCGACTGCCCGGACCTTCTGCCGCCTCTGGCGGTGATGGCCGCCGTCCGGCGGGGAACCACCCGCTTCACCCACGCCGCCCGCCTCCGGCTGAAGGAGAGCGACCGGCTGGCGACGGTGGCCCGGATGCTGAAAGCCCTGGGGGGCGCGGCCGCCGAGGAGGAGGACGGGCTGACGGTTTACGGCGTCTCCACCCTTCCCGGCGGCGTGGTGGACGGGGCCAACGACCACCGCATTGTCATGGCCGCCGCCGTGGCGGCCACCCGCTGCCAGGGGGCTGTGGTGATCCGGGGAGCGGAGGCGGTGAGGAAGTCCTACCCTAATTTTTGGCGGGATTACGAGGATTTGGGAGGTGCGGTGCATGTCCTCTGAATTTGGAAACATTCTCCGGGTCGGCGTCTTCGGCCAGTCCCACGGGCGGGCCATCGGCGTGGTGATGGACGGCCTCCCCGCCGGGGAGGAAATCGACCTGGAGGAGCTCCGGCGGTTTTTGGACCGCCGGAAGCCGGGAGGCAGTCCCCTCTCCACCGCCCGAAAGGAGACGGACGCGCCGGAATTCCTCGCGGGCCTGGAGGGAGGAAAGACCTGCGGCGCGCCGCTGTGCGCCGTCATTCAAAACGCCGACCAGCGCTCGAAGGACTATGGCGAGCTCCAGGATAAGCCCCGTCCGGGCCACGCGGACTACACGGCCTGGGCCAAGTGGGACGGCCGCGCCGACATGCGGGGCGGCGGGCACTTCTCCGGCCGCCTGACGGCCCCGCTGTGCGTGGCCGGGGGAATCGCGAAGCAGATTTTGGCCCGCCGGGGAATCTTCGTGGGGGCCCACCTGGCCGCCGTGGCGGGGATACCCGACCGGCCCTTTCCCCTGCGTCCCACGGCGGAGCTGTTCGCGGAAACCGCCGCCAAGCCCTTCCCCGTCCTGGACAACGGGGCCGGGGAGCGGATGCGGGCCGCCATACTGGAGGCGAAAGACAGCCTGGACAGCGTGGGCGGCGTCATTGAGTGCGCCGCCATCGGCCTTCCCGCCGGGCTGGGAGAGCCCATGTTCGGGGGGGTGGAGAACCGGCTGGCCGCCGCCCTCTTCGGCATCCCGGCGGTAAAGGGCGTGGAGTTCGGCGAGGGTTTCCGGTCCGCCGCTCTCCGGGGCTCCCAAAACAACGACCCCTTTACCGTGGAGGACGGCCGCGTCCGGGCGGAGAGCAACCACGCCGGGGGTATCCTGGGGGGCATCACCACCGGCATGCCCCTGACGCTCCGGGCGGCGGTGAAGCCCACGCCGTCCATCGGGCAGGCCCAGAAAACCGTCCGCCTCTCCCGGATGGAAGCGGCGGAGCTGACCATCCGCGGGCGGCACGACCCCTGCGTAGCCCACCGGGCGGTCCCGGTGGTGGAGGCGGTAACCGCCGCCGTTCTGCTAGATTTACTTTTGGAGGGAAATCATGGAACTTTCTGACATCCGCGCCAAGATTGACGCCGTTGACGACCAGCTCCTAGCGCTCTTTCTGGAGCGCATGGACCTGGCCGACCAGGTGGCCGCCTATAAAAACGAGCACCACCTTCCCATTTTGAACAAACAGCGGGAGCGGGCGGTCCTTGCCAAGGTGACGGAGAACGCCGGAACCCGGGAGCGTTACGCCTACCACCTGTTCTCCACCCTCTTCGAGCTGGCCCGGTCCCGCCAGGCGGAGCTCATCGACGCCCCCACCCGGGTAGGGGCCCAGGTCCGGGCCTGCCTTCAAAACCGGGACCAGCTCTTTCCCCAGACGGGGCTGGTGGCCTGCCAGGGCGTGGAGGGGGCCAACTCCCAGGCGGCCTGCGACCGCATCTTCCCCCGGGGGAACATCATGTATGTCAAGACCTTTGACGCGGTGGTCTCCGCCGTGGAGTCGGGCTTCTGCAAGTTCGGCGTGCTGCCCATTGAAAACAGCTCCAACGGCTCTGTCCGGGCGGTGTATCAGCTTTTGCAGGAGCACAGCCTGACCATTGTCCGTTCCACCCGCCTGTGCATCCGCCACGAGCTGCTGGCTCTGCCCGGGGTGAAGCAGGAGGACGTGACGGAAATCTACTCCCACCAGCAGGCCATCGGCCAGTGCGGCCGCTTCCTGGACGGTCTCAAGGGCGTGAAGGTGATTCCCTGCGACAACACCGCCGCCGCCGCCAAGCTGGTGGCGGAGTCCGGAAACCGCCATGCCGCCGCCATCTCCTCCCACGCCTGCGCGGCGCTGTACGGCCTGGAGTGCCTGAACGGCCAGATTCAAAACAGCGACAACAATTACACCCGCTTTATCTGCGTGGCCAAGGACCCGGTCATCTACGCCGGAGCCAGCCGGGTCAGCCTGATCATCGCCTTTGAGAACAAGCCCGGCGCTTTGTACGAGATGCTGTCCAAGCTGGCGGCCCTGGACATCAACATGACCAAGCTGGAGTCCTGCCCCGTCAGCGGCAGCGACTTCGAGTTCATCTTCTTCATCGAGCTGGAGGCGGACCTCCGGGATCCCAGCGTCCTTGCCATGCTGGAGGAGCTGGAGCGCAGCTGCGCCCAGTTCCACTTCCTGGGGAACTACGCGGAAGTGTGAGGCCATGGAGAAACTTTACGGCCTTCTGGGCCGGACCCTGGGCCACAGCTGGTCTGCGCCCATCCACAAGGCCCTGGGCTGTGAGGGCTACCGTCTCATGGAGCTGGAGCCGGAGGCGCTGGAGGGCTTCCTCCGCCGGGAGGACGTCGGCGGGCTGAACGTCACCATTCCCTATAAGCGGGACGTAATGAAATACTGCGATTTTCTCGACCCGGCGGCGGAGGCCATCGGCAGCGTCAACACCCTGGTCCGCCGGGAGGGAAAGCTGTGCGGGTACAACACGGACATCGACGGCTTTTCGTACATGCTCCGCCGGGCGGGCATCTCCCTGGCGGGAAAAAAAGTGGTCATTTTGGGCAGCGGCGGGGCCTCCCTCACCGCCCAGGCGGCGGCGAGGCGGGAGGGGGCCCGGGAAATCGCGGTGGTCTCCCGCTCCGGGCCGGACAATTATGAGAACCTGCCGGACCGCCACGGAGACGCGGAAGCGCTGGTGAACACCACCCCCGTGGGCATGTGGCCCCATATGGACGGGGCCCCCGTGGACCTGCGCCTCCTCCCCGCCGTGACGGATGTGGCGGATGTCGTTTACAATCCCGGACGGACGAACCTGCTTTTGCAGGCGGAGGAGCTGAACCGTTGGAATCCCAGCCCGGGCGGTGAACTGGGCGAACCGGTCACGCGAAGCATCCGCTATACCGGGGGGCTTCCCATGCTGGTCCACCAGGCCAAGCGGGCGGAGGAGCTGTTTTTCGGCCGCTCCATTCCGGACGAAGAGACGGAGAAGATCACCGCCCGGCTCTGGCGGGACCAGACCAACCTTGTCCTGGTGGGGATGCCCGGCAGCGGCAAGACCACCGTGGGCCAGGCGTTGGCGAGGCTTTCCGGCAAGCCCTTTGTGGACCTGGACGAGGAGATTGTCAAAAGGGCCGGAAAGCCCATTCCGGACATCTTCGCCCAGGAGGGCGAGGGGGCCTTCCGGCAGATTGAGCACGCGGTTTTGACAGAGGCCTGCTCCCGGGGCGGGCAGATTATTGCCACCGGAGGCGGAGCCGTCCTCTGGTCCGAGAACCGCGCCGCCATGCGCCGCACGGGCCGGGTGTACCGGCTCCGGCGGAGGCTGGAGGACCTGCCCACCGAGGGCCGCCCCCTCTCCCGGGCGGGAGGGCTGGAGGAGATGGAGCGCCTCCGGGACCCGCTGTACACGGCGGCGGCGGATAAGGAGATCTGGAACGGAACCAGCCCGGCGGAAACCGCCGGAGAAATATGGAGGGATTTTTATGAGTAACGAAAAGAAAAGCATCCTGGTGATCAACGGGCCCAACATGAACCTGCTGGGCATCCGCCAGCCGGAAATTTACGGCAACACGGACTATGTGGACCTGGAGGACATGATCACCGCCGAGGCGGAAAGGCTGGGCGTGACGGTGTCCTTCTTCCAGTCCAACCACGAGGGGGACCTGGTGGACGCCATCCAGCAGGCCTACTTCGACAAGGTGGACGGCATCCTCATCAATCCCGGGGCCTACACCCATACCAGTATTGCCCTGCTGGACGCGGTGAAGTCCGTGGGCATCCCCACAGTGGAGGTCCACATCTCCGACCCCGACGCCCGGGAGGAGTTCCGCCATGTGTCCTACATCCGGGACGCCTGTATCGGCAGCATCCGGGGCCGGGGCGTCCAGGGCTATCTGGCGGGATTGAAGCTCCTGGCGGAATAAAGGGAAAGGAGCCGCGAGAGAAACCCGCCAGGGGGGCTCTCGCGGCGCGGGCTGGCGAAAATACGTTTTCGCCAGCCCGCGCAAGGTTTTCAGACCGTTCAAAAGTTCCGAAAACCTTCTGATGGAAAACGAGAGAACCCTGTTAAGGGTTTCTCTCGTTTCCAGCCGGAAGCTCAGCCGCAAAGCGGCTGAGCTTTTTTATGGACCGTTACGCCTTGCAGCCGCAGGGAGAGCAAGGACCGCAGGGGCCGCCCTCGGCGCAGGAGATGGTGGGATCGCTGGTGTTCATGCTCACGTCGTAGCGCACGGGGATGGTGACGCAGACCCGCTGTGTGACGGTGATGGTGCTGGAGGTGCCGCAGGGGTCGGTGACGCAGTTCACCATGGGCACGCCCTGGCAGGCCACCGTCACGGTGCCCAGGGAGGCGGTGGGAATCAGGGTCACCGGAGCGGTGACATCCACGCACTGGGTTACAATTTTATTGCAGCCGCACTCGTCCCCCTGGCGGGGGAGGATGGTTTCGTGCTCATAGGCTTCATTGATACGCAAAGGGAATCCCTCGTTTCTTGGAAAAGTGGCATCCGGCGGATACCCGTTTCATCCTATGCGGCGGGTTCGGGGGCCGTGTCTTTTTCCCCGAAGCCGAAACTCCCGCTTCCGTTCCGGAAGGAACCATGGTATACTATACGAAAAAGGACGAATAAGCGGAGAAAGGCGGACCTCACATGGACGACCATACGGACGAAAAGCAGGAACAGAAATTTCACCAGATGACCGAGATTCCCGTCAGCCGCCTGATCTGCCGACTGGCCCTGCCCTGCATCATCAGCATGCTGGTCACCTCGTTTTACAACATGGCGGACACCTTTTTCGTAGGCATGCTGAAAAGCAACAGCGCCACCGGCGCTGTGGGCGTGGTCTTCTCTCTCATGGCCATCATCCAGGCGGTGGGCTTCTTCTTCGGCCATGGCAGCGGCAATTTCATCTCCCGGGAACTGGGAAAGCAGAACTACGAGGAAGCCAGCAATATGGCCGCCACCGGCTTCTTCTCCGCCCTGGCGGCGGGAACGCTGATCTGCGTCCTGGGAGAGCTCTTTCTGGAGCCCCTGGCCATGCTTCTGGGTTCCACCGCCACCATCCTGCCCTATACCAAGGCCTATCTGCGGGTGATTCTCTTCGGGGCCCCCTGGATGACCGCGTCCCTGGTGCTGAACAACCAGCTGCGCTACCAGGGCTCCGCGGCCTACGCCATGGTGGGCATCGCCAGCGGCGCGGTGCTGAACATCGCCCTGGACCCCCTGCTGATCTTTACCTTTGACCTGGGTGTGGCCGGGGCGGCCTGGGCCACCATTGTCAGCCAGTTTGTCAGCTTTTGCCTGCTGCTGGCGGGCTGCGCCAAGGGGGGAAACCTCCACATCCACATCGCCCGGGTCCAGCTGAGACTGCCCTATTACATCCAGATCGTCCGAGGGGGACTCCCCTCCCTGGCCCGGCAAGGCCTGGCCAGCGTGGCGGCAATCTGCCTGAACCGGGCCGCCGGGCCCTACGGCGACGCGGCCATTGCCGCCATGGGGGTGGTCCAGCGGATCATGATGTTTGGCGGCTCCGCCATGATTGGCTTCGGCCAGGGCTTCCAGCCCGTCTGCGGCTTCAATTACGGCGCGAAGCTCTACCACCGGGTGAAGGAGGGCTTCTGGTTCTGCGTCAAGACCTCCTTCGGCTTTCTCCTGGCGGTCAGCGCCCTGGGCATGATCTTTGCCCCGGAGCTCATCGCCCTGTTCCGGGACGACCCGGAGGTCGTTCAGATCGGGACCGCGGCCCTGCGGTTCCAGTGCGCCACGCTGAGTCTCTCCAGCTGGATCGTCATGAGCAACATGATGCTCCAGACCATCGGTAAGACCGCCGGGGCCACCTTCCTGGCCATGTCCCGGCAGGGCGTCTTCTTCATCCCCCTGGTCTATCTGTTGTCCAAAACCCTGGGGCTGCCGGGGGTGGAGATGACCCAGGCGGTGTCGGATGTGCTGACGCTGGTCTGCGCGGTGCCCATCCAGCTCCGGGCTCTGCGGGAGCTGGACACGCTGGAGGGACTGTGGTAAACGGCGGCAGAGAGGCGGCGTCCTTGCGGACGCCGCCCCAGCTTGTCGAAAAAGTGCTGTCCGCAAGGGAACGGAAAGGAAAAGAGCTACGAGAGGAACCCGGTAGGGGGTTCCTCTCGTTTTCAATCAGAAGTTTTTCGGACCTGAAAAGGTCTGAAAACCTTGCTTCGGCTGTGAATACGGCTCTCAAATAGGTCCACCCGCCGGCGGCAAGCGGCCTCAATACCCAAAGATCATGTCCCGCCGGATCTCCGCCAGGGAGTGGGCCCCGCACATGGCCATGGCGTCAGCCAGCTCGGCCTTCAGCTTGTCCGCGTAGACCCGCACGCCCTCGGCTCCGCCGCCGTAGACCATGTTGACGAAGGGACGGCCGATCAGCGCCGCGTCCGCCCCCAGGGCCAGGGCCTTGAACACGTCCAGGCCGGAGCGGATGCCGCCGTCCACCAGGATGGTCATCTTTCCGCCCACGGCGTCCGCGATGGCGGGCAGGACCTCCGCCGTGGCGGGGCACTGGTCCAG
>CAJUQQ010000075.1:0-8026 GCA_910588175.1 uncultured Oscillibacter sp.
GGGATATAGGCGGACACGTCCCCCGCCTGGGTCTCCACGATGGGCAGGGCGGTCATGCTGCCGCCGCCCAGTTCGTCGGAGAGATGGGCCGCCCGCTCCAGAAGGCGGGAATGGAGGTAGAACACGTCGCCGGGATACGCCTCCCGCCCCGGGGACCGCTCCAGCAGAAGGCTAAGGGTGCGGTAGGCGATGGCGTGCTTGCTGAGGTCGTCGTAGACGATCAGCACATCCCGTCCCTGGCGCATGAAATACTCGCCCAGGGCGCAGCCCGCGTAGGGCGCGATGTACTGGAGCGCCGCGGAGGCGCTGGCCGGGGCGCTGACCACCACCGTGTAGTCCATGGCTCCCCGGCGGTTCAGGTTTTCCACAATCTGGGCCACGGACCCGGTCTTCTGGCCGATGGCCACGTAGACACACACCACGTCCTTCCCTTTCTGGTTCAGAATGGCGTCCAGGGCGATGGCGGTCTTGCCGGTCTGGCGGTCGCCGATGATCAGCTCCCGCTGGCCCCGGCCAATGGGAAACATGGAGTCGATGGCAAGCAGGCCCGTCTCCATAGGGGTGTTTACCGGCTGGCGGTCCAGAATGCCCGGAGCCGGAGCCTCAATGGGCCGGTAGCTCTCGGCAATGATTCTGCCCTTTCCGTCCACGGGGACGCCCAGTGCGTCCACCACCCGGCCCAGGAAGCCCTCTCCCACCGGCATGCCGGCGGTTTTCAGAGTCCGGCGGACCATGCTTCCGGCGGAGACCTCCTCGCCGCTGCCGAACAGGATGCAGCTCACGCCGTCCCGGCGGAGATCCTGGACCATCCCCTTCACACCGGAGTTAAAGATCAAAATCTCGCCGTACTGAACGTGGTCCAGGCCCTTGACGGAGGCAATCTCGCCGTCTACCGCCGTCACCTCGCCGATTTCCTCGGGGGCCACGGCCACGGTCCAGTCCTCCACCGCCTGACGCATCAGGGGCAGGATGTCGCCGGACCCGCTCTCCAGCCCCCGGACGTAATCCCGGAACTGCCGGACCCGGCCCTGGACGGTCCAGTCATACATGTCCGCCCCCACCTGGAGGCGGAAGCCCTGCTTCAAGGCCGGGTCCTCCTCCCACCGGAGGGGAATCTTCCGCCGGTACTTTCCGGACAGGAACTTCTCAAAGCGCAGGAGTTGTTCCTCCGTGGGCCGGACGGCGCTGCGAAGCTCCGCAGTCAGGGTGCTCCTATTGCTCCTCATGGGGCTTTCCTCCCTCCGCCAGATCTAGGAACTGGTCGAAGAGGTCCGTGTCGGCCTTCACCGTCAGCTTCTTCACCGCGGCCACCGTCAGCTCCCGCAGCTCCCTCTGGGACTCCCTGATGATCTGCTCCCGGCTGCTGGCGGCCTCCTCCTTGGCCTTGGCGATGATCTGCCGCGCCTGGGCCATCTGCTCCTCCACAGACTGCTGGACCGCCGCCTGGGCCTTGACCCGGGCCTGGTGGATTTCCTCCTCCGCCCCATCCAGCTTGGCCTGGTAGGCGGCTTTCAGCTCCTCCGCCTCCCGGAGCTTCCCGGCGGCCTGATCGTCCAGCTCCCGGTAATGGGCCTCCCGCTTTTCCATAAACTGCTTCACCGGCTTGTAGAGCAGGAAGTACAGCCCGCCGGTGAGAATCACAAAGTTCATCCAGTGCAGCAGAATTTGCTGCCAGTCAACATTCAGGGGGATATTCACACCGTCCACCTGCCTTACAACACGAAGATGATGAGGATGACCACCAGCAGGGCATAGATGATGGCCGTCTCAATAAAGACCAGTCCCAGCATCAGCATGGTCCGAATCTTGCTCTCGGCCTCGGGCTGGCGGCCGATGCTCTCCACCGCCTTGCCGGTGGCGATGCCCATGCCAACTCCGCCGCCCAAAGCCGCCAGGCCGATGGCCACGGCGGAGGCCAGGCCCTTTCCGCCGGAGGCGTCCTCCTGCTGGGTCTCCTCCTGCGCGGCGGGCTCGCCCGCGTCCTCTCCCGCCGCCAGGGCGGGCACGGCCAGGACCGCCGCCAGCAGAAGCACCAGACCCAGCACCCAAAGCTTTTTCATGAACTTGCTCATCACATAAAACCTCCCATTATGTTTCTTTTCCCTTGACCGCCCGTCAGGCCGCCCGCTTCCGCTTTTCCTTCGGCGGCGCGGGCTCGGAAACCTCGCCGTAGTACAAAGCCGTCAGCATGGTCAGCACATAGGTCTGAATCAGCGCGTGGAGCAGGGTGAACAGCACGCCCACCACCACGGGCAGAACAAAACTCAATCCAACATAGTAATACACCAGCTCCGTTACCAGCAGTCCGCTGAGCAGCGCGCCGAAGAGCCGGAAGCTCATGGAAATGGGCAGGGAGAACTCTTTCAACGTTTTTCCCACGCCCTTCACGCCGTTGCCCGCGATGCCGCCGGAGAGGATCGTCAGGTAGGAGAAGGTCCCCAGGGCAATGGCGGCGTTGACATCGGACAGGGGCGCGGGCAGGGTAATGGGGTGGCCGTGGACCGTAACGGCCTGGAGCCCCAGAAGCTCAAACAGCGTTCCTACGAATATGTAGGCCCCGGCGGCAAAGATATAGGCCCCCAGAAAGCCGCAGCGGTGCGGGCTGCTGCCCCTGGCCATGCCGCTGAACAGGCCCACCGCCTCCTCCAGCAGCATTTGGAATCTCCCCGGCCGGTATTGGAACTTTGGAATCACGAAAACCCGGATACAAACGGCGGCCAGAAGCAGAATCAGCGTCACCGTAAACGCGGAAATCAGCCCCGGGTTCACCTCCTTCATCCCAAAGAGGCTGACCCGGTTCACGTCGTGCAGCACGGCGTCCCGCATGGTCTCCTTCACCGTCTCCGTCCGGCCGGGAGAGCCGGCGATTACAGCGCCCGCCAGCAGCAGCAGAACCGCCCCCAGCCACAGCGCCAGGCCCTTTTTATGTTCTTTCATCAAGCATCCCTTCTCTCCATCGGCTCCCCTTGCCCGAGGCCCGCGGGCAAGGCGGCAAGTCAGTACGGTTTGATTATAGTAACTCCTGCGGAAAAGTCAAGGGTCCCGCGGGGGAAAACGATTGCGCGGACTGTCTTTTCCGCCACTTCCTTAACAGGTTCTTTATACGGGCGCGAAAAAACACCCGGACCCTTCCCCCGCTGAGAGGGAAACGGTCCGGGCGCAGGATTCTTCGCGGCTTAGCGAAGCAGGTAAATCTGCGTATAGATGCCCGCAAAGTGCAGGGCCGCGCCTGCCAGAACGAACACATGCCAGACGCAGTGGTCATACTTCCTCTTCCCGGCAAAGGGAATCATCCCCAGGGTGTAGGCCAGCCCCCCGGCGAAGATGAAGCCCAGCAGGACCGGGCTGTGAAGGTACATCTGGGGCAGAAACACCAGCCCGCTCCATCCGATGAGAAAGTACAGCGTGAAGTGCAGAGCCCGCCAGCGGCCGGGGCCGAAGATCATCACCAGCGACACGCCGGTGAGAATCACCGCCCACTGGACACAGAACAGGGCCGCGCCCAGGGTCCCCCCCAGGTAGAGCAGCAGAATGGGTGCGAAGGTGCCGCCGATCAGCAGGTAGATGGACGTGTAGTCAAACCTCCGGCAGACCCGCTTCACCTGGGACCCGGCGGGCATGGCGTGATAGACACAGCTCATCAGCATCATCACCACCATGCTGATTCCATAGACGCAGGAGGCCAGCAGCTCCGCCGCCTCCCGGGACCGGACCAGCAGCAGCGCCAGCGCCGCCGCCGCGCCCAGCGCGCCCAAGCCGTGGCTGACGGCGTTGAAAATCTCCGCCCCCAGCGTCAGGCGCGGGGGCTCGTTCCTGGCCTGCACCCTCGCCCGGCGGACCGCCCGCAGACGGGCCCGCTGCAATTCCTGTTTTGTCAAAACAGCCTCCATGATGTTCCTCCTCAGCTTGCGCTGTCAACATCGTTTAATCTAGTTTCCAAAACTATATTACACGATTTCGATTTATATTGCAAGTAGTTTTTGCAAAAAAACTTTGAACTATCCCAGCGACCTGGATTTTAGCACAAGACAAGCAGGAAATCTTTGGATAAAGCGCCGAAATTTTCTGTCGTTTGGGAGTCCCTTCCGCCGTTTTGGGCGCTTCGGCTTTTCATGCGCGGCCAAAAAAAGAGGCCGGGAAGCCCCAGGCCTCCCGGCTCTCGATTTTTCACAACGCTTCCAGCTCCGCCATGCTCCGCTTGAATTGGACGGCGAACAGGGAGGCGGTGGCGGACACCGCCAGAAGATCCGCCACCGGCTCCGCCAGAAAGACGGCGAACGCTTGATCGGCGAAGAAACACGGCAGGATATAAATCAGGGGAACCAGCAAAATGATCTTCCGCAGCACCGCCAGGAACAGGGAGGCCTTGGCGTTCCCCAGGGCCACGAAGGTCTGCTGGCAGGCGATCTGGATGCCGAACAGGCAGGTGGCCCCCATGTATATCCGCAGGGCCCAGGCGGCGTAGTCCACCAGCGCCGGGGAGTCGTTGAAAATCCGCACAAACACATGGGGGAACATCTGCACCACCGCCCAGAGAACCGCCGAGTAGACGACGCAGGATTTCAGCAGACAGCGGAAGGCGTCCTTCACCCGCTGGGCATTCCGCGCGCCGAAATTATAGCTGATGATGGGCTGCGCCCCCTGGCCCAGGCCATGAAGGGGCATCATGGCGAACTGCATCATGCTGGTCAGCACCGTCATGGCCCCCACCGCCACGTTTCCGCCATATTTCAGCAGGGAGGAGTTGAAGCACACGGCGATAAGGCTCTCCGTAGACTGCATGATAAAGGGGGACAGGCCCAGGGCCAGGCAGGGCAGAAACACCTTGGGCTCCGGCCGGAGGCAGGCCCTCCGCAGACGCCATTTCGTCTTGGGCCCGGTGAGAAAACGGAGCACCCACGCGGCGGACACCGCCTGGGAGAGTATGGTGGCCAGAGCCGCGCCCCGGACCCCCAGGCCCAGCCCAAAGATGAACACAGGGTCCAGCAGCGTGTTCAGCCCCGCGCCGATGAGGACGGTTTTCATGCTGACCGTGGTGAAGCCCTGGGCGGTGATATAGGCGTTCATGCCCAGGGTCACCTGGACAAACAGGGTGCCCAGGGAGTAGATATTCATATAATCCAGGGCATAGCCGATGGTGTCCCCGCTGGCCCCGAAGGTCAGCAGCAGGGGCCTGGCAAAGCTCCGGAACACCGCCGTCAGCACCGCGGCGGTGAGCACCAGGAGCGTAAAGCTGTTGCCCATGATCTTCTGGGCGCTCTCCAAATCCCCCCGCCCCTCCTGAATCGAGGCCCGGGGCGCGCCGCCCATGCCCACCAGCGCGGCGAAGGCGGAAATAATCATAATAACCGGCAGGCACACCCCCACGCCGGTGAGCGCCAGGGCCCCCACGGTATCCACGGGCCGCATGTGCCCGATGTAAACCCGGTCCACCAGGTTATAGAGCATGTTGACAATCTGGGACGTAATGGTGGGCAGAGCCAGGGAAAACAGCAATTTGCTCACCTTTCCGCTGCCCAAATCGACGCTTTGCCGGTTCATGATAAACGCTCCTTTTCCTCATACGTATTCTAATGAGTATACCACAGCGCCGCCGGTCTGGCAAGGCGCGTTTTATCCGGGACAGAAGCGGCCCCTTTTCCCCTTATATTCCGGTTGCCTTCCGCCCGGCTTTCTGCTATAATGACTGTAAAATTTTGACGCGAACAACTACGAAAAGAGGCGCATGCCATGACAAAGAAACATCTCTTGGCTCTAGCCCTGGCCCTGGTCCTTCTGACCAGCCTGGCCTCCCCCGCCCTGGCGGCGGAAACCGCGTCGGTCATCCGGCTGACGAAGACCACCGGAACGGTGGAGATTTCCAAGAGCAGCGGGAAGTCTGTCTCCCTGCTGAAAAACATGCGGCTCTACAACGGCTACCATGTGGTGACCTCTGAGGAGAGCTACGCCTGGGTCAACCTGGACGACTCCAAGCTCATCAAAGAGGCGCCGAGAGTGAAGTTGAAGTCCGGAAGGACGGAAAACACCTGGAGGTCCTTCTCTTGGACGGCAACCTCCTCTTCGACGTAGCCGAGCCCCTGGAGAACGACGAATCCATGAACATCCGCACCTCCACTCTGGCGGTGGGCATCCGGGGCACCAGCGGGTGGATTGAAATCATCGACCGCTGGGCCGCCCGGGTCTTCGTGCTGGAAGGCGTGGTAGAGTGCTCCGTGGCGGACCCCGTCACCGGCCAGGTCAAAACCGAGGCCGTCCGGGGCGGCGAAACGGTCATCTGCACCGCCTATCCCCAGGACCGGTCCGGGGACAAGTGCGACATTATCCGGCAGACCTACACCGTGGACGACATCCCCGGCTTCGTGCTGACGGACCTGACCCGGGACATCCCTCTGTGCGACAAAATCGAGGCCGAGACCGGTCTGGACATTCCCCGGGGCCTGGCAACCGTGGCCGGAGGCGACCCCAGTGGCCGTCTGCCCAGCGGGGACGCCGCCACGCCGGAGGTTCTGGGCGAAGCCGACCGCCGGGAGGACGAGGACGAAGACGCCCTCCACGAGCAGTTGGAGGAAGTCCAAAAGGAAGAGGAAAAACAGCCGGATTACATCTCCCCGGACAAGCCTCTGAACAGGCCCGCCTCCCCCTCCCCCAGTGAGAATTCCGACAGCGGCTCCAGCAGTGGCTCCAACAGCGGTTCCAACGGGGGTTCCAACGGGGATTCCGGCACAACGCCCACCCCGCCGGTTAAGCAGGGCATGAAACTGACGGACGTAGAAGTCCAGGCCTTGCTGGATGCCGGAAGTTCCGTCTCCATCCCACCCAACACCGACGCGTCCGACGCCACCCCGAAGAAAAACACCCTGGAGGTGGACACGGGCCTGACCGTGGCGGCGGGAAAGACCCTGGACCTCCAGACCGGCATTGACATGGAGGTTTACCAGGGCAAAACCCTGCGGGTAGACGGCACGCTGACGGCGGACGCCCTCCAGAACAACGGCACAACCGTAGTCACCAGCGGGGACACCCTCCGCCTCCGGGGGAATCTGACCACCGCTGGAACCCTGAATGTTTCCGCCACGGGCCGGGTGATCGTGGACGGGACCTTTACCCGGACCGGGACCCTGACCCTGGCCTCCGGGGCGGTTGTGATGGCGAAGAGCTTTGCCTCCGGGGCGGCCCCCGAGGGCTGGGAGGTCTCCGCCGGAGCGGACGCCAACGGGTACTACACCCTGGAGCCCGCCGGGACGGTGACGCCGCCCGACCCGCCGGAGCCGCCCGATCCGCCGGATCCGCCTGACCCGCCGGGGCAGGGACCCTACACCGTAACCTATGACGCAAACGGCGGCACGGCCTCCTCCGCCACCGGGCAGACCGATGAAAACGGCGTCCTGGCCAGCCTGGCCACGGCGGATTACCCCGTAACCACGGGCACTATGACCTTCGCGGGCTGGTACACCGCGAAAACCGGCGGCACGGAGGTGACCGCGGGTTCCACCCTTACGGAAGACACCACGCTGTATGCCCGCTGGAATGGGTGGTCCCTCGTTGGCGGGAAATTGACCGTGGCCGGAACTGCGGCGGAAACAGATTATTCTATAAACGCCTCGCCCTGGACTTCATATAGAGACCATATCACGGAAGCGGTCGTTCTGGAGGGGGTCACCGGCATTGGGGACTATGCCTTCTCCGACTGTTCCGCCCTGACCGGCGTGACCATACCGGACAGCGTCACAAGCATTGGGGACCGTGCCTTCTCCGGCTGTTCCGCCCTGACCGGCGTGACCATACCGGACAGCGTCACAAGCATTGGGAACAGTGCCTTCTCCAGCTGTTCCAGCCTGACCAGCGTGAACATACCGGATAGCGTCACAAGCATTGGGAACAGTGCCTTCTACGGCTGTTCCGGCCTGACCAGCGTGACCATACCGGACAGCGTCACAAGCATTGGGAACGGTGCCTTCCGGAACTGTTCCAGCCTGACCAGCGTGACCATACCGGACAGCGTCACAAGCATTGGGAACGGTGCCTT
>CAJUQQ010000075.1:8126-8826 GCA_910588175.1 uncultured Oscillibacter sp.
CGAGGGCTGTTCCAGCCTGACCAGCGTGACCATACTGAACGGCGTCACCAGCATTGGGACCCAAACCTTCTCCGGCTGTTCCCGCCTGACCAGCGTGACCATACCGGACAGCGTCACAAGCATTGGGAGCAATGCCTTCTACAGATGTTCCAGCCTGGCCAGCGTGACCATCCCGAACAGCGTCACAAGCATTGGGTACGGTGCCTTCTCCGGCTGTTCCAGCCTGGCCAGCGTGAACATCCCGAACGGCGTCACAAACATTGGGGGCGCTGCCTTCTACAACTGTTCCAGCCTGACCAGCGTCACCATTCCGGAGGGGGTCACCAGCATTGAGGTCGGTGCCTTCGAGGGCTGTTCCAGCCTGACCAGCGTGACCATCCCGAACAGCGTCACAAGCATTGGGCGCAGTGCCTTCTCCACCTGTTCCGCCCTGACCAGCGTCACTATACCGAACGGCGTCACAAGCATTGGAACCAGTGCCTTCACCGGCTGTCACCGCCTGACCAGCGTGACCATCCCCGACAGCGTCACAAGCATTGGGGACCGTGCCTTCCAGTACTGTTTCGCCCTGACCAGCGTCACCATCCCGAGCGGCGTCACCAGCATTGGGTTCGCTGCCTTCTCCGACTGTTCCCGCCTGACCAGCGTGACCATCCCCGACAGCGTCACAAGCATTGGGGGCAGTGCCTTCTACGGCTGT
>CAJUQQ010000076.1 GCA_910588175.1 uncultured Oscillibacter sp.
ATTACATCCTATTGGAAGAATGAGGTGACCTGTATGCGCAAGGAACGGGTCGGTTTCGCGGTCTGCGGCTCCTTCTGCACCCACGAAAAGGTGCTGAAGGCACTGGAGGCGCTGACGGAAAGCTACGAGACGGTCATTCCCATTGTCTCGGAAATTTCCGCCTTTACGGACACCCGCTTCGGCACGTCCGAGGACCTGCTGGAGCGGCTGGAGGACCTGACGGGGAACGACGTGCTGCTGGATATCCCGTCGGTGGAGCCCATCGGGCCCAAGGGCCTGCTGGATGTGCTGGTAATCGCCCCGGCCACGGGGAACACCATTGCCAAGCTGGCGGCGGGCATTGCGGACACGTCGGTAACCATGGCGGCCAAATCCCATCTGCGGAATGGCCGCCCGGTGGTGCTGGCGGTGTCCAGCAACGACGGACTGGCGGCGGGAGCGAAGAACATCGGAGAGCTGCTGGTCCGACGGAATTATTATTTTGTACCCTTTGGACAGGACAACGCGGTCCAGAAGCCCAGTTCCCTGGTGGCGGATTTCACGAAGCTGCCGGAGACGGTGGACGCCGCCCTGCGGGGAGAACAGCTGCAGCCGATTCTGCTGCGGTAAACATGTGAGAAACGGGGGAGAGGCGGTTATGCCTCTCCCCCGTTCGTTCCAGCGGGAAGTTACAGGGACTTCTCGTAGGACTCGATCATCTTCTTGACCATCTGACCGCCGACGGAACCGGCCTCGCGGCTGGTCAGGTCGCCGTTGTAGCCTTCCTTCAGGTTGACGCCAACCTCGGAAGCGGCCTCCATCTTGAACTTATCCATGGCGCTGCGGGCCTCGGGGACATTGAGCTTGTTGGTATTCTTGCTAGACATAATGAATCTCTCCTTTTCATCAAATCAAACGTGTTTGGGTTACTGGGTATCGCGAGCATAGTTTGACTCGAAGGAACGGGAATATGCTGTTTTTCCGCCGGTAATTTTTTCTTTCCGTCACGATGCCGATTTTCCTTCCTCCGCCTCTGGATTTTTAAAAACTTCTGTGATACAATAAATTCGCTTTTCCTCCTTGCGGCGGGAATTTAAATATGGTCCCGGGATGACGGGACAGCGGAAGGAGCCCCTTATGATCAAAATCACGACAGACAGCACGTGCGACCTGCCCAAACAGCTGTTGGAGCAATACGATATCACCGTCTTTCCCCTCGGCATCGTCAAGGCCGGAAAGCTCTATCACGACGGCGTGGACATCCGCACGGCGGACATCTCCACCCATGTGGAGGCCGGAGGCGAAATCACCACCACCAACGCGGTCAACGCCGCCGACTATGAGGACACGTTCCGCTCCCTGGCCGGAAAATACGACGCCGTGATCCACATTAACATTGGAAGCGGCTTTTCCTGCTGCTGCCAGAACGCCAAGCTGGCGGCGGAAGAGGTGCCGGAGGTCTATGTGGTGGACTCCGGGAATCTGACCGTGGGCCACGGCATGATGGTCCTGGCCGCGGCGGACGCCGCCCGGGCGGGAAAATCCGTAACCGAGATTCTAAGCCTGCTGGACGGCATGGTCTCCCGGCTGGAAACCAGCTTTGTCCTGGACCGGCTGGACTACATGAAAAAGGGCGGCCGCTGTTCCGCCGTCACCGCCCTGGGCGCGAACCTCCTGAAGCTCCACCCCTGTGTGGAGGTAATCGACGGCAAAATGTCCGTGACCAAAAAATACCGGGGCAACATCGCCAAGGTGGTAGGCGACTACGTCCGGGAGCGGCTCCGAGACCGAGAGGACCTGGATTTCAGCCGGGTCTTTTTGGTAGACACCTGCCCAGGCGACCAGCTGGCGGGCATCGCCCGGGAAATTCTCCGGGAGGACGGCCGCTTCGGCGAGATTCTGGAGGCCAAGGCGGGCTGCACCATCTTCTGTCACTGCGGTCCCAATACACTGGGGCTCATCCTTCTTCGGAAATAATCGAAACGGCGGGCCTTTGGCCCGCCGTTTTCCACGCTCACGCCAGCAGCGCGTTGATCTCCTCAATCTCCAGCTCTTGCAGGGCCCAGTTGACCCCATAGCCCACCACCTTGCTCAGCTCCCGGACCTGCTGGTCCACGTCCCGGGTGGTCACCGTCAGGGGAGCCTTTCCGTGGCGCAGCCGGGTTTCGTCCAGCTCCGGAATCCCCGCCTCCTCCAGCAGATCCGCCGCCAGAGTAGCCGCCTCCACCACCGTGGGCACGCCGATGGCGAACACGGGAACTCCCAAAGTCTCCCGGTTCAGCGCCGCCCGGTGATTTCCCACGCCGGAGCCGGGAACAATGCCCGTATCTGAGAGCTGCACCGTGGTACACATCCGGCCCACCCGCCGGGCGGCCAGCGCGTCGATGGCTATGACGAGAGAGGGCTTCACCTGCTCCACCAGTCCCCGGACGGCCTCGGCGGACTCCACGCCGGTGGTGCCCAGCACCCCCGCCCGGAACACCGCCACAGGGCGGAACCCGGCAAAATGCTTGGGCATGGCGGCAACGAGATGTCGGGTGACCAGCACGCTGTCCGCCGCCAGGGGGCCTACGGCGTCCGGAGTCATGGCGGCGTTCCCCAGACCCACCACCAGGGCGGGACCTTCCGCCGGGAGCATGGCTTTCAGCTGAGTCCCCACCGCCCGGACGGCCCGCTCGAAAAAGTCCGCCTTCCGCTGCCAAAAGCTGGTCAGGTCAATGGTGAGGTAGCTCCCCTGGGGCTTTCCCAAGGCCTCCTCTCCCCTCTGGTCCAAAATCTCCACCCGGGTCACCGGGTAGCCCTCCTCCCGGGATTTCGTAGCCTTGACGCCGGAGAGCCGGGTCGTCTTTTCTGTGGATTCCTGCCAAAGCTCCCGGGCCTCCAACGCCAGGTCTGTGCGCTTCGCAAACATAGGACCGCCTCCCAAACCGAAAATTTCTTGCATTAGGGTTTGCGGGAAACAGCGAACTATGCGAAAAGAGTCTTGAAAAATTCAAGGCTCTCAGGCTGTCGAAACCGTATATTCGCCAGCCTGATTCAGACCTTATAAAGGTCTGAAAAACGTTTGATTGAAAACGAAAGGAACCCTTCCTGGGTTCCTCTCGTAACTCTCTTCCTTCCCGTCCCGGGTGGTTTCGGCGCTTTTGACACTCTGAAAAGTCTTGAAAAATTCAAGACTCTTCCACCACCAGCGGCAAATCCACAATCGAGACCCTCCGGCTCATGGCATACTGCATGGTGTACCGCGTGCCGCCAGGGGTGCCGTCAAACGCGGCGATGAGCAGCGAGGCGTGGTCCACCATATAGCGGTCCCGCCGCTGCATGCAGGAGGGTGTGTACCTGGTGGAAACCAGGGTCTCGAAGTCACAGGCCTCCACCAGACGCCGGTACCGCTCCCGCTGGTCCGGGGACCAGGCGTCCGCCTGGGTGGGGCAGGGGATGGCGGCCTCCACCGTCACATCCGGCCGGCTTTCCCGAAGGGCCAGGACCGCCTCGCAGAAATAGAGATCGCAGCCCAGGGCCATGCCGCAGAGGAAGTGGCGGCAGCCCTCCTCATAGGCGGTCTCCACCGCGTCGGCGATGCGCCGTTTCAAAGAGAGGCAGCGGGGGTCCTTCTCGTTGTACCGCCAGGGCAGCTTCCCGGGGCGGTGGCCGGTAAAGCAGCAGCTAATCTGTCTGGACCGCATGGGAGGACCTCCTTCCCCGGCAGAATGATGGAACCATTATAGAACATCCGTTCCGAAATGTAAAGCCTTTTCTTTTCACAGTGGAAGGAGTATAATGGATTCTAGGGTTTATTTTGAAATAGCGGTATGGTGGAAAAAACTCACCCGCTTGGGAGTTTTGTCATGTTTCAAACAAGCCCTAAGCGGCGCGCCGCCGCGGGAAGGAGAGGACAGCGCATGCTGTATTCCACCCTGTGCTATCTGGAGCGGGGGGACGAGTACCTGATGCTCCACCGGGTAAAGAAAGACCACGACGTGAACCAGGGGAAATGGATCGGCGTGGGAGGCAAGTTTCAGGACAGAGAGAGTCCTGAAGACTGCGTCCTCCGGGAGTGCCAGGAGGAGACGGGGCTGACCCTGACGGACTACCGCTACCGGGGGCTGGTGACTTTTGTCTCCGACCAGGCCCCCACGGAGTACATGCACCTCTTCACCGCCTCCGCCTGGACCGGAACCCCCCACCCCTGCGACGAGGGGGAGCTTCAATGGATCAAGAAGGCGGACCTTCTGTCTCTGCCGTTGTGGGAGGGGGACAAGATTTTCCTCCGCCTCCTGGAGGAGGACGCGCCCTTTTTCTCCCTCAAGCTCCGCTATGAAGGGGACAAGCTGGCCGGGGCGGCGCTGAACGGGAGGCTCCTGGACTAAAAAGCCGCCCTGAAAAAGGGCGGCTTGGAGATTCTCAGGTTTCCCGGTGTTCCCGGAGGGCGGCCTCCCACTTCTCCCGGTCCGCCTCCGTCAGGGGGCGGATTACCCGGCAGGGATTGCCCCCGGCCACCACCCGGGGCGGTATATCCCGGTTGACCACGGACCCGGCAGCGATAACGGAGCCCTCCCCGATGGTGACGCCGGGGAGAATCACCACGTTGCCCCCAATCCACACGTTGTCCTCAATGGAGACGGGGCGGCCGTATTCCAAGTCTGTATTCCGGACCTCCGGAACCATGGGGTGGTTCACGGTGTAGATGCAGACCCGGGGGGCGATGTAGACCCGGTTCCCAATGGTGATGGGAGCGATGTCCAGAAAGACGCAGTCGTAGTTGGCAAAGAAATAGTCTCCCACGGAAATCTGGGTCCCGTAGTCACAGCGGAAGTTGGACTCCACCCAGGCGTCCTTTCCGGCGGAGGCGAACAGCTCCCGGATGGTGGCGTCCCGGCCCTGAAAATCATCCGGGGACAGGGTGTTCAGCCGATGGCAAAGCCGCTTGGCCCGCATCCGGGCCTCCGTCAGCTCCGGATCCGGGGGATAATAAAGCCTTCCGGCCAGGCGTTTTTCCTGTTCGGTCATGGAAATCCCTCCTGCAAAATCGTTGGGTCTATTATAGCGGAACGGCGAAGGCTGGTCAAGAAAAGCCTTGCAATTCTTGGGGAATCTGGTATATAGTGGAGAAAGGCGAAAAAAGACGGAGCCGAAGCTCCGCCTTTTTTAAGGCTAGGACCGTTTCCTTTCGGGAAAACTGGCTTACAGCCGCTCCTTCCGCTTGGGGGAGGTAATGGCCACTGCCCAGGAAGCCACCAGAATCACCGCGCCGATGGCATAGCCGATATAGTAGACGCTCTGGCCCTGGGCCTCGGCGTCCATGGTGAAGAAGTCGCCGATCTGGCCGCCCAGGATGAAGGCCATGGCAATGGGGACAATGAATTTCAGGCAGATGTCCATGAACCTGTTCAGCCAGTGAATCTGCTCCGCGCCGTGGTGAATCTCGTCGGTGATGGGCTTGGTCCGCAGCTCCCAGCCAATCATGATGCTCATAATCAACGCGCCGGCGGGCATGGCCAGGCCCTCGGACAGGGCGTCCATGAAGTCCAGCCAGCAGTCGTTCCAGGGACCGACGCCGATCATCTTCTGGAAGGGCACCCACACGCCGTTGCTGCCCAGGCCGTCCACGGCCACCAGGGCGGCTTCCACCATGATGGCGACACACACCCAGAACACGGTCTTGGGCCGGTTGCCCTGCTTGCCCTTGCTCTCCGCGTGGTCCAGCAGGAAGGTGACCACCACCTCGATCAGGGCGATGGCGGAGGAAATGGCGGCCACCAGCACGAACAGGTAGAAAATCACGCCGAACAGGGGGCCGATGGCGCCCATGGCCTGGAACACGTCCTGAAGGGTGATGAACAGCAGCTTGGGACCGGTGAGGGTGGCGCTGGGGCCGTAGGTCGCCACGGCGGCGGGGATGACGGCGATGCCCGCCATGATGGCAACCAAGGTGTCCGCAAAGACCACCACCACGGAGTTCTTCACGATGTTCTGGGATTTCTTCATATAGGAGCCATAGGTGATGGTGATGCCCATGGCCAGGGACAGGGAGAAGAACATCTGCCCTCCGGCGGTGGCCAGGACGGAGATGAGACCCGGAGCCTCCTCAATGAAGCCCGCCTGCACCGCGTAGCCGGGGACGAACATGAACTTCAGGCCCTCCGCCGCGCCGGGCAGGGTGACGGAACGGATGATGATGATGACCAGCATCACGAACAGGGCGGGCATGCCCACGTTGTTGAACTTCTCAATGCCCCCGGAGATGCCGCCCCGGTTGATGAGATAGCAGAGGACCATGAACAGGAAGGTGAACATGACGCAGCCGAAAGGATTGGTCAGCATGGCGCTGAACAGGTCCGACCCGGTTTTGATCTCCGCACCGGCGAAAGCCAGGTTGCTCAGGTTCAGGGACATGTACTCGATGCAGTAGCCGCCCAGAACCGTGTAGAAGCTCAGGATGACGAAGGGAGAGAACACCGCCAGCCAGCCCACCCACTTGAAGCGCGCGGACAGGGCGTGGTATGCGCCGATGGTGCCCTTGCCGGTTTTCCGGCCCATGGCCAGCTCGCTCATCATAATGCTGAAGCCCACGAAGATGGCCAGCAGCAGATAGATGACCAGGAAGGCGAAGCCGCCGGACTTGCCCATTTTGTAGGGGAAGCCCCAGATGTTGCCCAGGCCCACGGCGGAGCCGATGGCGGCCATTAGGAAGCCTATGTTACTTCCCCAAGAACCTCTCTCATTTTCCACAAAAATACCTCCTCTTATCGGTAATTATTAACAAATATACTATATGCCAATTCGTTCGTCAAGGAAAAACGCGAAAAAAATTTACAAAATGTTTTTACTAGAAGGAGAATTGTCCATTTCACGCTTTGGCGTGACATGGTTTTCTATACAATACTCACAAAACAGAACTAAGGATGGGACTTATGCAACAATTTAAACCAGTGACCAAACAGGACGGCGCGAAGCTGCGCCGCTACTACAAGGATTGCAATTACGGCCTCTGCGAGTACTCCTTGGGCACCAAGCTCATGTGGAAGAAGGTACTCCACCCGGCCTGGGCGGAAATCGCGGGCTGTCTGGTGGTCCGGAACCGGGACGAGGGCGGGTGGAACTTCGACTACCCGGTCCCCGGGCCGGAGGGGGACGTGGACGCGGCCCTGAGGGCCATTGAGGCCTACTGCCTGGAGGCGGGGCAGCTGCCGGTGATTTCCATGGTGCCGGAGCACAAGGCGGGGGAGCTGCTGAGCCGTTACCCCTACGTACGGGTCAGCGACATCCGCACCTGGCGGGACTATGTCTACTACCGGGAGGACCTCCAGTATTTCACCGGACGCCGGTACTCCGGCCAGCGGAACCACATCAAGAAATTCCGGGCTCAATGGCCGGAGGCGGAGGTCCGTCCCCTGACGGCGGAGAACGCCGGGGCGGTGGAGCAATTTTGGAAGGACTACGCGGCGGAGTTCCCCAAGGGGAACAACACCAAGGCCCTGGACGAGTTGACCCTGGCCAAGAAGATGCTGAAGCTGGCGGGAAAGCCCTGGTTTACCGCCGGGGGAATGTTCGACGGGGACAAGCTCATTGCCCTGGCCCTGGCGGAGCGCTGCGGGGACACCCTCATTATCCACATTGAGAAGGCGCTGTATTCCTATACCGGCGTATACCCCGCCTTTGTTCAGGCCTTTGCCCTGGCTTTCGGCGGAAACTGCCAGTGGATTGACCGGGAGGACGACGCGGCGGACAAGGGCCTGCGGACCTCCAAGCTCCAGTACGGCCCGGCCAAGCTGGCCTCCAAGTACCGGTTCGAGCCCATGAACGAGCTGATGCGCCATATCCAAGAGATTCCCAAGGTGGAGACGGCCCGGCTGACCCTCTCCACCCTGACGGAAACGGACATCCCCGCCTACAACGCCCTGGTGCTGGACCAGGAGCGGAACCGCTGGTGGGGCTATGACGACGTGGCGGGCCTGGGCGGGCCGGTGGAGGAGCGGAGCTTCTTTGACGTTGCCAAACGGGACTTTGAGAACCGTTTGGCGGTGAACTTCGCCGTCCGGCTGGAGGGAAAGCTCATCGGCGAGGCGGTGCTGTACAATTTCGACTGCCGGGGCGGCGCGGAGCTGGGCTGCCGGATTGACAAGGCCTACGCCGGGAACGGCTACGGCGTGGAGGCCTTTACGGCGGCGGCGGAGTGGGGGCTTTACAAGCTCCACCTGGGAAGGGTTTTCGCCAAGTGCTTCAAGGAGAATCAGGCATCCTACAGGATGCTCTCCGCCTGCATGCGAAAGCACGGGGAGGACGAGACGTTTTTCTATTTTGAGAAGCTGGTGTAAAAATGCGGGCCCCCGGCAAAAAGCCGGGGGCCCTCAGCCTGTCGAAAAAGTCTGCCGAGGGGCAGACTTTTTCATATATATGAGGTA
>CAJUQQ010000077.1 GCA_910588175.1 uncultured Oscillibacter sp.
GTCTCCCGGGTGGGCGGCGACGCCCAGACCAAGGCCATGAAGAAGGCCGTGGGAACGCTCCGGCTGGACCTGGCCCAGTACCGGGAGATGGAGGTGTTCACCCAGTTCTCCAGCGACCTGGACGACGCCACGAAGCGCCAGCTTGCCTACGGCCAGGGCTTGATGCGCCTGCTGCGCCAGCCTCGGTACGCGCCGCTGTCCCAGCACCAGCAGGTGGTGGTTCTGGCGGCCGCCATGGGCCATGTGATGCAGGACGTACCCCTGGAGCGGATGGACGCCTTCCGGGCGCATCTCCTGGCGGCGGTGGAGGAAGAGGCTCCGGATCTTTGCAGCCGGATTGACCTCACCGGCCAGCTGGCCCCGGAGGACCGGGAGGAGATCGTCTCCCTGGCGAAGCGGGCTTTGGAGAGCTTCGGCGGGAAGAAGGGCGGCTGATATGGCGGGGACCAAGGAGATCAAGACCCACATTGCCAGCGTGGGAGAGACCCGGAAGATCACCAACGCCATGTACCTCATCGCCTCGACCAAGCTCCGCCGGGCCCGGCAGGAGTTGGACCAGACCCGGCCCTATTTTGAGGCCCTACGGGGGGAGATCCGGCGGATTTTCCACACGGCCTACAACGTGGACAGCCGCTTTTTCTATCCCATCGGAAACGACGCGCCCTTGCAGGGGAGCTACGGCTGTCTCCTCATCACCGCCGACAAGGGTCTGGCGGGCGCCTATAACCAAAACGCCATCCGGGAGGCCCAGCGGTTGCTGGAGCGGCACCCGGACACCAAGCTCTTCGTAGTGGGGGAGTATGGGCGGCGGTTCTTCGACCAGCGGAGGATTCCCATTGAGCACAGCTTCCTCTACACCGCCCAGAATCCCACCATGGCCCGGGCCCGGGAGATCAGCGCTCTGCTGCTGGACGGCTTTGACCGGGGAGAGCTGAAGGAGATTTACGTCATTTACACGGACATGGAAAGCGCCATGAGCTTCCAGGCCCGGGCAACCCGGCTGCTGCCCTTCCAGCGGACCCACTTTGCCGGGGCTCCTCAGGGGGAGAGCTCTATGACCGAGCGCTTTGAATTCTACCCCGATGTGGGGACCGTGCTGAACAGCATCATGCGGAGCTATGTCACCGGCTTTATCTACAGCGCCCTGATCGATAGCTTCTGCTGTGAGCAGAACGCCCGCATGACCGCCATGGAAAACGCGGACCGGAACGCGGGAAAGCTCCTGGGCGAACTGTCCCTTCAGTACAACCGGGTCCGGCAGGCGGCCATCACCCAGGAGATCACCGAGATTTCCGCCGGGGCCCGGGCCCAGCGCCAAAAGAAGGGGAGGTAACCGAGTTTGGAAAGAGGCATTATTGTACAGATATCCGGCCCCGTGGTGGACGTGGATATCCAAAGCGGAGAGCTTCCCCGGCTGCGGGAGGAGCTGACGGTGGAAAAGGACGGGACCACCCGGGTTATGGAGGTGGCCCAGCACACGGGGAAGAACACGGTGCGCTGCATCATGCTCTCCCCCAGCGAGGGCCTGGCCCGGGGCCTGGCCGTGGACGTACCGGACCGGACCATTGAGGTGCCTGTGGGCACGGCCACCCTGGGGCGGATGTTCAATGTCCTGGGCCAGCCCATTGACGGCGGCGGCCCGATGCCGGAGGGTACGCCCAGAAGGAGCATCTACCGAAAGCCCCCCGCCTTTGACGAGCAGAGTCCGGCGGTGGAGATTCTGGAGACGGGCATCAAGGTCATCGACCTGCTGGAGCCCTATCCCCGGGGAGGCAAGATCGGCCTCTTTGGCGGCGCGGGCGTAGGCAAGACGGTGCTGATTCAGGAGCTTATTCACAACGTGGCCACGGAGCACGGCGGCTACTCCATCTTCACCGGCGTGGGGGAGCGTTCCCGAGAGGGCAACGACCTCTGGCGGGAGATGCGGGAGAGCGGCGTGTCGGAAAAAACGGCCCTGGTCTTCGGCCAGATGAACGAGTCCCCCGGTGTTCGCATGCGGGTGGCCCTGGCGGGCCTCACCATGGCGGAGCACTTCCGGGACAGGGAGCACAAGGACGTGCTGCTGTTCATCGACAACATTTTCCGCTTCGTCCAGGCGGGCAGCGAGGTTTCCACCCTCTTGGGGCGGATGCCCTCCGCCGTGGGATACCAGCCTACCCTGGCCAACGAGATGGGGGAGCTCCAGGAGCGGATTACCTCCACCAAAAACGGCTCCGTCACCTCCGTCCAGGCGGTATACGTCCCCGCCGACGACCTGACGGATCCGGCCACGGCCACGACCTTCGCCCATTTGGACGCGACGACGGTGCTGAGCCGGAAGATTTCCGAGCTGGGCATCTATCCGGCGGTGGACCCCCTGGCCTCCTCCTCCCGGATTTTGGAGGCGGATGTGGTGGGTGAGCGGCATTACCGCATTGCCCGGAGGTGTCAGGAGATTCTGGAGAAGTACATGGAGCTCCAGGACATCATTGCTATCCTGGGCATGGATGAGCTCAGCGAGGAGGACCAGAGGACCGTGGCCCGGGCCCGGCGGCTCCAGCGCTTTTTCGCCCAGCCCACCACCGTGGCGGAGAAGTTCACCGGTATTCCGGGGGTTTACGTGCCGTTAAAAGACACCCTGGAGAGCTTCGAAAAGCTGGTGAACGGCGAGCTGGACCAGTACCCGGAGGCGGCCTTCTACAACGTGGGCACCTGGCGGGACGTGGTGGAGAAGGCGAAAAAGATCGAGGCGGGTGAGGCGTAATGGAGAGCTTCCAGGTACACGTCCTGGCGGCGGACCGGACCTTCTACGAAGGGCCCTGTGTCAGCCTGACCATCCCCACCAGTGACGGGGAACAGGGAATTTTGGCCCATCACAGCGACATGATCGCCGCCGTCCTGCCGGGGACCCTGCGCTATCAGGTTCCGGATGGTCCCGTCCAGCTGGCGGCGGTGTCCAGCGGCATGGTGAAGATTGAGAAAAACGAGGTCCTGGTTCTGGTGGACTCCGTAGAACGGCCCGAGGAGATCGACGCCGCCCGGGCCCGCCGGGAGGCGGACGAGGCCCAGGAGGCCATGCTCCAGCGGAAGAGCCGCCAGGAGTACCAGCTGGCCCAGGCCAGCCTGGCCCGGGCCATGAACCGCCTGCGGGTCAAAGCCCGGGAGATCTCGTGACGGTCCGGCCTGTCTCAAAAGGGATGGGAGAGGAGGCGGCGTGATGCCGGATGAGCCGCTGATTTATGAAGTGCTGTCCGTGGTCGGGGAAATCCCGGAGGGCAGAGCGGCGACCTATGGACAGATCGCGCGCCTGGTGGGCCGGGAGGGAAACTCCCGGCTGATTGGGCGGATTCTCCGGATGTCACAGCGGTATGGGGAATATCCCTGCCATCGCGTGGTGAACCACGCCGGCAGAACCGCTCCGGGCTGGCCGGAGCAGCCGGAGCTCCTCCGGCGGGAGGGCGTTCCCTTCAAGGAAAACGGATGCGTGGATTTGCGGCAGTGCCGGTGGGAGGTTTGAAACCCTCCCACCTGGGAGCCGCGGATTCGCGCGTCCGTTTTTGGCTGGCCTCACATGAGACTGATAGCCGACGGTACTATCTGGTGCAGGTGATTGCAATGGTTTACCCGGAGGGCACTGTCTTCAAGGCGGGCGAGTCGAATCTCATTTTCGCCGCGCTGATTCGAGGGGATCCCAGGCGGGCTAAAGAGGGTGAAACAGTATAAAAATTGGGGGCTTCGTGAGTATTGCCGGGTTTTCCGGTATGGAGGAGCGCGAAGTACTCATAGACGGGTTTTCCAAGAAGTATGCCATGACCGGCCTCCACGAAGGATTTGTAAACCGCCTGTCCGGAACATGAGACGGTAAAACGCGGAAAGACAAAAGCGGCGTTCACTGGCTTCATCTGCCAGGAACGCCGCTTTATTAAATAGAACTTACGAAGCGCTCAGCGCCGCGTTCTGGAGCGCGTCAAAGGACGCCATGCATTCGTCCACCGTGGCGCCGCCCAGCAGGTCCCGTACAATCAGGCAGATGTTCCCCCATTGCTCCACGTTCATTCCCGCGTTGGAGCCCAGAACATAGACGCCTTCGTCAATCCGCTCGTTCAGGGGCCGCAGGGCCGGGACGCAGTCCACCGACACGTTTTTGGACGGCGAGATGACCCGGTTGGTCTCTGAATAGACCCGCAGCGCCTCGTCGGAGGTGATGACATTAAGCATATCCATTGCGTCTTCCGCGTGTTCCGCGCCGGCGCACACAGCCCAGCCAGTCATGGGTATGACCGGCATCTGGCCCCGATTGCTGGGGAAGCCGATTACCCGCATCTCAAAATCGGTATTTCCATAGGCGGTTTCCGTGTTTGCCGCGCCCCAGTAAGCCATGACAATGGGCGTTTTTCCCGCCAGGAAGTCCGGACCTTCCGCTTCGATGGCCTCGCTGACGAGAGCTTTTTCCGCGTCAATGTAACCCCGGTCGATCAAGGTTTGAAGGAACTCAAAACCGGGACGCATATAGTCGCTGTATCGGGCTTCCCCGCTGTTGAGGGCCGCGATTTCCGCCTGCGTATTTCCGCCGTTATACAAATCGGCATAAGCCTGAGCCAGGACAAAAGTCTCCAGCCACCAGCGGTTGGCGCCAACCGGTGTCTCAATGCCGTTTTCCTGGAACACACGGCAGCACTCCAGAAATTCCTCCGGCGTCTCGGGCAGGTGCAGGCCGTACTGGTCAAATAAGTCCTGATTGACAAACAGACCGTACGCCACTACCTCCTGGGGAATGGCAACCAGCTTTCCGTCCACCGTGTTGGCGGTAAGGATAATCTCCCGCAGGTTCTTCGCGCTGTCCAGTCCCGACAGGTCCATCAGCGTTCCTTCCGCGCCCAGTATCATAACGGCATCCGGATTCAGCAGGTACAGATCGTCCATATTATTCCGGGCCCGGTCCAGGCAGACCTCGTCATAGGTCTTGTCCTGATAGGTTTCTGCGGTATAGGTCCGGTACACCATTGTCGTACCCAGCGCTTCCTCCGCCATTGCCACCGTCAGATCCGATGCCGTTCGGGCGACATTTTCCGCGTCGGGGTCGATCTTCTCCATGGGGCTGAACATGTTCACGACCCGGGTTTCCTCCTGTTCCTGGGGGATCAGATTTTTGGGATGTTCCACTCCCCCGCAGGACGCCAGAAACAGCACCGCCAGGCAGGCGGCGGCTCCCTTCCGGAGTCTCTGCTTCCGATCTTCCATTACTGTTCTTCCTTTCGTCTGCGATGTTGCCGGATGGCCTTTTTCAGAAGGTCCATATCCAGCGGTTTGGCCACATGGGCGTCCATACCGGCGTCCAGGGCCGCCTTCTCGTCTTCGGAGAAGGCGTTGGCCGTCATGGCTATGATGGGAATGGTCTCCGTGTCCGGCCGCTCTAAAGCGCGGATGGCCCGGGTGGCCTCGTGGCCGTTCATCACCGGCATCTGGACATCCATCAGGATGGCATCGAAGGTACCCGCCTCCGCCTGCTGGAACCGTTCCACCGCCAGACGGCCGTTCTGCACGATCTCACAGGACGCCCCCTCAATTTCCAGGAGCTCCGTCAAGATCTCCGCGTTGATTTCATTATCCTCTGCGGCGAGGAAATGCAGTCCCTTCAGGCTGCCGGTTTCCTCGGGCTCCGGGCTGTCCGCCTCGCCGGGGTTCGCCCATAACTCGGTAACTTTTTCCTGGAAGGCGGAGACAAAAAACGGCTTAGTGAGAACGCCGGTACGCTCCATAACAAGCGCCGGCTCCATGGCCTCCGCGTCAAATTCCGCCAGGAAGAGAATGGGCACGGGGAGAACCTCACGCAGCGCCCGCGCCGCCGGGAGGCCGTGGGCCTCCCAGTCCAGCAGGATCAGCTGGCAGTCTTCGCCGCCGCTCCGGAGCCATTCCAGGGCCTCCTCTGCGCCGGAGACGGCTTCCAGCCGGACGCCGGTGTTCTGCATGAGGGCCGCGATGTTCTCCCGGCTTTCCGGGTCTCCCTCCACGGCCAGGACGCGGGTGATGCCCCGTTTCATCCAGAACTGCCGGTCCGCTTCCTCCTCCAGAATGCGGAGCTCCAGGTCGACCCGGAAAAGAGTCCCCTGGTCCACCTCGCTGAAGACCTCGATGGTCCCGCCCATGAGCTCTACAATGCTCTTGGTGATGGCCATGCCCAGACCGGTGCCCTGGACTTTGTTGGTTGTGCTGTTCTCCGCCCGGGTGTACGCCTCGAAGATGGTGGACAGGTACTCCGGCGTCATGCCGTAGCCATTGTCCTCTACCTCGATGCGGATATGCTCGTACTGGCTGGAGCGCTGCTTGAGCCCCAGCATGCGGAACCAGATCCGGCCCCCCTCCGGTGTGTATTTGACGGCATTGGAAAGGAGGTTGATCAAAATCTGGTTAATCCGGGTTTCATCTCCTACCAGGTATTCGTGGCGGATACCGGTTACATCCAGGTGGAACTCCTGCCGCCGGGCCTTGGCCATGGGTTGAATAATGGCCTCCACGGAGGAGATCACGTCGTTGAGAGCGAAGCGCTCCAGGTTGAGCACCACCTTTCCGCTCTCAATCTTAGAGACATCCAGAATGTCGTTGATAAGGCTGAGAAGGTGCTGGCCGGAGGCCAAGATTTTCTTCGTGTACTGCCGCACCTTCACCGGGTCCTCCGCATCGGTAGCCAGAAGGGTGGTAAAACCCAGCACTGCGTTCATGGGCGTGCGGATATCGTGAGACATATTGGAGAGGAAGGTTGTCTTGGACTCGCTGGCGATCTGGGCGGCCCGCAGGGCCTCCGCCAGCTGTTGGCTGTGGAGCCTCCGCTCCTCCTCCTGCTCCTTCCGCAGCTTTTCCTGCTGCCGCCAATTCAGGTAATACAGGATAATGCACAGGAAGAACGCCGCCATCATGATGATCACAACAAAGAGGATGTTCTGGCTGACGGTTTTCCCCTCGTGCTGGATGGCCTCCACAGGCACGTAGCCCACCAGGAAAATGGTCCCGTCATTGACGGACCACATGTAATTGAGGGCCTCTACATTCCGAATGTCATGGTAAAACAGGGCGTCCCGCCCGTTTGCCAGACAGTGCTCCACCTCGGCCCGGATCTCCGGGTCCTGGATGTCGTTGGCCCGGTAAAAGTCGGCCAGGTTTAAATGTCCCGCGCTCCGCTGGCCCATTCCCTTGGGCTTCAGGACGAACCGCTCGGTCTCCGCGTCCATGATGTACAGAGACGCCTGCCGGTTGTAAAATCCGTTGGGAAGAGATTTGTCAATGGCGTCGTAGACATACTCGGCGTAGAGAGTTCCAATTTCACGGCCATTCCGCTCGATGGGGCACTGAATGGTATAGGCCCAGGTTCCCATGTAATTCAAATAAGACTGGGAAACCGGCAGATTCATGATGGTTCCGCCGGCGGAGAAATCCAAATCTTCTCCGGTGAAGGGCTCCCCGGTGTTGGATACGCCCTCCGTCTTTCCGGTGAGGATCAGGGACAGCTTCGACATCGTCTGGTTTTTCTCGTAAGCCAGGATGTAGTCCTCCGGGTTTTCGGCCCGGGCGATCTCCTGGGCGATTAGTATTTGAAACTCCGCTTCATTCCGCAGGATGGCCTCAATGGTGCATTGGATCAGATCCAGACTTTCACTGAGGCTTTGGATAGCCGCTGAGGACATCTCCTTGGCTGTTCTTTGCGACACAGAGAATACAATGCTTCCCAGAATACAGAAAATGAAAATAATTGGAAAAAGAAGGGAGAAATTTTTTCTTTTTCTCCCATCAAACAAAATTTTTTTCATGGGCAGTCTCCATTTCGTTACCGCGGGAGAGCGCTTGGCCGGAAAAAGAACCTGCCCGTTGTTTTCGCGGGGCGGGCTAATCTAGTATATGGCGGACCGGCGCGGTTCTGTGCAATTTCCTCTGTATTCATAGTAGCATATACCAGCTTTGATTTCAATTGGAAAATGAGAGTTGAAAGGCGGCGGCGGCAAACGTACAGAGGTGGATTTGCTGGAATTTGTTTTGAAATAAACTTTAAAAGAGGAAAAAACCGGAAATGCCCACAGCAAGGGGAACGATAAATGGAACAAATCTTTTTCAGTTGTTCGGAATGGGAATTCACGCTTTGCCTGTGTCTCTTTTGGAAATCGTATAAAGTCAAACCATAAAAAAATCAGAGTGAAAAATATGGGTAAAGGAAAACAAGAGCGGCGCGGCTTTCGCCGCGCCACTCCGACTGAAACGTATCCATTTCTGCCTAAATATTTTTGTGCTATCCGAACAATCTGAACCAGATTTCATAGCAATAAGACGCCATTGCTTACCTCAGAAGCACTTACGATAGATAGCCTCCTCGCTCTCCAGATCGAAG
>CAJUQQ010000078.1 GCA_910588175.1 uncultured Oscillibacter sp.
CACAAAAAGGAGCTCTCCGGCGGCGAGGCCCAGACCACCAACAACCGCATGGAGCTCACCGCCGTGATCACCGCCCTGGAGGCCCTGCGGGAGCCCTGCGTGGTGGAGCTGTGGTCCGACAGCAAATACGTCATCGACGGGCTCAGCAAGGGCTGGGCCAAGAGCTGGCGGGCCAAAGGCTGGGTGAAGGGCGACAAAAAGCCCGCCCTGAATCCGGACCTCTGGGGCCGTCTTCTGGAGCTGGCGGAGACCCACACCCTGCGGTATCACTGGGTGAAGGGCCACGCCGAGAACGAGTTCAACAACCGCTGTGACGAGATGGCCGTGGCGGAAAGCCGGAAATTTAAGTAGCAATATATATTTATAAAGAGCCTATAAAAGTATAATCCTTTTTGCCGTGTATATTGGCAGTGCTTGTTCTGTTCCAGTCCATCGAAACCATGGAAGAGAGAACGTGGATGGGGAGGAGGCGCGGGGAAAGATTTTATGATTCCGGTTCTAAGAGCCTATCCCGAAATAAGGCGTGCGCAGATTGCGCCGTCAGATTTTACGCCAAACAAGGCGGTTTTTCGCGGGCGGGCTGCCGCCCGGCAAGGAAAACCAACGAAGCGTGGCGTGAAATATGCAAGCAAGATGTGTGCGAATTATTTTGGGATAGGCTCTAAGTGCCAACATTCATAAACTGTTTACACCCGCCTCATAATTTTGCAAAAAGTTTTGGGTAAAGTAAGAATCAGCAAAGGGTACTCCCAGCCCGATGCGTTTTCTCCCTCCTAAAATAAACACACACGAAAAGCGGACCGCCTGGCGGTCCGTTTTTCGTTTCCAAAAGGAGAAATGGCGGAACGCTTAAAAACCGTGCTGATCGTGCCGATAATATTAATAAAGGGATGAAAAAGGGAGGAGTCATTATGCAGGTAAAGACCACTGCCCGGCGTCTTTTGCAGGCGGGTTTGCTGAATCCCACGGCGCCCGCTTCCAGGCGGCCGGAGGGGAGCGCTTCCCGGGCCGCTTCTTCCGGCTGTTCCGACCGTGTGGAAATTTCCCGGGAGGGACGGACGGCGGCACTTTCCGGGGCCGGCACGCCGGAGCCCCCTGCCGAAAAGCCGAATCAGCCTGACGGGTTTGACTTTACGGGAGTGGACTGGGAGACCTTTGACTGGGACAGCTGGGAGATGCCCACCTTGGACGACACCCCCCGGTGGCGTCGGGAGATAGACCCCGGTGAATACCGGAAGAAAAAAATGGAGGTCATGATCAGGAATTACGGGGAAATCGAGGATCGCGTCAAGGCTTATTACCAGCCGGAATATGACAAGATTAAGGGAATGAGCAAAGACCGGGCAATGGATTATCTGTGGGACACCTATAAGGAGCCCTTCAGCGGAAGAGACAATCATACGCTGTACGCGCCCAACGGAATGACCCGGAGGGAGGCGGATGTGGCCTATGACCAGTTGCTACATTTGTATTTCTATAATACGACGGCTTTGCTGGCCGACTCTTACGCCCTGAGTCCTTCGGATATCCGGGAGCTGAATACCGTGGAGAGCCGGGCCGTTCAGGAGACCGATCAGTATTTTAAGGACGCCTGGGACGCGGCCCACCCGGGCTACGACCCGGAGAAGGCGAAGGCTGAGCGGAAGGCCGCTTTCCGGAAGAAGATAGAGCTCATCAACAGCACCAATCTCAAGGATCTTCCCCCCAATGCCTGCCTCAGTCAGAAGGTACTGTCTCTTCCGGCGGAAGCGCCGGGGGAGGGGTTTCAGGCCGAGGCGTGAAGAAGACATCCGGCGGGACGGCGTTGGCCGTCCCGCTTTTCCTGTCCCCGCCCCTTGATAAACCCGCATAAACAGTATAAAATAGACCCGTCAAAAATTCCACACAGGAGGTTCGAATTTATGAAGCATGGATTTATCTCCGTAGCCTGCGGCACGCCGAAGCTGCGGCTGGCGGACTGCGCCTACAACGCCGAGCAGACCTTTCAGATGATGCGCTCCGCCGAGAAGGCGGGAGTCAAAGTCCTGGTTCTGCCGGAGCTGGGCCTGACGGGCTACAGCTGCGGCGATCTTTTCTATCAGGAGGCCCTCCTGCGGGAGGCGGAGGAGGGCCTGAAAACCGTGCTGGCGGCCACACGCAATCTGGAGGTGGTGACGGCGCTGGGTCTGCCTTTGCGGATTAAAAACAAATTGTATAATTCTGCCGCAATTATACAGAAAGGGAAGATCCTGGGTCTGGTCCCCAAGACCCACCTGCCCAATTACGGCGAGTTTTACGAAAAGCGCTGGTTTGCCACCGCTCCGGCGGAGCCGGTGGTGGTGAATCTCTGCGGACAGGATTCCCTGATTTTCCAGGCCGGGCAGATTTTTGAGTGTGAAAACATCCCCGGCCTGACCCTGGGATTTGAAATCTGCGAGGACCTCTGGTCCCCGGACTCCCCCTCGACAGGGATGGCCAAGGCGGGAGCCACCATCATTGGCAACCTCTCCGCCAGCAACGATGTGGTGGGCAAGGACGCCTACCGCCGCCAGCTGGTGACCATGCAGAGCGCCAAGCTCCTCTGCGGCTATGTCTATTCCAGCGCCGGGGCGGGGGAGTCCACTGCGGATTTGGTGTTCGGAGCCCACCAGCTCATCGCGGAAAACGGCACGATGCTGGCGGAGCGCCGCTTTGAGGGGGGGCTGCTGATTTCGGAAATCGACGTGCAGCGTCTTGCCTGCGAGCGCCGCCGGACCCAATCCCTGACGGAGGGCGCGGGGGACAAACCCCGGGATTTCCAGAGCTTTGTCCTGACGGAGGGCGTGACAAAGCTGACCCGCCACGTCTCCCCCATGCCCTTCGTCCCCGAGGGGAAGGAGGACCGGGATGCCCGCTGCCGGGAGATTTTGCTGCTGGCCTCCCTGGGACTCAAGCAGAGGTTGGAACACACCGGAGCCAAGTGCGCTGTGGTGGGTCTTTCAGGCGGGCTGGACTCCACGCTGGCGGTACTGATTACCGGCCTTGCCATGAAGCTGCTGGACCGCCCCCTGACGGACATCGTCGCCGTCACCATGCCCTGCTTCGGCACCACAGACCGGACCCGGAACAACGCGGTGCTTCTGGCGGAGCAGATGGGGGCGACCCTCCGGACGGTGGATATCTCCCAAAGCGTCCGCAGCCACTTCCGGGACATCGGCCACGACCCGGAGGACCATTCCGTCACCTACGAAAACGCCCAGGCCCGGGAACGGACCCAAGTGCTGATGGACATTGCCAACGCCGGCGGGGGCCTGGTTATCGGCACCGGAGACCTCAGCGAGCTGGCCTTGGGCTGGTGTACCTACAACGGGGACCACATGAGCATGTACGGCGTCAACGCCTCTATCCCGAAGACCCTGGTCCGGCATCTGGTGGGATATCTCTCCCGGGACGGGGAGGAGCCGGAGCTTCACGACGTGCTGGAGGATATTCTGGACACCCCGGTGTCCCCGGAGCTGCTGCCCGCTGTGAAAGGGGAAATTTCCCAGCGGACGGAGGATCTGGTGGGCCCCTATGAGCTCCATGATTTCTTCCTGTACTATGTGATCCGCTGGGGCTTCCCCCCGGGAAAGGTCTTCCGCCTGGCCCAGCACGCTCTGGGGCGGAAGTATAGCCGGGAGGTTCTTTTGAAGTGGCTGAAGTCCTTCTACCGCCGCTTCTTCTCCCAGCAGTTCAAGCGGGACTGCCTCCCTGACGGGCCGAAGACCGGCACCGTATCCCTCTCCCCCCGAGGCGATTGGCGTATGCCGTCAGACGCGCAGGCAGCGGTGTGGCTGGCGGAAGTGGAGGCGCTGAAATGAGCGGGAGAGAGAAGCCAATCGCCTGTTCGGGGCCCCCGCGAAAACCCAGCGAAGCGGTTTTCGTGGGGAAAGGAGGAAGGAATGGAGCGATCGAAGTCCTCGCCGGAAGGCGGGGACGGAGGGGAGCGGAATTTCTTCCGACGCGGCGTATGCCGTCGGATGCACAGGCAGCGGTGTGGCTGGCGGAAGTGGAGGGCATGCTATGAATAGAAAATGGGCCCTTTTGTCTCTGCTGCTTCTGCTCCTCCTCACCGCCTGCGGCGGGGAGGTGGTGCCCCCTCCGCCGGAGGCACCTCCCGCGCCGAAGATGCCGGAGGTCAAGCCGGAGCCGCCGAAAACCCCAGAGAAGCTGGAGGAGGAGGCCCTCCAAGCTCTGCTGGAGAGTCTGACTCTGGAGGAGAAAACGGGACAGCTCTTTTTTGTCAAGGTTCCTGTGGAGAACGCCCTGGAGGATGTGACCACCTATCACCTGGGAGGCTATCTGCTCTTTGGCCGGGACACCCGGGATAAGACCGCCAATGAGCTGATACAGACCATTGCCTCCTGGCAGTCCCAGGCGGTAACCTATGATACCGGAATTCCAATGCTCATCGGTGTGGACGAGGAGGGGAGCACGGTGGTCCGGGTCAGCTCCAATCCCCACCTGCGGAGCAAAAAGTTCTCCAGCCCCCAAAGACTCTTAAAGAACGGCGGCCTGACCGCCGTGGAGGCGGAAACCCGGGAGAAGTCCATTCTGCTCAAGGCGCTGGGCTTTAACGTGAATCTGAATCCGGTGGCCGACATCTCCCAAAACTCGGGGGACTTTATGTATGACCGGACTACCGGCGGAGACGAGACGGAAACCGCCGGCTATGTCTCCTGTGTGCTGGAGGTCCAGTCCCGGTATGGCCTGGGCAGCGTCCTGAAGCATTTCCCCGGCTATGGGAACAACCGGGACACCCACAACGGGACCGCTGTGGACGAGCGGTCTCTGGATACATTTTTGAATCAGGATTTTCTCCCCTTCCAGGCGGGGATTGACACGGGGAAGCAGTTCCCGCCCCAGCCCGCCGTGCTGGTGAGCCACAACATCGTAAACTGCATGGACCCGGAGCTCCCCGCGTCGTTGTCCCCGGAGGTTCACCGGATTCTTCGGGAGGATCTGGGCTTTGACGGCGTGGTCATGACCGATGATCTGGCCATGGAGGCGGTCTCCAAATACGCGGCGGAGGGGAATACGGCGCTGATGTCTCTCCAGGCGGGGAACGACCTGGTGGTGACCACGGACTACCGGACCCAGATTCCCCGGGTCATCCAGGCCGTGAAGGACGGAATGCTGGAGGAGAAGGTTATTGACGAGGCCTGCCTCCGGGTGCTTCGGTGGAAGCTGGAGCTGGGCCTTTTGGAACTGACGGAGGAGGGGACCCTGGGGCCGGCCCTCTGACGCGGGGAGGAGTGCGTTTATGAAAAAGAGGAGCGCATTTTTAAAGCGTGAATTGCTTTTGTTCCTGCTGGCGGCGGCGCTGCTGACGGTTCCGGTATTCGCGGACTTCGGCCCCAAGCCCCAGCTCACCGTCCGGGTGGAGAACGGCCCGGAGGAGCTTTACTACCTGGATATCCTGGAGGAGGGGGAGCCGATTCCCTTTGAGCGGCAGATGCCGGGGGGCGGAGGGAATCATGATGCCTTCCTCCTTCTTCTCCCCGCTTGCCAGAATCCAAATTTTTCTGGAGAGCTTTTTCTACGCGGCGGACCGGATATCCCCCCGGCTGCTCCCGGCGGAGCTGGTGATCCTCCTGGCGGAGGCGGCGCTGTACATGTGGCTGTTCCGGGACTGCTCCAAAAGAAAGGCGGCCCTTTACGCCCTGGCGGCTAACCTCGCTTCCTTCCTGCTGGGGCTGTATCTGGCGAAGCCGGTCTGGAAGTTTGTCGTGAACACGATGCTATAAAGAAAGGCGAATATGAACATGGAAACCCAAAAGCTTTACTATCAGGACCCCTATCTTCGGGAGTTCCCCGCCACGGTCCTCTCCTGCGAGGCCGCCGGGGAGGTCTGGAAGGTGGTTTTAGATCAAACGGCCTTCTACCCCGAGGGGGGCGGCCAGCCCGCCGACCACGGCGTTTTGAAAGCCGCCAGCCGGGAAATTCCCGTCACCGATGTCCACGAAAAGGACGGCCGGGTGCTTCACACCTGCGCCGCCCCGGTGGAGGCGGGGACGGTGGTCACCGGGTTCCTGGACTGGGACCGCCGCTTTGACCACATGCAGCAGCACTCCGGGGAGCATATCCTCAGCGGCATCCTCTGCCGCCTGTATCACTGTGATAATGTGGGCTTCCACCTGGGGGCGGAGACCGTTACCATCGACTACAACGTGGAAATTTCCTGGGAGCAGGCCTTGGAGGCGGAACGGCTGGCCAACGAGGCTGTCTGGGCGGACCGGGAGACGGAGATTTTCTACCCCTCCTCCGAGGAGCTGGCGGCTTTGGACTACCGGAGCAAGAAGGAACTCACCGGCCAGGTCCGCATTGTGGAATTTCCGGAGGCGGACCGCTGTGCCTGCTGTGGTACCCATGTGGAGCGGGCGGGACAGGCGGGTCTTGTCAAGGTCCTCTCCTGCCAGAAGTTCCGGGAGGGGGTCCGGATGGAAATTCTCTGCGGAGGCCGGGCCCTCCGGTATCTCTCCGGGGTCTACGACCAGGCCCGGGCCGTGGGACAGCGCCTCAGTGTGAAGCCCCTGGAGACCGGACGGGCGGTGGAGCGGCTGGAGGAGGAGCTTTCCGCCGCCAAATCCCGGATCGCGGACCTGGAACAGACGGCCTTCGCCGCCATCGCCGCGGAACAGAAGGGGAGGGGGGACGTGGTCCTCTTCCAGTCTCCCATGCGCCCGGACAGCCTCCGCCGTCTGGCGGACGCCGTGGGGAAAGCCTGCGGCGGCCTTGGGGCGGTGTTCTCCGGGGAGGGGGAGGCCTGGAGCTACGCCCTGGTCCGGACGGATGGGGCGGACATCGCCCCCTTGGTGAAGGAGCTGAATCAGACCCTCCGGGGCCGGGGCGGAGGCCGGAAGGGCTTTGCCCAGGGCAGCGTGCAGGCGGCCCGGAGCGAGATCGAAGAATTTTTCAGGAGGTGAGCCGATGATCTATGTGCTGGCAGAGTGGGAGCACGACTTGGACGACGAGCCCTATCGGATTTATTCCGAATTGAACGGCAGCCGCCGGGAGATTCGCCGGGTGGAGTTTTACCAAAACGGTATTGTCTTCTCCTACGGCGGGGAACGGGGGAACGAAGGAGCCCTGAACCCGGAGCCCTTCCCGCTGGACTTACGGGAGCTCCGGCCTCCGGAGGGGGAGTTCTCCGCCCGGGAGATTTCCCCGGGTCTGTTCTACGAGATTTGGAACCAGGCCCAGGAGCGCCCCGACGGGTTTATGGGGATGTTTTTTTGAGCGTATTTGATGGTGCGGAGGGCGAAGAAGAAGGGCGGACGCACAGGTCCGCCCTTTTCCCGCTTTTCTCACGCTCCCGGGGGCAGGTTCATCTGCTCTGTGATAAACCGTTTTCCATACACCGCGTCGTACACCACCGCGTCCCGGAGCTCCAGAAGCTCCAGGGCCTCGGGGGAGAGGCCCGCCTCCTCCCGGGAGAAGCTGGACCGGCCCTCTCCATCCACAAAATAGAGGTCCGTCTGGGTCAGGCAGACTTCACAGACCTTCTCCAGCAGGGCCCAGTACCGGCTGACGGGCCGCCCTGTCAGTTCCAAAAGCTGGGGCCCCAGGGCGGTGATGCTGCTGTCTCTCCGGCTTCCCGCCAGGTCTCCCAGCAGCGCCGGGTCGTTGGCCCAGATCAGGTAATCCGTGGAGTACAGGTCGTTGATCTGCTCCGGCGTCCAGTTCATGGTGTCGTTCTCCGGGCAGAGGCCCAGGAGCGTATACACCGTATCCCCGCCGGGCATGAACAAATTGGGCCGGTGGTCCCCGAAAAAGACCACGATCGTGGGCTCCTCACTCTCCCGCAGGGCCGCTACCAGCTCTCCCAATGCCTGGTCCGCCCGGGTGATGCCCTCCAGCATGACCCGGATAATGTCCCGCTGGGCGGGAGTGAAGTCTGGGGCAATCAGGGGGATCTGGCATTCGTAGTTGAACTTCTGAGGCTCGAAGGGCTGGTGGTTCTCCATGGTGATGCCGAAGAGGAAGGCCCGCTTCCCGCTCTCATTCACCGCCTTCATCCGCTCCAGCATCCCCTGGAAGAAGTAGCCGTCCCGCATGTAGAA
>CAJUQQ010000079.1 GCA_910588175.1 uncultured Oscillibacter sp.
GAGTTCCGGCTGGTGGTCATGGCCGGGGTGGCTCAGGACGAGGTGCGCAAGCTGTCCGAGCGGCTGAAGTTCGGTTTCCGGCAAGCCATCAAAAACGGCCACGTGCTGGGCAATGACAAGCTGTGGGGGTATGACAAAAAGGACTGTGTGCTGACCATCAATGAGGGGGAGGCCCAGGTAGTACGGCGGATTTTCGACCTCTACGCCAATCAGCAAATGGGCATCCGCCGCATTTCTCAGGTGCTGTACGACGAGGGCTTTACCAGCCGCAAGGGCAACGCTTTCAACGTGCTCACCATCCGGCATATTCTCTGCAATCCAAAATATAAGGGCTGGTACTGTGCCAACAAAAGCCAGACAGTGGACTACCGCAGTAAGCGGAAAATTTTCATGGACGAGAGCGAATGGGTCATGTATCCAGATCCGTCTATCCCGGCGATCGTCTCCGAGGAGCTATGGGACAGGGCCAACGCCCTCTACAAGCGACGCAGTAAACAGATGATGTCCCATCAAAGCGGGGCGGAATTCCACAACCGATATCCTTACAGCGGCAAGATCATCTGTGAGGAACACGGCACCAGCTTCCACCGTCAACTGCTGAAAAGCGCCAAGGGTGAAAAGGAGGCCTGGCAGTGTCGTGTCTACCGAGATAAAGGCCGGGCGGCCTGTTCCGCGCCCCAGCTCCGGACAACGGAGCTGAATCAAATCATGGCCGACATCTTCAGCCAATTGGCGCAAAACAAACAGGCCATCATCGACGCGGTAGTGACAGTCCTCCAATCTGTCCCAGACGAACACGACTACGCCCAGGACATCCGGCGCATCGAAGAGGACCTGTCCGCCATCCAGGCAAAAAAAGACCGTCTGCTGGAGATGAGCATTGAGGGCGTCATCACCACAGTGGAGTTCAAGCAGCGCAACGACGGCTTCAACCAACAGATCCAAGCCCTGGAGGAACGGCTGGAAGCCCTCCGGGCGGAGGCGGAAAAGGGCCAACGAACGGCGGCACAGCTGGAGGAAATCCGCGCCGCCCTGGAGCGGGAGCTTTCCTTCCAAAACGGCATCCATTCCGCCCTTGTCACCACAATCCTGGACAAAATCGTGGTCAAAAAGAACAGTACCAAAGAGGAAATCCACCTGGACATCCACCTGAAATTCGGCGGCCCATGGGAGGCCGCTTTCAACCGGATGGATTCCTCCCTTTGCTTCATCCGTCCAAAAAATATTACACCCAAAGTTCCGATCAAGAAGACCTGATCTCCATCGGCACCATCGGCCTCATCAAGGGGATTTCCAGCTTTGACCCTGCCAAGGGCGCCCGCCTGGCTACTTACGCCGCCCGGTGCATTGAGAATGAAATCCTCATGTACTTCCGCGGACAGAAAAAACTCCAGGGGGAGGTCTCCCTTTCCGACTCCATTGACACGGACAAGGACGGAAACGCCCTCCAGCTGATGGATATCGTCGGCGTAGACGACACCATGCTGGAGGACCTCCATGACCGGGACAACGCCCTGCGGCTCCACAAGCTGGTGCGGGAGCGCCTTACCTCCCGAGAGGCGGAAATCGTCCGCCTCCGCTATGGCCTGGGGGGCACCGTGCCTCTGACCCAGCGGGAGATTGCCTCCTCCTTTGGGATTTCCCGGAGCTACGTGTCCCGCATCGAAAAACGGGCCCTGGAGAAGCTCCGGGAGGCCCTCCAGGACGCGCAGGGCTAGTGTCCGTTTAAAATCGGGGCAGATATTTCCGACAGGCAAGACGATTTGACACGGGAATCCGGACGGATCTCCAGTCAAAGCACCGCGGCTCCGGCGGAAAAATCCCCGTCCGTCCGGCATTCCCCGGTTCGGAATTCAGATCCTAAGTCTCACTCCCGCTCCGGACCTCCCCGCTTCTTTCCCACAAAGGACTCCCGGTACTTCCCCGGCGGCATCCCCACATGCTTGGAAAATTGCAGGTTGAAATAGTTCTGCGTCTCAAATCCCACCTGCTCCGCGATCTTCGCCATGGGCAGGTCCGTGGTAATCAGCAAGTTCTGGGCCTCGCCGATCCGGCGGCGGAGTAGGTACTGGGTGGGAGAATAGCCGCTGGCCTCCTTAAAAACATGGGAGAGGTAATAGGGGCTGACATGAAGGGCCTTCCCCATATCCTGAAGGGTCAGGGGCTCGCTGAAATGCCCGTCGATGAACGCCTGGACCTGCCGTCCCAGGGTCTTGGGCTCCGCCTGCTCCCGCCGGGGCGCGTCCCCGGTAAGCTGATAAATGCGGCCCAGCAGCGCCAGCATCAGGTGGTGGCTCAGGCTCTCGCAGCCCGGACGGTCCTCCAGCAGGTAGCGGTACATCATATCCATCAGCAGCCGCAGATCTTCCGCCTCCGCCCCCATCCGCAAAAGAGGCGGCGTGCCGCGGGCAATGAGGGCGTTTTCCTCCAGTCCCGGCAGACGCAGTCCCGCAATGGCCACGCAATAGCTGAAAATGGCGTCGTCCGCGCTGGAGAACTCGTCATGCACCACGCCGCTGTTGTAAAGGAGCAAATCCCCGGCTCCCACGTCGTAAAAGGTCTCCCCCACCAGATACCGCCCGCTTCCGCCGCAGATCAGCAGAATCTCCGCCACGTCCTGATGGGCATGGAGAATGCGCGGGCGGCTCTGGTCCTCGGGCAGAGTCCGGGTGACGTAGACCAGCCGGGGCATGTGCTCCGGGGTAAACACAGAGCGAGTCTCTCGTTTGACATAGCATTGACTTGGCATCTGCGGCATAGGCAAATTCCTTTCTCCCGCCCGGAAGCGCAAGATGTTGTAAATCCGCCGGTCCCGCCCGCTCCGGGCCGGGCCGTTCACCGGGAAAACCCGGCAAGATATTGAATGTTTTCCCCGGTGAAATCTGGTATCCTTTCATCAACGTCAAGAAAGAAGGAGGTGCCCCACATGCTGTACACACTGTTTTCCATCGTGGTACTGGGCGGTGCCGTTTGCCTGAACCGCTGAACATGAAAACCGTCCGTCAGGCGGCCCCTTTCGGGGCCGCCTGTTTCCGTTCTCAGTAGCCCCGGGTCCGGTCCACCCGCTGGACCAGCGGCAGGCCCCGGGCGTAATTCTTCAGGTCCGCGCAGAACATCTCTACATTCAAGTCACAGGTGTAGCCCAAGGTCATGTTCCCCGAGACATGGGGGGTGAGAATCAGGTTCTTCGCGCTCCACAGGGGATGGTCCGGCGGCAGGGGCTCCGGGTCCTTCACGTCCAGCGCCGCCCCGCTCAGGGCCCCGGCGTTCAGCGCCTCGATCAGCGGCTCCTGCTCGATGGCCGTGCCCCGGCCCACGTTCACCACACAGGCCCCCCGGGGCAGCAGGCTGATCCGGGCCCGGTTCAGAATGCGGTCCGTCTCCGCCGTGCGGGGCAGAGCCATGATCAGGTTCTCCGTCTGCGGCAGGACCTCATCCAGCCGTTGAATGGGCAAAACCTGATGGAAGGCGTCTCCCGCCGCCCGGCCGCTCCGGTTCAATCCGATAATCTGGGCGGCTCCCATGCCCTGGAGCCGCTGGGCGATGTTTCCGCCGATGTCCCCGGTACCCAGGATGGTGAAGCGGTTGTCCCGGATGGAGCGGACCGGCGTCTCCGGTCCCCAGACCCGGTCCCGGGCCATCTCCAGATACTCCGGCAGCTTCCGCAGGAGCATCAGCACCACCATAACCACATGCTCGGCAATGGTGACGCCGTAGCAGTTGGAATTGGTGAGCAGACAGCCGGGGTTCGCGAAGACCGAGGGGTCCTTGCAGTAGGGGTCCACCCCGGCGTAGGAGCAGCAGTACCAGTTCAGGGACGCCGGAGCCTCCCGGAGCAGGTCCGGCGAGTGGGCGTAAAGAATCTCGCAGTCCTGGAGGCAGGCCTTCGCCTCCTCAAACTGGTCCAGATCGAAGAAGCAGGGAACGAAGCCCAGCGCCTCCGCCGTGTCCCGGATCTGGGCCTTGTGGGCCTCGGTCAAAAATTCGAGATAAACGCAAATCTTTCTCATAGCCATTGGTCTCCTTTATCATGAATTCGCCAGCAGGGCCTCGGCGGCCCGCATGCCGTCGGCGGCGGCGGAGAGGATGCCCCCGGCGTAGCCCGCCCCCTCGCCGCAGGGATACAGCCCCCGAAGGGAGGCTTGTCCGTCCGGCCCCCGGAGGACGCGGACCGGAGAGGAGCTCCGGCTCTCCACCCCGGTAAGGACGGCGTCGGGAGCGTCGTACCCCCGGAGCTTCCGGCCCAGAATAGGCAGGGCCTCCTCCAGCGCCGCCGCGACAAAGGGAGGCAGGCACGCGTGAAGGTCCGTCCAGGTGACGCCGGGGCGGTAGCTGGGCCGGACCCGCCCCGGCCCGGCGGAGGAACGGCGGGCCAGGAAGTCCTCCACCCGCTGGGCGGGGGCCTGGTAGCCGCCGCCTCCCAAGGCGTAGGCTCCTTCCTCCAGCTTTCGCTGGAACGCCACCCCCGCCAGAGGGGAGCTGTCCCCGCCGAAGTCCTCCGGTGTGACATTTACCAAAATCGCGCCGTTGATGTTCTCCTTGTCCCGGGCAAATTCGCTCATGCCGTTGGTCACCACTCGCCCGGCTTCCGAGGCGGCGGCCACCACCTCCCCGCCGGGGCAGACGCAGAAGGAGAACACCCCCCGGCCGCTGGGCAGATGGCAGGAGAGCTTATAGGTGGAGGCAGGCAGGCCCGGGTGCCCGGCGTATTGGCGGTACTGGGCGGCGTCGCAGTCCGCCTGGCGGTGCTCGATGCGCAGTCCCACGGCAAAGGGCTTGGCCTCCAGGGACACGCCCCGCCGGTGGAGCATCGCGAAGGTATCCCGGGCGGAGTGGCCGGGGCAGAGTATCAGCTCCCGGCAGGGAAGCACCGCCCGCCCCGCCGGACCGGAAATCTCCGCGCCGGTGAGACGGCCGTTTTCCACCCGCAGATCCTCCAGGCGGGTCTCAAAGCGGATGTCCGTCCCCAGGGCCTCCAGTTCCCGGCGCAGATTTTGGAGAACCCGGTGGAGATAGTCCGTCCCCACATGGGGCTTGGCATCGATGAGGATGTCCGGGGGCGCGCCGCAGGCGGTCAGCCGTTCCAGGATAAAACGGTGGCGGGGGTCCTTGGTACCGGTGTTCAGCTTCCCGTCGGAAAAGGCCCCGGCGCCGCCCTCGCCGAACTGGACATTGGACTCCGGGTCCAAAAGCCCCGAGGACCAAAAACGCTCCACATCCGCCTGACGCGCCTCCACGGGGCGGCCCCGCTCCAGGAGGACGGGCCGCTGGCCCGCCTCCGCCAGCACCAGGGCGGCGAAGAGCCCCGCCGGGCCCGCTCCCACCACGATGGGCGGGACCTCCGGCGGTGGCCGGACCGCCGGGGGGCGGTACTCCGGCCCCGGTTTCAGGAGGACGGCCTTTTGACTCCGGCAGCGCCGGAGGACGGCGGCCTCGTTGTCCACCGTCACCCGAACGGTGTACATCACCGCCGCCGCCTCCCGCGCGTCCACGCTGCGGCGGAGAATCTGGAGTTCCCGGATATCCCCCGGCCGGAGGCGGAGCAGCCGGGCGGCCTTGGCGCGGAGTTCCGCCTCGCCGCCGCCGGGGGCGAGGCGAATGCCTTCGAGCTTAATCATGGGAAGTCTCCTTTCGCGGGATTGGGTCCTGGTTGAAAATGGGCGAATGCCCCTTGACGAGAGAGTGTTTCGCCAAGCGAGGCAACTTTTTCAAGAGAGCTGCCGCCCGGCGGGTAAATTTCACGCGGAGCGGCGGAAAAGCTCCGCCACAGCGCTTTGCCATGGTTCAATCAAGCTCTGATTAAGCGGATTATACCACAATTCCGCCGCCGGGCGAAAGGGGGAAAGGTCCTGATTTTTCCTTGAAAAAGAAATTTTGAAAAAAAACGGAAAAGGTCTTGACAAGACGGAGTTTTTTAGTATAATGGTAGCTGTTCCAAAGAGCGATAGCGGGTTTGTGTAAAGGTAGCACAGCAGACTCTGACTCTGTATGTGAGGGTTCGAATCCTTCACCCGCTGCCATAGGAAACGCTTGAATCCCCAAGGGGTTCAGGCGTTTTTCTTATACCCATTTTCGGGGTTTCCCTTAATTTTTCCCTTATTTTGATCTTCGACCGTTTACGCTGGATAAATACTGTCAATGTAGGCTTGCATTCTGGCAGAGCTTTCATCCTTCATCCGCTCCGATACATGACCGTAGACATCCAGAGTAAAGGCGGCGGTGGCGTGGCCCAGACTGTCCTGCACGGTTTTGATATCGTCGCCATTTTGGAGAGACAAAACGGCAAATGTGTGACGGAGATCATGCACCCTGCAAGACGGTACACCCATTTCCTTAACGATTTTCTTGAAGTGGTAGCGAAGGGAGGTTTGGGAAATATAGCTGCCGTCTGCTGTGGTAAATACCAAAGCCGCCTTGCGGTCCTCTTTGCTTTGCCATCCTTTCCACTGTTTACCAGCCCTTAAACGCAGTTCAGCCTGTCTGTTCCATTCACGGGAAAGCAAATCCATGACAAAGGGGGCGGGCTTTAAAATCCTGGCTTTATCATTTTTAAGAGGGGCAAAGGTCATTCCTCCATCTTCCGACCGTCGTTTTTGAAGCTGTTTGCAGATTTTAACAGTCCCCTTCTTAAAATCCACACAATCCCAGGTAAGGCCAATTGCTTCCGATTCTCGAAGCCCTGTAAAAAGAATGACGGTCAAAATCATTCCGCAGTTATCAGAAGAGGATACTCTCAAAAAATCCTTGACCTGTTCGTCCGTGAGAGGGTGAATCTCCATTTTTTCCACACGGGGTAAGGTAACACGTTCGGCAGGATTGGACCGGAGATATTCAATGCTGACAGCAGTCGACAAGGCTTTCATCAAAACTCCGTGGATATTGCGAACGGTTTTCGCTGATAAAGGGGCGCATTCATAAACCGTTGTCCCATTCCTCTTTACAATCTTACCGGATTTGTCACGTTTTGGAATGGACTGCCCTCCAGATAAAAGGTCATTGTAGAATTTCTGAATCATGTGAGGGACTAGTTGCGAGAGTTTTACAGCCCCAAGACCAGGCTTAATGTGGCTTTCGATTTGGGTCTTGTAGGTTTTGACCGTTAAATATTTTTTATCGCCCATGTATTCATCGGTCCAGATATCCAGCCATTCTGCCAGCGTCAATTTACTGGGGGGCTGATAGATTCCCTCGTCTACCTCTGTCATTATTTTGGAGAGCTTTTGCCTGACTTCCTTCTGGGTCTTGCCAGTGATGGACTTCTGGATTTGCTTTCCAGTGCCGGGGTCATAGCCAATTGTGCCCCGGCCCTCCCAATACTCGTATTGCTTGCCGTTTTTTATGACAGTCTTTTTCTTGAGCGAACCCATACCATTTGCATTGCGTCCAGGAGCGGGTTTCTTATTCTGAGCAGTGATCTTTTTCTTTGAGCGTGGCATAATTTCTCCTTTCTTCGCCACGCAGATACGGTGATAAGCGCATCATGCGGGTTGGCTTCTAGCCATAGTCAGTAGGTGTTTTGGTTAAAGTGATCATTGCTGATTCTCCTTTCAAATTGGTTTTATCACGAGGTAAATTATACGCCAAAAAGTGAAAAATGTCAATTCGATTTAGCTGTTTTTGTTCAGTTTCACATCACAAAAATGCAAAATTTTCGTTCCTTAAAGAAAACACAATAAATATAAGCAAAAATTAAAAAAATTTCGGCAGTTCTGAGCAAGGCTATCAGGATACGAGGGAAAGCGGCAAATTGATTCTAGAAAAAATCTAAAAAGAAAAACTCAATATCTTAAATATAAGTTCCAAATATCTTGACTTTTTATCGTTTTTAGATTTGTTTATAGTTCCGAAAGTACCAAAAACGGCTAGACAGGCTTTGCCTACTGTGTTATATTACTCCCGAATTAGAACATAGGAAATCTGGCTATGTTGAAAGAAAGCGG
>CAJUQQ010000080.1 GCA_910588175.1 uncultured Oscillibacter sp.
ACCACTTCTCGTCCATCGCCGGCGCGGGCCCCATCACCGGCCCCATCGGCGCGGCCCCCTTCGGGTGGTTGGCCTGCACGCTGTGGATCCTGGTGGGCGGCATTTTCTTCGGCGGCGTCCATGACTTCGGCGCCCTGTTCGCCTCCGTCCGCCACGACGGCAAATCCATCGGCGAAATCATTTCCACCAACATGAGCAAGCGGGCCAAGATGCTGTTCCTGATCTTCGCCTACCTGACCCTGATCCTGGTGGTGGCGGCCTTCGCCTCCATCGTGGCCGGCACCTTCGGCGCCACCTTCACCGAGGCGGGCGAGGTGGATCTGGTTGCCTCCGAGGCCAACGCCCGGGTGGCCATGGTCTCCCTGCTGTTCATCGCCATCGCCATCGTCTTCGGCTTCCTGGTGTACCGCCGGAACGCTCCCATGAGCGTGGCCAGCGTGGTGGGCGTCATCGCCATCGTGGCGATCATCGCCATCGGCATGAACTTCCATCCCATCTATCTGAGCAAGGACGCCTGGATGTGGATCTGCGGCATTTACATCGCCATCGCCTCCGTCACCCCGGTGTGGATTCTGCTCCAGCCCCGGGACTATCTGAGCTCCTTCCTGCTGTACGCCATGCTGGCTCTGGCCGTGGTGGCCGTGGTTCTGGCCCGTCCCGACATGGGGAGCATGGCCACCGTCAACACCTTTGTGGTGACCAACCCCGACACCGGCGCGGGCAACCCCATCTTCCCCGTGCTGTTCACCACCATCGCCTGCGGCGCGATTTCCGGCTTCCACTCGCTGGTCTCCTCCGGCACCACCTCCAAGCAGCTGGATAAGGAAAGCGACGCGAAGCCCATCGCCTACGGCGGCATGCTGCTGGAGTGCGTCCTGGCCATCCTGACCCTGTGCGCCGTGGCCTATGCCTACAGCTGGAACGCGGCCAACCCCGACAATGCCCTGGCGGGCGCCACCGCCATCTTCGGCGGCGGCCTGGCCCACATGATCGACGACTCCATCCCCGGCACCTACAGCATCCTGTACACCCTGCTGGTGCTGACCTACTCCGCCTTCTGCCTGACCTCTCTGGACACCGCCACCCGTCTGGCCCGGTTCATGTTCCAGGAGTTCTGGCTGGATTCCAGCAAGGGCGAGACCCCGGAGAACGTCACCGGCTACAAGAAGGTCCTGTCCAACATGTACGTCTCCACCGGCATCACCGTCGTTCTGGGCGTGGTGCTGGGCCTGAACGGCTATGAGAAGATCTGGGCGCTGTTCGGCTCCGCCAACCAGCTGTTGGCGGCTCTGGGCCTGCTGGCCGTGGCCACCTGGCTGGGCAACATCGGCAAGAACAACAAGATGTTCCTGATCCCCATGGGCTTCATGCTGATTGTCACCATCTTCTCCCTGCTGATCAACACCAAGAACCAGATCGCCCTGATCTCCGCCGGCGGCGCGGACTGGGGCCCCTATGTCCAGGCCATTCTGGGCATCCTGCTGGTGGTCCTGGCGGTCATTCTGGCCATCGAGGGCGTCGCGACCATCGCCCACCCCAAGAAGAATCAGAAGGTCTGAGCAAACCGATGAGCGGAGTCTCCGCCTCCGCCGGGCGCGAAGCCTTTTGTCCCGGATGAAAAGAAGAGAAGGGCCCGGCGGGAATATCCCGCCGGGCTCTTCCGTTGTTTACTCCTGGTCTTTGGCCAGGGCGATTTTATCCAGCAGCTCCACAATTTCCTCTCTCGTGTAGGTGTCTTTTTCCCCAGTGGAAAAGATCAGACGCAGGTCGTAAAGCGTGGCTTTCTCAATCATCTTATAGTCCTTCTCCGTTGGCATAAACAGCACCTCCTTGCAGCTATTATACCGGCTTTGCCGCCCCGGCGCAAGCTGTATTTCCCGCCGCCGACAGATTCCCCATGGTTTTTCATGCCCCGTCCGGTAGAATGGGACAAACTGGAAGGAGGCGGTCCCATGGGAGAGGAAAAGCGGGTGCTGCGCCTGGGGGTGGAGGCCATCCGCCCCAATCCCCGCCAGCCCCGGCGGCTGTTTGACGAGGGGGCCCTGCGGGAGCTGGCGGCGTCCATCCGCCGCCACGGCGTGGTGCAGCCCTTGGTGGTCCGGCGGCGGAGCGACGGCTGGGAGCTGGTGGCGGGGGAGCGGCGGCTCCGGGCGGCGCGGCTGGCGGGTCTCGCCACGGTGCCCTGTGTGGAGGCGGAGGTGGACGAGCGGGAGTCCGCCCTGCTGGCCCTGGTGGAAAATTTGCAGCGGCGGGATCTGCACTACTTTGAGGAGGCCGCCGCCATCGCCGCCTACCTCCGCCAGACCCGGTCCACCCAGGAAGAGGCGGCGGCGGAGCTGGGGCGGTCGGCCTCGGCGGTGGCCAACAAGCTGCGGCTTCTCCGCCTGTCCCCCGCCTGCCAGGCGTTGCTGCTGGAGACGGGGCTGACGGAGCGCCACGCCCGGGCCCTCCTCCGGCTGGAGGACGAGGAGGAGCGGCTGTTGGCGGCCCGCCGGGCGGCGGAGCGGGGCTGGAACGTGGCCCAGACGGAGCAGTACGTGGAGCGGAGACTCCAGGAGCTCCAGACCGCCGCCCCCACGGGACGGCGGACGTACATTTTGAAAGACGTGCGGCTGTTTTTGAACAGTGTGGATCGGGGACTGCGCATCGTCCGGGAGGCCGGCGTGGAGGCCCAGTGCCTCCGGGAGGACACCGAGGACGAGATCGTCATGACCATCCGGATTCCCAGGAGGCCCTGACGGTCTCCTTTTTCTCTTGTTACTGGATTGTAATCACTTTTTCTCCGGGAATGTGATAGAATACCCTGAGAGAGAAACGGCCCCGGACCGGAGGCCGAAAAGGAGGGACTTCATGGGACAAACCGCGAATGAAGTCAGACGGGCAAAAAAGGGCGGGGCCGCTCCCGTGTTCATTGCCCTGGCGCTGACCGCCGCTATCATGGCCGCCGGCTATGGGGGGCTCTGCTACTGGGCCGGGTCCCGGACCGATTTTTACCCCAAGGAGCTGATCGGCGGCGTGGACGTAGGGGGGCTTACCGTGGACCAGGCCGCCCAAGTGCTGGCGGGAACCCTGCCGAAGAAAACCATTGCCGTTTCCCCCCTCCAAGACGCCGGGAAGGAGGGCTGGCCCGCCGGGGCAGAAGCCCCTGTCACCGTCACTCTGGAGGAGCTGGGCTACACCGCCGAGCAGTGCCCCGGCATCGCCCAGCGGCACTTTGAGCAGCAGGCCGCCGCCCCCTTTCTCACCCGGGGGGCCCGGGTCCTGTCCATCCTCACCAACGACGCCGGAGACGGCCTGACGGCCCAGGACCGGGACGAACTCCAATTCCGGGAGGGGGTGGCCCGCCTGGCGGAGGAACTGGCGATGGACCCTCTGGACGGAAGCTATGAGGTGCTGGACGACGAGATCCTGCTGACCCGGGAGGCCAACGGCCGCTCCATCGGGGAGGAGGGTCTGGCTCTGGCCCTGGAAAACGCCGTGACCGGCGGCATGGAGGAAATCCAGGTGGATTTCACCACCCGGGAGGCCGCCCCCCTCTCCATTCAGGAGGTTCACGACGCCGTCTCCGGCGAGATGGAGAACGCCCGCTATGACCATGCCACCGGAGGCATACTCCCCGAAAAGCGGGGGGCCTCCTTTGACACCGTGTCCGCCCAGCGGGCGCTGGACGGCGCGTCTCCGGGAGAGACCATCTCTGTTCCCGCCGACATTCAGGAGCCGGAGATCACGGCGGAAGCCCTGAAATCCGTCCTCTTCCGGGACCTTCTGGGGGAGTGTACCACCCATGTGGGCGGCACCGCCGCCCGGGTCGGCAATGTGAAGCTGGCCTCCTCCGCCTTTGACGGAACGGTGCTGAACAGCGGGGACGTATTCTCCTACAACGAGACGGTGGGCCAGCGGACGGAGGCCAAGGGCTACAAGGCCGCCCCCGCCTACGTCCAGGGGGAAACCGTGGATGAGATCGGCGGCGGCGTGTGCCAGCCCTCCTCCACGCTGTACTACGCCTGCCTGCTGGCCAACCTGGAGATTACGGAGCGCTATGCCCACCGGTATATCCCCAACTACATCACCCGGGGCATGGACGCCACGGTCTCCTGGGGGGGGCCGGACTATAAATTCACCAACGACACGCAATACCCCATCAAGCTTGTAGCGAAATACGACAAGGGCTATCTCACCGTCCAGATCTGGGGCACCAAAACCGACGACACGTCGGTGAAGATGACCTACGACACCCTGTCCACCACCCCCTTCGAGGAAGTGGAGCAGCTGGACCCCACCCTGGCCCCGGGCAAGCGGCAGGTGAAGGTGACGCCCTACACCGGCTATAAGGTCAAGACCTACCGCAACGTCTTCGACGGCAGCGGAAACCTGATCTCCAGCGACGTGGAGGCCATCAGCGACTACAAGCACCGGGACCGTCTGGTGCTGGTGGGCCCATCTAAGGAGGAATCGGTGGAGACCGGCGGCACGGTTCCCACGGTCCCCGGCACCCCCGTGGAGCCTAATCCCGGCGTGCCTCCCGCGGCGGAGGAGCCCAGCACCCCTGCCTCCGGCCCCGCCGAGATTCCCTCCCAGCCGGAGACGCCAGCGCCCGCCGAGCCCTCCACACCGGAGGAGCCCCCGGATTTCGTCGTCATCCCGCCGTCTCAGGAATAAGCGTAAACAGGGCGGCCCGCGTATAAACGCGGGCCGCCCTGCGCCAGGGGGCGCTCAGCCCCGCTCCTTCCGCAGGCGGCGGATGTCCTCTCCGAAGAAGGGTAGGACCTGATACTCCCCCTCAATCCGGGAGGCGATCTGAGGTGTGTAGCGCCGGGCCAGCTCGTCCAGCTTCAAATTCGTGCTGAGGATGGTGGCCCGCCGGTCCGTGATGCGGCCGTTGAGGATGCTGTAAAGGGCGCTCTGGACGAAGGGGGTGGTCATCTCCGTCCCCAGGTCGTCCAGAATCAGTAAGTCGCAGTCCATCACCCGCTCCACGTCGGCCTCCACGGCCTCCCCCAGCTCCCGGCCGAATTTCCGGGCCTCGAAGCGGTCAAAGATGTGGACGGCGGTGTCGTAAACCACGGAGTACCCCTCGGCGCTGACCTCCCGGGCGATGGCGGCGGAGAGGAAGGTCTTCCCCAGCCCCGGGTCCCCGGTGAGGAGGAGGTTTCCGCTCCCCTGGCCGAAGCCGGCGGCGTAGCGCTTGCAGGTCCGGCAGATCCAATCCATGTTCTCCCGGGGGGAGACCCCCAGGGCCGGGTCCTCCGCTTCGGAATACCACCCCAGGGAAAAGCTCTCGAAGCTCTGATTCCCCAGGTCCAGCATTCGGGAGAGCTCCCGCTGCTGCTCCCGGGCGCAGTAAGCCTTCAGGCAGCGGCACATCCGCCCGTCCCGCCAGCCGGCGTCGGCGCAGAGGGGGCAGGCGGGCTTCTCCTCCAGGCAGTCCGCCGGGAGGCCCAGGCCCTCCAGCAGCAGCCTCCGCTCCTCCTGAAGGCCCAAGTTCTGTTTTTTCAGGGCCTCCACCGCCGCCCGGGGGTCCGTCCCCTTCCGAAGGGCGGTGGAGAGGATGCGGCTCATGGTGGCCCGCAGCTCGGCGTCGATCTCCCGGAGGCGGGGCTGGCGGTGAAACACCCCCTCCCGGCGGTCTCGGGCCCGTTCCTCCCGGGCCCGCTTGTCCTCCTCAAAGCGCTGGAGGGCCCGGCGGAGGATTTTCCCGTCATAGGCCATGGCTCACCCCTCCTTTCCTCTTTGCTGAATGTACTTGCGCATCCAGGCGTTGCCCGCCTTGGGCGGGGCGGCTGCGCCCGCCGCCGGGACGGGACGCCGGTCCTTCGCCTCAATCTCGCCGGGGGTATGCAGCCCCGCCTCGTGCCAGCGGCGGAGGATGCCGTTGCAGTAGCTCCACTTGAACTCGTGGCACTTGAGAACCGTCTTGTCATAGGCCAGGGCGGCGGCCTCCGGGGAAAAGCCCCATTCCAGCCATTGGAGCAGGTACCTCTCCTCCCCGGCGGAGGGGAGCCTGTCCCCCAATTGCAGCGCCCGCATGAACTCCGGCAGGGCCCCCTGCCGCCGGGCGCAGCGGTTGAGATGCTCCACGGCGGCGGCCTGGGTGTCGATGCCCCGGCGGGCCCAGGCGTAGCCCTCCCGCTCGATCTGGCGGAGGGTGGGCCTCCGGCCCGGGCCGAAGCGGGCGGCGGTCCGCTCCGCGCAGTGGCAGACCAGGAGGTAGATCACGTCGGCGGGCAGCCCCAGGTAGTCGTACAGCCCCAGCAGGGCGGAGAGGTCCGCCGTGGTAAGGCGTTTGCCCAGCTTCCGCTCCACCTCGGCGGTGAGGCGGCGGAACTCCCCGCTCTCCTCCAGCTTCCCGGCCACCTCCTCCTGGCGGTAGGCGGGGGGCTCGTCGGCGGGCTCTGGGGGCGGGCTCTGGGGGGCGATGAGCCCCAGGTCCCGGAGGACGGCCTCCGCCGCCTCAATGCGGCTCCGGTCCCAGCGGAGCTCCCCCGCGAGGGACCGGGGCGGGGCGTCCCCCCGGCGGCGGAGCAGGGCCAGGTAGAGGAGGGCGGCGTCCCCGTCCCCCCGGTCCAGGAGGCGCTTCACCGCCTGGGGGGAGAGGGTGACGGGGTCGTCGGGGGCGTGGACAAGGACGCTGGGCATGGGAGCGCCTCCCTTCTTTCGTGAGACTTGCTTTTCGGCAAAGGATGATGTCCAAACGGTTACGATTGTTGTAAAACACAGAAACCGCCACTCGGCAAAGTGACGGTTTCTAAGGCCACTCTTTAGTTACTAACATTCACTGAGGACCACCGCTTGCCGCAGTGTCTAGCCATATTATAGCCCAGGGTTCTCCCCGCTGTCAAGCCCCGGGCTGTTTCAGCGCCCGCCGTTTTTGCGGCGGGCGTTTCGTTTTCCCTTGACAGGTCCGGCCCCATCGCCTATGATAAGCTCTGTTGAAAACAAATGAGAAGGAGCCCTTTCATGGAACTGCAAGCCATCTATCAAACCCTGGGCGTCAGCCCCGCCGTGTACCGCTATGGGGAAGCGGCGCTGGAGCGCCTCCGGGACCGCTTCACAGATATCGACCGCACCGCCGAGTACAACCAGGCCAAGGTCCTCCACGCCATGCGGCAAAACCGGGTCAATGCCACCCACTTCGCCGCCACCACCGGCTACGGCTATGACGACGAGGGCCGGGACAATCTGGAGCGGGTCTACGCCGCCGTCTTCCACACGGAGGCCGCCCTGGTCCGCCCCCAGATCACCTGCGGCACCCACGCCCTCACCGTGGCCCTGTCCGCCAATCTCCTGCCGGGGGACGAGCTCCTCTCTCCCGTGGGGGCACCCTACGACACGCTGGAGGAGGTCATCGGCATCCGGCCCGGCAAGTGCTCCTTGCGGGAGTACGGCGTCACCTACCAGCAGGCCGATCTGCTGCCGGACGGCGGCTTTGATTACGAGGCCATCCGCTCCAAAATCAACGAACGGACCAAGCTCATCACCATCCAGCGGTCCAAGGGCTACGCCACCCGGCCCAGCTTCTCCGTGGCCGGAATCGGAGAGCTCATCGCCTTCTGCAAGTCCGTGAAGCCGGACGTGAAGGTGATGGTGGACAATTGCTACGGCGAGTTTGTGGAGACCCGGGAGCCCTCGGACCTGGGGGCCGACATGGTGGTGGGCAGCCTCATTAAGAACCCCGGCGGGGGACTGGCTCCCATCGGCGGGTACATCTGCGGAACGGCGGAGTGCGTGGAGCGCTGCGCCTACCGTCTCTCCGCCCCGGGGCTGGGGCAGGAGGTGGGAGCCAACCTGGGGCTGATGCCCGCCTTTTACCAGGGCTTCTTCCTGGCTCCCACGGTGACGGCGGGGGCGCTGAAGGGGGCGGTCTTCGCCGCGAACCTCTATG
>CAJUQQ010000081.1 GCA_910588175.1 uncultured Oscillibacter sp.
GACAATCCGGTTGCAGCAAAAATGAGGGAAAGCCTTATCAGTGTGGGAGGCACAGGCCCCAATTTTTTTCCGTAACGGGTTCGAACACTTTTGGGTTGATTCCACCAAGCCGGAGCAAGTGTGAAATCTTGTTCCGGCTTTTTGATATTTGTATGGCGGCAAAGGACGTGAAAGTATGGAACCGGGAAGCAATTCCGGAGGGAACGCTCCTGTCAAAAATATTCTCCACATTGTTATCATCGCGTGGTTCTTTCTCTTCACGGCTTACGCCGTTTTAGTGGATACCGGCTCACTTTGTCTGGACAAGGGGGTGCCGGGCTTTTTCTCCAGTATTTGGAGGATTCTGGGCCTTAGCGAGCTGTTTTCGTTTGTCGGCGCGATTGCCTTTGTGCTGTTCGGCCTGGCCGGCATTTATGAATTTGCTTATGTGAATGGCATCAGTCCTCTGGTCCCTCCTTTTTATCTCCGCTTTAAGGAAAAAAGGGACGAAAAAATGGCCGCGAAGATGATGGAGCTCTACTACAAAAACAACATTGCGTTCATTCAGCAGTATGAGAAGGAACGCATCGGCTTTGTCCTGCAATCCCTGGGCCTTGACGAGGCGCAGTTCCATAATATCAGCTATGAGCTTGTAAAAGCGCGGGTAATGCCGGAAAAAACAGCGGACCAGCTTGCCCAAAAACTAAAGGCGATGATCTATCAGGAAAAGTACATCATTGATCAATCTCAAATCCCTATATGCGACCGAGTTTATCGGGCGGTGGATTACTACATTGATTTGTATACCGCTCTTTACGATCCAGCGCTCTGCGGAGAAGTTGGGCGTATCATGGCAAGCTACATCCTAATATGCCTGGAGCAGGACCAAATGGATATCCAGGACATTGATTATCTCATCGTCCCAAGCGGGGGAAATTTGCTACTTGGTTTGGAAGTGGGGAAGCTGCTGCGAAAACAGGTTATCGCGGTGTTAGAAGAAGCGCGGATTCTGAGGCAGAAATTGTGGGATGGGAACTATGAGTGCCGGCCGGGCCGCGCGAATAATATCATCGTCCTCAACGATGTTCTGGTCAGCGGCGGCAGAATCTACAAAAGTGTGGAAAAACTGACGCCCCGAACATATGCTGTAAAAGGCATGTACTGCCTGGTGGAGTATGTCCACCAGCAGCACTCCGCCCGGGACGTGCTCAAAAGCCACGGCATCGAACACGTTCACTGTCTGCTGCAAACAACCGAAATGGAACTGGGGAACGTCCGCGCGAAGTAAACGCCCCGGATAAAGAAAACGCTTAAAAGGAGGATGGGGCATGAGTTGCGACTATTGCGATGAGCGCGCCGGGATTGAAACCGTATACAACCAGATATATGGACAGCGGAACAGAATGGTCTGCGAGACCCGGCGTTTCACAGTATTTCCCTGTATGGGCCAGCTTCGGGAGGGGCATCTTTTAATCGCTTCCAAAAAGCATGTGAACGCGGCCGGAATGCTGGGGCGGGACGCTATCCTGGAATTGGAGAATGTCATATCCGCCATCGGCGACTTTTACCAAAAGCAGTATCAGCAGGGACTTCTCTGTTTCGAGCACGGAGTATTGAATGACGAGGGGAGCTGCGGAGGCTGCGGAATTTACCACATGCACCTGCATGTACTTCCTGCCTCTTTTGAGGAATTTTCCAAAGCAATACAGCGGGTACGCAGCCAAGAGGGTCATATCATAAGCAGCGCGGAGGGACTTTTCGATACCCGGCGGTATGTTGAGCGGCAGAAAACCTATCTATTTCTCTCTTATCACGGCGAAGGAACAACGCCTGTTTCTTATATCGCCCACAGCCGGGGCAACTATTTCGAGTCCCAGTATATGAGGAAAATTATCTGTTCCGTTTTGGGCAGGACCAACTGGGATTGGCGGAGCATCACCTGGGAAGAAACAGAATTTTTCAATACCATGGAAAAATGCCGCGCGTTTTTTGGCGGCCAGCCCGCCGGGCAGCTTGCCGGAAACCTTTTCCTGCGCACGCAAGCCGGATGATCTTACGCGGCAGATAACCGGCGCTCATCTCGCATTAGCCGGATGCGTCAAGCGTCCCGGCGGGAGGTATCCTCCCGCCGGGACGCTTTTTCAAACTCACGTAATTGGATCCCCTCAGCCCTGGCACACGGGGACAATCCAGCCCTTGGTGTCGGGAATCTTGCCCCACTGCATGCCGGTCATGGTGTCGTAAAGCTTCTGGGTCAGGGGGCCGATTTCGCCGTTGTTGATGAAGGCGGACTGGTCCTCGTAATCCAGCTTCTTCACCGGGGAGACCACGGCGGCGGTGCCGGAGCCGAAGACCTCCTCCAGCCTGCCCTCCTTGGACGCCTTCATGATGTCGTCGATGGCCAGCCTGCCCTCGACCACCTCATAGCCCCAGTCCCGCAGCAGCTCGATGATGGAGCGGCGGGTGACGCCGGGAAGGACGGTGCCTTCCTTATCCTCGGCGGCGGCGGTGTAGAGCTTGCCGCCGATCTTGAAGAAGATATTCATCGCGCCCACTTCTTCCACGTACTTGCGCTCCTGGCTGTCCAGCCACAGCACTTGGCTGTAGCCCTTCTTCTCGGCCTTCTGGCCCGCCAGCAGGGAGACGGCGTAGTTGCCGCCGCACTTGGTGAAGCCGGTGCCGCCGGGGCAGGCGCGGACATAGGTGTCCTCCACGTAGATGTCCACAGGGGCCAGGCCCGCGGCGTAATACGCGCCGGAGGGGGAGCAGATGATGATGAACTGATACGAGGTGGAGGCGTGGACGCCCAGCTGGGGCATGGTGGCGATGGTGTAGGGGCGGATGTAGAGGGACGCGCCCTCGGAATGGGGCACCCAGTCCTTCTCCATCTCCACAATGGCCTTCACGGCCTGGACGAAGTCCTCCTCGGGGAGCTGGGGAATGCAGAGCCGCTCGTGGGTGTTGTTCATGCGGCGGGCGTTGCACTCGGGGCGGAAGAGCTGAATCCGGTTCTCCGCGGTGCGGTAGGCCTTCATGCCCTCGAAGCACTCCTGGGCATAGTGGAACACCACGGCGGAGGGGTCCAGGGTCAGGGGGCCGTAGGGAATGATCCGGGGATCGTGCCAGCCCTGGCCCTCGTCATAGTCCATGATGAACATATGGTCGGTAAAAATTTTGCCGAAGCCCAGCTTGCTCTCGTCGGCGGGTTTGGCTTTGGGGGCGGCGGTTTTGGTGATCTTGATATCCAGCATTGCGTACACACTCCTGTTTCTGTATTTGGGGCGAAGCCCCTGCCGGACGGGGCGGCTGGCGCCGGGACCGGTTTTTTCGCTTTTCACGATTATATGCTTGCCTGGAAACAAAGTCAATGATTTTTCTCCGGCCGGGGACTGCCGGGCGGTGTTAAAAAACCGGGCGGAAGTGTCCGGTTTCCTTGGTGGAGTTCCCGCCGGGAATATGGTATCATCCGGATATGCCAAACGAAGGAGGAGTTTTTATGAACTTAGGTGAAAGTCTGCTCAACGCCCGGAAGAGCAAGGGACTGACCCAGGAGGCGGCGGCCGAAAAGCTGGGGGTCAGCCGGCAGACCGTCTCCAAATGGGAGACCGGCGAGACCCTGCCGGACATCCGGCAGTCGAAGCGGCTGGCGGCGCTGTACGGCGTGACCCTGGACGAGCTGATCGACTTCGACGCCGGCGTGAGGGAAATCCAGGAGGTCATTGAGCGGACCACGGAGGAAACCTCGGCCAAGATCGACTGGACCAAGATGTGGAGCAAGCAGTATCCCATCCTGGCCCGGTACCAGGAAGAGGTGGACATTCCCCGCTTTGAGGCGGAGCTGCGCCGCCTGCTGGACCAGCTGGAGCAGACCTACGGCTACGGCAGCCTGGACGCCTTCCTGGTCCTGAAAGATATCCTGGGGGCCATGTGGAAAACACAGGGCTGAAAAAACGCGGGTGAGAGGGCTTTGGCTCTCTCACCCTTTTTCTCGCTCCGGGGGCGGCTCAGGCGGGCTTCCCGCACTCCATGCCGCGTTGAAGGGCCTCCAGGTTCAGCGGAACCAGCTTGGCCTTTTTGCCGGTGAACATTTCGGCGATCATGGCTTCGATGGTCTCCCGCTTCAGCGCGCCTGTGGCGGCCACGTAGGCCCCCAGCATGACCATGTTGGCCACCTTGGCGTTCCCCAGCTCCGCCGCGATCTCATCGCAGGGCACGTAGACCGCCTTCACGTCGTCCCGGCCCACCTTGTCGGGGATGATGCTGCTGTTGACAAACACCGTGCCCCCGGGGGCCACCCGGCTCTCAAACTTCGCCAGGGCCGCCCGGTTCATGGCGATGACCTCGCTGGGGCTTTCCACCAAAGGCGCGCCGATCCGCCCGTCGCTGATGATGACCGTGCAGTTGGCGGTGCCGCCCCGCATCTCGGGTCCGTAGGACGGGACCCAGGACGCCTCCAGGTCTTCCGCCACGGCGGCTTCCACCAGGTTCTTGCCGATGGACATGACGCCCTGGCCGCCGAAGCCGGACAGAATCACTTCTTTTTTCATCTCACATCGCCTCCGTATCCTTGATGACGCCCAGGGGATAATACGCGGCCATGTTCTCCATGAGCCAGCGGTTGGCCTCGTCGATCTCCATGCCCCAGTTGGTGGGGCAGGCCGCCAGCACCTCCACGAAGGTAAAGCCGTCCCCGGCCATCTGCCGCTGGAAGGCCTTTTTCAGGGCCTTCTTCGTCTTATTCAAATGAGGGATATTCGTGACGCAGACCCGCTCGGCGTAGACGCAGCCGTCCAGGGTGGAGAGCATCTCGGCGACTCTTATGGGCATGCCCGCCTGTTCCTTGGTGCGGCCCAGGGGGGCGGTGGTGGCCTTCTGGCCGATGAGGGTGGTGGGGGCCATCTGGCCGCCCGTCATGCCGTAGATGGCGTTGTTGATGAAGATGGTGGTGAATTTCTCCCCCCGCATGGCGGCGTGGACGATCTCCGCCGCGCCGATGGAGGCCAGGTCCCCGTCCCCCTGGTAGGTAAAGACGGGCTGGTCCGGGTGGGTGCGCTTCACGGCGGTGGCCACCGCCGGGGCCCGGCCGTGGGCCGCCTCGATGGTGTCGAAGGAGAAGTAGTTCCCCGCGAAGACGGCGCAGCCCACCGGGCAGATGCCAATCGCCGTGCCCAGAGCGTCCATCTCCTCCAGCACCTCGCCGATCAGCTTATGTACGATGCCATGGGCGCAGCCGGGGCAGTAGTGGAGCTCCGTGTCCTGGAGGCCCTTGGTCTTCTGATAAATCGCCGTCATGTCATTTGACCTCCTTCCAGGCCTCCATGGCCGCCCGCTCTACCTCGGACACATGGGGAATCGCGCCGCCGCAGCGGCCGTAGAAGCGCACGGGCTTCCGCTCCGCCACGGCCAGGTTCACATCGTCCAGCATTTGGCCCAGGCTCATCTCCACATCCAGGAAGACCTTCACGGACTCCCGGGCGGCAATCTCCCTCAAACGCCGGTAGGGGTAGGGCCACAGGGTGACGGGCCGGAACACGCCGGCCTTGATTCCCTGGCCACGCAGGTTCTCCGCCGCCGTCTGGGCCACCCGGGAGGGGGTGCCGTAGGCCACCAGGACTACCTCGGCGTCCTCCAGCAAAATCTCCTCCCAGCGGCATTCGTTCTTCTCCATCTCCGCCGTCTTCCTGGCCAGCTCCAGGTTGTGGGCCTCGCAGGCCGGGGCGTCGATGAGGAGGGAGGTGATGAAGTTGTTGTGCTCCCGGTTTCTCCGGCCGCAGGCGGCCCAGGTCTTTTCCGGCAGCTGCCGGGGGGTGCGCTCCTTCCAGACGATGGGCTCCATCATCTGGCCGATGAGGCCGTCCGCCAGGACCACCACGGGGTTGCGGTACTGGTCGGCGATGTCAAAGGCCTCCTGGGTCAGGTCCACCGCCTCCTGAATGTTGGCGGGGGCCAGGACCACGGTGCGGTAGTCGCCGTTGCCGCCGCCTCGGGTGGCCTGGAAGTAGTCCCCCTGGGCGGGCTGAATGGACCCCAGGCCCGGGCCGCCCCGCATGACGTTGACCACCACGGCCGGCAGCTGGCAGGCGGCCATATAGCTGATGCCCTCCTGTTTCAAGCTGACGCCGGGGGAGGAGGAGGAGGTCATGGCCCGCACGCCCGAGGCCGCCGCGCCGTAAACCATGTTGACGGCGGCCAGCTCCGACTCGGCCTGAACGAAAACGCCGCCGGACTGGGGCATATGGAGGGACATGTACTCGGGAATCTCGTTCTGGGGGGTGATGGGGTAGCCGAAGAAGCAGCGGCAGCCAGCCCGGATGGCGGCCTCAGCGATGGCCTCGCTGCCCTTCCAGATTTCTCGTTTCATGGGACGCGGCTCCTTTCAGTCTTTTTCGATGGTGATGATGGAATCGGGGCACATCTTCGCGCAGCTGGCGCAGCCGATGCAGGCGGCCTCGTCCGTGCAGGACGCGGGGTGGTAGCCCTTCACGTTGGTGCCGCCCTCCAGGGCCAGAATGTGCTTGGGGCAGACGGCCACGCAGAGCCCGCAGCCCTTGCAGCGGTCCTGGCGGAAGGTGAGGTGGATTGCCATGGCGCATGATCTCCTTTCCTCGATACTGGATTAAGTACGGGTTCTTATTCCCACGGTTTTTTCATCCGGATTTCCATAGGGAACAGGGGCAGGTCCCGGAGCCGGTCCTGAAACCGGCGCTCCGCCGTATGACAGACCACCGGAATGCCGGTGATCTGAGAAACCTCCTCCGCCAGGGCCGCGCCCTCCCGGATATCCTCCGGCGCGGTCTCGCCGCAGAGGTGGGTGTTGTTCACCAGCCCTGTACACCGAAGGCCCGCCACCGCCTCAATGGCCCGGAGGTACTCCGCGGAGCGCTCCGCCGTGCGGACCTCCGGACGGGCGGCGTTGACAATGCAAAGGAGCTGGTAGTCCTCTTTCAAAATCCGCGGCCTGTAGCGGGCCAGCACCCGGGCCCCGGAGGGGTCCCCGCCAACGTCCAGCACACCCCGGACGCTCCGGTCCTCCAGTACGGCGTGGAGCTCCGCCGGGAGGGCGGGCACGTCCGCGTCCGCCAGGGCTTGGGACGCGGCGATCAGCCGGACCCCCGCCCCCTCCAGAAGCTCCCGCCGCTCCCGGCTGCGGAAGTAGGGGTTGACGATGTCCAGGTCCGCCAGGGCCGTCCGGGCCCCCTCCGCCGCCAGGGCCAGGGCCAGGTTTACGGAGAATTCGGTCTTTCCCGTGCCGTAGTGGCCGGTGACAATGGTCAGCCGGTGGGGAAAGCGTTGGGCGGCGGTCAAGGGCCGTCCCTCCCTTCCAAAAAATAGTACACAGGTTGTCTAGCTTAAAAGTAGTTGTATGATGTCATTTTATACGAAATCACATCCGCTGTCAAGCCCCTTCTTGTTTTTTCCGGCGAAAAGCGGTATAGTACAGATATTGTATTTCCGTACCGCATCAAACCGCCCGGCGGGCCCGCCGGAGGATGGAGGAACGTCTATGGAAGGCAAACGCGCCAAGCTGTCCGAGCAGACGGCGGACCGGCTTTACGAGTGGATTGTGGAGGAGCGCCGCTATCCCCCCGGCAGCAAGCTGCCCAACGAGAACGAGCTCAGCGAGTCCATGGGGGTCAGCCGCACCACCCTGCGGGAGGCCATCTCCTTTCTGGTGGCCCAGGGGGTGCTGGACATCCGGCGGGGGAAGGGCACCTTCGTGGCGGAGAGCCTGCCCAATCCCGGCATGGACCTGACGGCCCTGGCGGGGGTCCGGTCCCGGGTACGGGCCAAGGACCTCTTTGAGATGCGCCTGATTTTCGAGCCCGCCACCGTGGCCCTGGCCTGCCGGCGGGCCAGCGACGAGGAGCTGGAGCAGAT
>CAJUQQ010000082.1 GCA_910588175.1 uncultured Oscillibacter sp.
TCTCGTACTGGTTCACCTTGCAGCCAAGGGTGTAGATGGCGACTTTCATAGTGGATCAGATTCTCCTTGCGCTTTCCGAAATTTACTACTATAATGGCTTGGCATGCCTATTATACTGGAATCCCCTCTTTTGGGCAAGCCCCAACGAAAGGAGTTTTTTCCCATATGATCTATCTGGATCACGCAGCCACCACCCCCGTTCCCCGGGCCGTGGCGGACGCCATGTACGCGGTTCTGACGGAGCGGTACGGAAACCCAAGCGCCCAGTATCCCCTGGGAGCGGAGATGAAAAAGCAAGCGGAGGCGTGGAGAAAGGCCGTGGCCGCCCTCCTGGACTGCCCGGCGGAGGGGCTGTTCTTCACCTCCTGCGGCACCGAGGGGGACAACTGGGCCCTTCGGGCCGCCGTGTGGCAGAACCGGCATCTGGGCCGCCACATCGTCACCACGGCGGTGGAGCACAGCGCCGTTTTGGAGTGCTGCAAATGGCTGGAGCGGGAGGGCTGCGAGGTCACGTACCTGTCCCCGGACGGGGACGGGAACCTCTCCGCCGCCCAAGTGCTGGAGGCCGTCCGCCCTGACACCGCCGTGGTCTCCGTGATGCTGGTGAACAACGAGCTGGGGACGGTGTATCCCCTTGCCGGAATCGCCGCGGGCCTCTCCGCCCGGAATCCCAAGACCCTCCTCCACACCGACGCGGTGCAGGGCCTGGGGACCTTCTCCGCCAGGGCCCTGGGGGCGGATTTTGTAACGGTTTCCGCCCACAAGATCGGCGGGCCCAAGGGCGTCGGGGCCCTGTACATCGGCCCCCGGGTGCGGAATCCCCGGCCCCTTCTGGCGGGCGGGGGGCAGGAGCGGGGGCTCCGCTCCGGCACCGAGGCCACGGCCCAGATCGCGGGCTTTGCCAGGGCGGCGGAGCTGCGCCTGGAAAACCGGGCGCGGGACCGGGCCCATTTGGAGGCCCTTCACGCCGTAGCCCTGGAGAAGCTGCTTGCCATACCGGACATGGTTTGCGTGGGGGCGGGGACGGCCCCCCATATCCTGTCCGTCTCCCTGGCGGGCTGGCCCGCCGGAAACATCGTCAACGACCTGGGAAGCCAGGGAATCTGCGTCTCCGCCGGGTCCGCCTGCCACCAGGGCAAGCCCAGCCATGTCGTTGCCGCCCTGAAGCTCCCCAAGCGGGTGGCCGCCGGGGTGATCCGCCTCAGCTTTGGCCCCGGCACCACCGAGGCGGACATCGACGCCTGTGCCCAGGCCCTCCGGCGGCACCGGGACACCCGGATGCCCATGCTGTAAATTTTATAATAATCGTTTGATAAAGGTGACTTATGTTCAATTTCCTCCGCCGGGAACCCGGCTTTTACAAGCGGCTTTTTAAGCTCTCCCTGCCCATGATTCTGCAAAACCTCATCACCTTTTCCCTGGGGCTCATCGACACCTTCATGGTCTCCCGCCTGGGAAACGCGGAGATGGCGGCGGTGACCACCGCCAACGTCCCGGTGTTCCTCCTCACCAGCATTGTCTTCGGCTTCCAGAGCGGCCTGGGCATTCTGGTGAGCCAGTACTGGGGCAAGGGGGACGAGAAGAGCGTCAGCCGCGCCATGGGCGTTGCCTCCCTGCTGGGAACAGCCGTCACGCTGCCCCTGGCCCTGGCCTTCTGGGCCTTTCCGGTGCCCGTGATGGACCTCCTGTCCAACAAGCACGAGCTTTCCCTGCTGGGCGCGCCCTACCTCCAGGTCATCGGCTTTGCCTATGTGTTCAACATGCTCTCCTCCATCTACGTCAGCGCCCGGCGGAGTGTGGAGGACCCGGCCTTCGGCATGAAGCTCTTCGGCTTTTCCACCATCCTGAACACGGGACTGAACTACCTGCTGATTTTCGGCAATTTCGGCTTCCCAGCCCTGGGGGTGGCCGGGGCCGCCATTGCCACTTTACTGGCCCGGATCAGCGAGTTTGCCATCTGCGTTGTCTGCGCCCTGCGGAGCAGGCTCATCCCCCTGCACCTGGGGCTGTTCTTCCGCCCGGGCCTGGACATGATGCGCCGCTTTGTCAAGTACGCCTCCCCGGTGGTGCTGAACGAAACTGTCTGGGGCCTGGGGAACTCCCTCTTGACCGTTATCCTGGGCTACACGGACAACTCTGTGGAAATGCTGGCGGCCAACGCCGTCATGGGCAATCTGAACCGCCTGTTCCTGGTGGTCTGCTTCGGCCTGGGAGCCGCCACGGCGGTGATAGTGGGCAAGGCCATCGGCGAGGGCCAGGGCCGGGAGAAGGTCATGGACCTGAGCCGGGCCCTCCTCTGGTTCGCCGTGCTGGTGGGGACGGCGCTGACGGTGTTCTCCATCGCCCTGGTGCCTCTGCTGTTCGTGCCCGTTATTTTCCCCATGTTCAAGCTCTTCGGCCTCTCCGCTGAAATCGCCACGGCCCTGGCGGTCATGGGCTTCGCCTCCATCCCCCTCCACGCCTGTGCCATCTCCGCCATCACCGGGGTCCTCCGGGCCGGGGGCGACGTGATGTGGTCCACGGTCCTGGACATCGCCCCCCAGTGGGTGGTGTGCCTTCCCGCCACGGCCCTGGTGGCCCTGGTTCTGAAACTGGGATGCTGGCCCATTGCCTTCGCCATCCAGCTGGAAAGCATCGTGAAATTCCCCCTCTGCCTCTGGCGGGTCCGGGGCGGGAAGTGGATCAACGACGTGACGGGAGGCGGAACGGAATGAGCCTCTTCCGCTGTCCCCTCTGCGCCGCCCCATTGGAGCGGGCGGCGGGGGCGTACCGCTGCCCCGGGGGCCACAGCTTTGACATCGCCAGGGAGGGCTACGTCCACCTGCTGCCCCCCAACCAAAAGCACTCCGCCCTCCCCGGAGACGACCGGGAGATGGTGCTGGCCCGGCGGGAATTCCTGTCCGGAGGGTATTACCGGCCGCTTCTAAATACGCTTTGTAGTCGAATTTTGGCCCTTTCCGGCGAGACGCCCGCCCTTCTGGACGCGGGCTGCGGCGAGGGCTGGTACACCGCCGGGGTGGCCCAGGCCCTGCGGGCCGCCGGGAGACGGCCCCAAATAGCGGGGACGGACATCTCGAAATTCGCCCTCCGCACGGCGGCCAGGCGGGAGAAGGGGGCGGAGTTCGCCGTGGCCTCCTCCTACCGCCTGCCCCTGGCGGACGGCGGCGTGGACGTGCTTTTGAACTGCTTTTCCCCCCTGGCGCTGGAGGAATTCCGGCGGGTGCTGCGGCCCGGCGGGCGGTTTCTCTACGTGGTCCCCGGGGCGGAGCACCTGTGGGAGATGAAGGAGATACTCTACGAGACGCCCTACCCCAATGAGGAGAAGGAGACCCCCTACCAGGGCTTCGCCTACCGGGAGATCGTCCCGGTGGACGGGACCGTCCTCCTGGACCGCCGGGAGGACATTCAAAACCTCTTCCGCATGACGCCCTATTTCTGGAAGACTCCCCGGGCCGGGGCGGAACGCCTGGCGGCCCGGGAGCGCCTGACAGTGCGGACCTCTTTCCGGGTCCATGTATTCGAAAAGCTGTGAAGTGAAAGGAGCACGCCTATGAAACCCAATCCCACCCGTTCCGCCCTGATTCTGATCGACATGGAAAACGGCTTTGTCGACCACCGGGGCGGCCACTGCATCCAGGGGGCCCAGGCCACCATACCCGCCTGTGCCTATGCGTGTGATCTGGCGAGGAGCAAGGGCATCCCCGTCTTCTTCGTCAAGCGCATCTACCGCTCCGACGGCAGCGACGTGGAGCTGACCCGCTACGCCGCCTGGAAGGCCGGGGGCCACGCCTGCCGTCCCGCCTCCGCCGGGCCCAACAGCGCCCAGGCGCCGGAGCCCCTCCGCCCCCAGCCGGGGGACTGGACCATCATCAAGCCCCGGTGGAGCGCCTTTTTCCAGACGGAGCTGGACCTGATTCTCCGCCGTCTGGACGTGCGGACCGTGCTTCTGGCGGGGACCACCACCCCCAACTGCGTCCGCACCACCTGCTACGACGCTATCGCCCTGGAGTACAACACCGTGGTGCTGACGGACTGCTGCTCCTCCCAGACGGAGGAGATCCAGCGGGTGAACCTGGAGGACATGGAGCGGGCCGGGGCCGTCCTCATGGACAGCGCCGCCTTCGCCGCCTACGGGCCGGAAACCGTCCCGGACCTCTCCGCCGCCATCCGCGAGGAAATGCTGGCGTCAAGCGCCTTCCCGGAGCCCTTTGAGACGGAGCGGGACGCCGTGGGCTGGACGGATCGCTGGTGATGCCCGCAGGGGAATGTGAACGTTTGCGTAAATTCCGGCCCCCTTCCGTCAAACCGTAAAAAAAGCCGTGGGACCTTTGGCGAATTCGGAAAAATTTCGGAAACACGGAGAAAAACCGTTGATTTTTCACGGCGAAAATGCTACCTTCAATTATAGCGAAAACGATTGCAGGAGCGCCATGCCCCCGCCGGTTTTCCCCTTTTGACAAGGAGGCCACCAAGGGCCTCAGGACGACAATATTTCAAGGAGGTCGCTTCCCATGTTTGATTCCAAGAACGTTTCCCTGGGCATCGCGCCCATCGGCTGGTGCAACGACGATATGCCGGAGCTGGGCGGAGAGAACACCTTCCAGCAGATCGTCAGCGAGATGGCCCTGGCGGGCTTTACCGGCTGTGAGATCGGCAACAAGTACCCCTCCGATCCCGCCGAGCTGAAAAAGGCCCTGGACCTGCGGGGCATGCGCATTGCCAGCCGTTGGTACTCCTCCTTTATCCTGACCCGCCCCTTTGAGGAGGAGGAGAAGGACTTCAAGGCCAATCTGGACTTTCTGGCCGCCGTGGGGGCCAACCGGATCAACGTCAGCGAGCAGAGCTATTCCATCCAGGGCCAGATGGACACCCCCGTCCTCACCGGCGGACACAAGCATGTGATGGACGACGCTGAGTGGGACCGCTTCTGCGACGGCCTGAACAAGCTGGGCAAGATCGCCGCCGACCGGGGCTTCAAGCTCTGCTTCCACCACCACATGGGCACCGTGGTCCAGACCAGCGAGGAGACGGACCGCATGATGGCCAACACAGACCCCCGGTATGTGTTCCTCTGCTATGACACCGGCCACTTCACCTTCGCCGGGGAGGATCCCCTGACCATGCTGAAGAAGTATGTGGACCGGGTGGGCCACGTGCATCTGAAGGACATGCGGCTTCCCGTGGTGGAAGAGGCCCGGAAGAACAACTGGAGCTTCCTCCAGTCCGTGCGCAGCGGCGCGTTCACGGTGCCCGGCGACGGCGACGTGGACTTCGACCCCGTGTTCAAGGTTCTGGCGGACGCCGGGTATCAGGGCTGGCTGCTGGTGGAGGCCGAGCAGGACCCCGCCAAGGCGAATCCTCTGGAGTACGCCATGAAGGGGCGGAAGTACATTCGGGAGCATACCGGGCTGTAAGGGCTCAAAGAGGGGACTTCGTCCCCCCTTTGGATTCCCCCCTCCAGTGACGTCGGTCACTGGAGCCGCCGCCCAAGGCGGCTGGGGCCGGGGAATGTTCGCCACGCGCATGTCGCGGCGAACATAATTCCATTTCTTTCTCCGCATACGCGGAGAAACCAGGGGACCCAGGTCCCCTGGACTCCCCTGCGCCGGATCGGCCGGTGGAGCGCCGCCTCTCATCCGGCACACACCGAAAGAGAAGCCCGGTAAACGCAGCTCCGGAGCAACCACCAGAGTGCGGCAGCGGAAAGCGGAGAAAGTCCATTCGACAATCTCCACCCCCCCCCCCCCCCGGCCGCACTACGCCGCGGACTGGAGACATGCGTATCCGGAGGAAGCACCTCCTGCGCGTCTCCTCGTCCCCCGTCCCCCGCAGGGCGACACTTCTTTTTCTCTTTTCCCCGCAAGGGAGACGCGGCGGCTCTAAATGGCGGAGCCATTAAGAGCCGCCCAGTGGACCGTGCACGGCCCGTTTGTCTCCGGCCTAAGAGCCGCCGCTTCGCGGCGGTTGGCCTCCGACACGCGCCTGCGGGCGCAGTCTCTTTTTCTTCTGGCAAGAAAAACCGGGGCCCCCGCGCGGCCTGCCGCGTGGGGAGAGGAGGAAGGAACGGAGCAGAACGCAGTCCTCGCCGTCAGGCGGGTACGGAGTGGGCGGAGTTTCTTCCGACGACATGGGGGGTGCAATGGACCAGCCATCTTCATGGCTGAATCCAATTCGGATTTTGGAGATGATTCCAATGACCTATTTTAACAAAAACGCCGGCCTCAAGCAGGGGTACAACCCCTATATTGACATGTCCGCAGACGACATGGGCACCCAGATGGACGTGGGCCTTCTGATCATGGAGCCCGGCGACACCTTCACCTTCGAGGAGGCGGAAAAAGAAATCGCCGTCCTCCTCTTCGCCGGAACGGTGACCTACCAGTGGGCCGGGAAGACTGTGGAGGCCGGCCGTCCCGACTGCTTCCACCACGAGGCCTACTGCCTCCTGGCGGGCCGGGGGGAGAAAATCACCCTCACCGCCAAGGCCCACAGCGAGCTGTACATCCAAAAGACCCTGAACGACAAGCCCTTTGAGGCGGTCCTGTACACCCCCGATACCGTCCAGACCCAGCACGCCGGCTGCAAGGGCGAGCTGCTGGGCTGCATGGAGCGGGAGATCAAGACCTTCTTCGACCACGACAACGCCCCCTTCTCCAACATGGTCCTGGGGGAGGTGCTGAACCACCCCGGCAAATGGTCCTCCTATCCGCCCCATCACCATCCCCAGCCGGAGGTCTATTTCTACCGCTTCGACTACCCTCACGGCTTCGGCGCGGGCTTCGCCAACGGGGAGATCTATCAAACCGGCCACAACGGCCTCGCCGTCATCACCAGCGGCTTCCACTCCCAGACCGCCGCGCCGGGCTACGCCATGTGCTACGCCTGGGGCATCCGGCACCTGGAGGGAGACCCCTGGCTGAAGACCCGCATCGACGACGAGGAGCACGCCTGGCTCTGGAAGCCCGACGCCAACGACCACATCTATCAAGGATAAGCAAGGAGGAAGATTCCAATGGACACCATTCGCTTAACCATGGCCCAGGCCCTCGTCCGCTTCCTGGAGAACCAGTATATCGACGTGGACGGCCAGGTCACCCGCTTCGTCCGGGGCGTGTTCATCATTCCCGGCCACGGAAACGTGGTGGGCTTCGGCCAGGCCCTCACCCAGGAGGCCAAGGAGCTGGAGGTCTACCAGGGCAAGAACGAGCAGGGCATGGCCCAGGCCGCCGTGGCCTTCGCCAAGCAGATGAAGCGCAAGCAGATCTTCGCCGTCACCTCCTCCGTGGGCCCCGGCGCGGCCAACATGGTCACCGCCTGCGGCACCGCCACGGCCAACAACATCCCCGTGCTGGTACTCCCTGGCGACACCTACGCCTGCCGCCAGCCGGACCCCGTCCTCCAGCAGGTGGAGCAGATCAACAGCCTGGCCACCACCACTAACGACGCCTTCAAGGCCGTCTGCCGCTACTGGGACCGCATCGTCCGGCCCGAGC
>CAJUQQ010000083.1:0-4187 GCA_910588175.1 uncultured Oscillibacter sp.
TCGCCACCCTCCAGGCGGAGACCTCGGTGGACAACGGCCTGCTGATGGCCGGCGCTACCCTGGCGGCGGCTCCCATCATCATTGTGTTCCTGATCTTCCAGAAATACTTCACCCAGGGCATCACCATGGGCGCGGTGAAAGGATAACGCGATGATTTACGCCAAGCAGAAAGATGCCCCGGCCTACCGGGGCATCCACCCCAGCCTGGATCTGGCGCTGGAGCGCATAACGCCGGAGTTTCTCGCTTCTGTCGGGTCCGAACGGGTGGATATCGTGGACGGCGTGTATGCCACCCGGTTCACCTATGAGACCGTCCCGGCGGAGGAGAGCTTTTTCGAGGCCCATAAAAAGTACCTGGATATCCACATCATGGTGGAGGGCCGCGAGGGCGTGGAAATCGCTCCGCCGGAAGCCCTGGCCGAGTTTGACCGGGTGGAGGCCAACGACTTTTACGCCTACCGGGGCGAGGGGGACTACAAGCTGATTCTCTCTCCCGGGGACTTCCTGGTGGTCTTCCCCGGCGACGCTCACCGCATCAAGATGCAGTTGGACGGCCCCAAGACCGTAAGCAAGGTGGTCTTCAAGGTGAAAATTTATGACTAGGAGTGACAACATGAGAGACCTTTCCAAATACCAGGGCATTTTCCCTGCCTTCTATGCCTGCTATGACCGGGACGGCAAGGTCAGCGCACCGGCGGTCCGGGCCTTGGCCAAGTTTCTGCTGGACAAGGGCGTCAAGGGCCTGTACGTGGGCGGCTCCTCCGGCGAGTGCATTTACCAGAGCGTGGCCGAGCGGAAAGAAACCCTGGAAAACGTCATGGCCGAAGTGGGCGGCAAAATGACCATCATTGCCCACGTGGCCTGCAACAACACCGCCGGCAGCCGGGAGCTGGCGGCCCACGCCGAGAGTCTGGGCGTGGACGCCGTGGCGTCCATTCCTCCCATTTACTTCCATCTGCCTCCCAAGGGCATCGCCAAGTACTGGAACGACATCTCCGCCGCGGCTCCCAACACGGACTTCGTTATCTACAACATTCCCCAGCTGGCGGGGGTGGCCCTGACGGTGCCCCTGCTCCAGGAGATGCTGAAAAATCCCCGGGTGATTGGTGTGAAGAACTCCTCCATGCCCGTCCAGGACATCCAGATGTGGCGGGACGAGGGGGCGCTGGTGTTCAACGGCCCGGACGAGCAGCTTCTCAGCGGCCTGGCCGCCGGAGCCGCCGGCGGTATCGGCGGGACCTACGCCGCCATGCCGGAGCTGTACCTGGAAATCTTCCGCTGCTTTAAGGCCGGAGAGCTGGAGAAGGGCCGGGAGGTCCAGAATGAGTGCTGCCGCATCATCTACAAGATGTGCTCCACCCAGGGGAACATGTACGCGGTGATCAAGGAGATTCTCCGTCTCCAGGGCGGGCCCGACATCGGAAGCGTCCGGGCGCCCCTGCTGGAGCTGGAGCCCGGCGACCGGGAGGCCATTGGTCAGGCGCACGAGATGATTCAGGCTGCGATTTCCAAATACTGCTAATGAAGATAGGGCCGCTTTTCAATATTTCTGTTGAAAAGCGGCCTTTTTTTGCCCAGCTCTTGGGGTTGTGGCAACGATTTCCCGGGGTGTGTACGCGGCTCCGGGGCGGAAAATTTGCGGCCCGAATCCGTCTGCGCCGGTTTCCGGCTTGCGTGAACCGGAAAAATCTGATATACTGAAAGGGTTCTATTTCAAGAAGGAGGAAACACATTTTTATGAGATTGTTCCACAAGCTGACGGCGGTCCTGCTGGCGCTCTGCCTGACCGTCGCGGTGCTTCCCCCTGCCTGTTTCGCAACCGGTGGGCGAACCCATACCCTTCCCGACCAGGGAGATTTGCAAGCATTGATAAATAGTGATGAGGTATCTAACGGCGATACCATTGTTCTTCTGGGAACGGGGTTTGTTGGTACGAATGAAAATAATAAGACGGATGCTTTTTGGCTAATTTCGAAGAAGGTCACCATTCAAGGCGGAATCGTGGTATTCCGCGCTTATGGAGCTGCCCTGAACGCTGATGTCACGTTTCGTAATACGCAGATAGCAGTTACCGCGCCCACTCGCAACGCGATTTTCGCAAATGGGCACGAACTTACACTGGACGGTGTGACATTGGCCAGCACCAGTAGTGACCCCCTCAACCTGTTTTGCGGAAGTGTGATTAACAGCTATAATGAGGCGGATTTTCCAAACCTGGTCCCAGGTACTAGAGGGGTTGTGAATATCTCAGGAAACACAAGATTGAGCAAAGATCAGTATACGCTTGGGAATATTTACGCGGGCAACTTCTGCGCGGGAGATGTAGGCAGCACAATCCCCCCGAATACCTTCGCGGGAGAAGCCGTCATCAACATTGAGGGCACTTCCAAAGATTCCTGGGCCCTGGGCGATGTCTATGCCTGCGGTGCGCAGCAATGGCGAGTTCCGGTAGATACAGGAGCAGGACGCACGCAGCCTCCTCAGCCTGCTCCAGACAGCTGTACGGTCTCCGGCACGGTGTCCGTCAACGGCTCGGTCAAAAACGTTTATGGCGCGGGAGCAAATGATGTCCGCGTGATCTGCGCCAGCAGTGGGGGACGGTCAGAAGTAAACCTACAGGACATCTCCAGCCTGGAGGTGGGCGCGTCAGGACATGTGTACATGGAGCCCACCTGCACGTTTAAAAATATTGATTCGGAGATTTCGGTTCCCTCCGGTACAAAGCTGGATATCACCCAGCTGGAGCCGAATGTCACCATTGGCCAGTTTAACGGCGGAGGCTCTTTGGCGCTGGGGGAAAACCAGACGTTGAATATCACAGGAACCGTCTCCGGGACAACTTCCGTCGGCATCGGGGGAATTTCGAACCTCGGTAACTCCAGCAGCGTGCCCAACACAAACGGCCATGTGTATATAAAGGCCCCTAATTCTTTCGACACCTCGTTCGAGCTTTTGCCGCATTCAAGATGGCCCAATCATGCGTTTTCCAGGGAGGACTCAGGAAATTGGACCGTCTCGGGCGGTTCGACGGAGGATTTCGATAAGGTAAGCTCTTTCTCATTTGATACAAAGACTGTAAGCGTAAAGCTTCAGGATGAGGCAGAGGTTCCCATGACCGTCAACAACGGTCAAATTCCCGTCGTATATATGGACTTTATTCCTCTGGAAATCTATGTGGACGGCGACACGAAACCCGCGACCCGCAGAGAGGAAGATGGAAGTTACAAATATACTACAAACACTCCCCTAATGGAAATGGAAGTCAGCACAAACACGTTCTATGTCACGCCCTGGGAGGCGGGTACTTTCCCGATTCGAGTAGTGGTCCCCGCCAAATACTCCTCCACCGGAGCGGCCTTGGAGGACACCTTCACACTGACCGCCACCGAAGACGGCGTGCCTCCGGACCCGACAGACCCGACGGTAACCGCGATTGCGATTGCGACCCCGGCGAACAAAACGGTCTACACCCTGGGGGAGCCTCTGGACGTGGCGGGCCTCACCATTACGGCGGCGCTTTCCGACGGAAACACGGAGACGGTCCCTGTGAACGCGGATATGGTCAGCGGGTTTGACTCCAGCACGGCGGGGGTAAAGACCCTCACCATCACGTACGGGGGACAGACGACGAGTTACCAAATTACCGTCCGGGATGACGGCGGCACGCCTCCGGACCCGACAGACCCGACGGTAACCGCGATTGCGATTGCGACCCCGGCGAACAAAACGGTCTACACCCTGGGGGAGCCTCTGGACGTGGCGGGCCTCACCATTACGGCGGCGCTTTCCGACGGAAACACGGAGACGGTCCCTGTGAACGCGGATATGGTCAGCGGGTTTGACTCCAGCACGGCGGGGGTAAAGACCCTCACCATCATGTACCAGGGACAGACCACGACCTACCAGATTACCGTCCGGGACAACGGCGGCACGCCGCCGGACCCGACAGACCCGACGGTAACCGCGATTGCGATTGCGACCCCGGCGAACAAAACGGTCTACACCCTGGGGGAGCCTCTGGACGTGGCGGGCCTCACCATTACGGCGGCGCTTTCCGACGGAAACACGGAGACGGTCCCTGTGAACGCGGATATGGTCAGCGGGTTTGACTCCAGCACGGCGGGGGTAAAGACCCTCACCATCATGTACCAGGGACAGACCACGACCTACCAGATTACCGTCCGGGA
>CAJUQQ010000083.1:4287-7476 GCA_910588175.1 uncultured Oscillibacter sp.
CCCTCACCATCATGTACCAGGGACAGACCACGACCTACCAGATTACCGTCCGGGATGACGGCGGCACGCCGCCGGAAGGACAGACCTATCGGGTCGTGGTGGACAACAGCCACGCGCCGTCCACCGGCGCGGGAGCTTACCGGGAGGGAGAAACCGTCACGGTCCACGCCGGTACCCTCAGCGAGCACGTCTTTGACTCCTGGAAGGCCACCGGCGTAACCCTTGCCGACCCCTCCAGCCCGGATATCAGCTTCCGCATGCCCGCCAACAACGTTACTCTGGCGGCAACCTGGCGGGCGGTCTCCGAGCCCTCCCATGTTCACGCCTGGAGCGGCGCGTGGGAAAGCGGCGCGACCCACCACTGGCACAACTGCACCGCCGCGGGCTGCCCCCTTACGGACAACGGGCAGAAGGACGGCTACGCCCCTCACACGGCGGGGAACTGGATTGTGGACCAGGCGGCGACCTCCAGCCAGAACGGAAGCCGCCACAAGGCCTGCACCGTCTGCGGCTATGTGATGGAGCGGGAGACCATCCCCGCCACCGGCGGCGGCTCCTCCGGCGGGTCTTCCGGAGGTTCTTCCGGCGGAGGGTCCTCCGACTCTGACGATGATTCCCCCTCCGGCGGCTCCTCCAGCAATACCACCAATACCACAACCAAAAATCCCGACGGCTCCACCACGTCCACCAGTACCAACCGGGGAACGGGGACCGTCACGAAAACCACCAAGTGGCCGGACGGCTCCCGCGTGGTGGTGGAAACCAAGCGGGACGGAACCGTAACCACCACGGAGACGGCGGCGGACGGCTCGACGGTGAAAACCGTGACCAAGCCGGACGGAAGCGGCAAAACCTCCGTCCGCGACGCAGACGGGACCGTCGTCGAGACGACGGTCAATTCCTCTGGTCAAACAAAGGGAGAGGCCAAATTCCCCTCCAAGGTCGTTCAGGAGGCCCTGGATCAGGGATACGCCGTCCGCCTTCCGGGGCCCAGCCTGTGGATTGAGGGAACGGACACCGCCTCGATCACCTTCCGGACCGGCAGCGTCCGCCCGCTGCGGGTGGATATTCCCGTTGTGAACCCGAACCCGGGAATTGTGGCCGTCCTGGTCTCAGGCGGCAAGGAGACCATTTTGAAGTACGCGGTTCCGGCGGGAGACGCCATTTCCGTCAGCCTGACGGACGGGGCCGTGGTGAAGCTGAAGGACAATCGCAAGGAGTTCTCCGACACCCGGAGCCACTGGGCGGCAGAGTCCATTGACTTTGTCACCGCCCGCGAGCTCTTCTCCGGCAAGACCTCCGCAGCCTTTGCCCCGGACAGCACCATGACCCGGGGCATGCTGATGACCGTTCTGGCCAGGCTGGACGGCACGGATACCTCCGGCGGAAGCACGGCCTATGCCAAGGGCATCGCCTGGGCGGCGGCCCAGGGCATCAGCGACGGGCGGAATCCCGATGTCTGGATTACCCGGGAGCAGATTGCCGCCATGCTCTACCGCTACGCCGGGGAGCCGGGAAGCGGCGGAACGCTTCCCTTCAGCGACGCGTCTTCCATCAGCGGCTATGCCCGGGAGGCCGTGAGCTGGGCAGTGGAGCGCGGCATCCTGACCGGCTACCAAAACGGCTCCCTGGCTCCCCAGCGGACCGCGACCCGCGCCCAGGTAGCGGCGATGATAACGCGGTACATCTGCCAGGTGGACGGCTGACCTCCGCCGGACACGGCGGTTCTGCCAGGGCCCGGGAAATCCACGAGGATTCCCGGGCCCGTTCCGTTTCCGGCGCGATTGCGTTTCCGCCGGTTTTAAAACAGACTCTAGGAAGGAGTTGTCCGCATGTCAATTACCATTCTCAAAGGGAACATCGTTTCCGCTCCGGCCCTGGGACGGCTGGAGGTCACGAAAAACGGCTACCTCGTCGCCGAGGAGGGCCGGATTACCGGCGTTTTCCCCGCCCTGCCGGAGCGGTACGCCGGCGCGCCGGTGGAGGATTATGGAGACGGGCTGATTCTCCAGTCCCTAGCGGACCTCCACCTCCACGCGCCCCAATATCCCATGCTTGGGATGGGCATGGATCTGCCGCTTTTGGAGTGGCTGAACACGTACACCTTCCCCACCGAGGCCCGCTTCGCCGATCCGGACTACGCCCGGGAGATTTACCGGCGGCTGAGCCGGGAGCTGATTGAGGGCGGCACCACCCGGGTATGCGTGTTTTCCTCTCTCCACCGGGAGGGGACGCTGATCTTGATGGAGGAGCTGGAGAAGGCCGGGGTCACGGGCTATGTAGGCAAGGTGAACATGGACCGCAACGCCATTCCGGCTCTCCAGGAGGGAACGGAGGAGGCCAAGCGGGAAACTCTCCGCTGGCTGGAGGAGTGCCGGGATTTCCGGTATGTCAAGCCCATCCTCACCCCCCGCTTCACCCCGTCCTGCACAGACGAGCTGATGGATTTCCTTGGAAAACTGGCGGCGGAGCGGGACCTGCCCATCCAGTCCCACCTGTCGGAGAACACCGGGGAAATCCAATGGGTCCGGGAGCTGCACCCCGACTGCAGGCAGTATTGGGAGACCTACGCGAAGTTCGGCCTCTGGAATAGCCGGACCCTGATGGCCCACTGCGTCTGGTCCGACGGGCGGGAACGGGCGGCCATGGGGGACGCCGGAGTAACCGTGGTCCACTGCGCGGACTCCAACCAGAATATCTGCTCCGGCACGGCCCCCGTGCGGGTCATGCTGAATGAGGGACTGAAGGTGGCCTTGGGCAGCGACATTGCCGGAGGAGACCATCTCAGCATGTTTGATGTGACGGCGGCGGCCATCCGGGCCTCCAAGGCCCGGCGCATCCAGGACAGGTGGGAGACGGACTTCCTCACCGTTGCGGAGGGCTGGTACCTGGCCTCCTCCGCCGGGTCGGCCTTCTTTGGCCAGGAGCCGGGCTTTGCCCCCGGCAGCATGCTCCACGCCCTGGCGCTGGACGACAGCCTCCTCCCCCAGCCCCACCCCATGACGGTGGAGGAGCGGCTGGAGCGCTGCGTCTACCGGCGGCAGAAGGACGCCATCCGGGCTGTCTGGAGCGAGGGAAGAAAGGTGTTTACCGCGCGGTAGCAAAGAAAAAGAGCGGCGCCCCAACCGGGGCGCCGCCCAGAGTGTCGAAAAACGGTAAAAACTCCAACAACGGGAAGGAAGAGAGTTA
>CAJUQQ010000084.1 GCA_910588175.1 uncultured Oscillibacter sp.
TGGAAGGTGACGCTGGTCATGCTCAGACGGAGATCTTGCCGATCTCGACCTTGGTGTAGGGCTGACGGTGGCCCTGACGCTTGCGGTAGCCCTTCTTGGGATTGTACTTGAAGATACGAATCTTTTTGCCCTTGCCGTTCTTGACGATTTTGGCCTCTACGGAGGCGCCGGAGACGGTGGGAGCGCCGAAGGTGGCGTTGTCCCCGTCGATGATGGCCAGGACTTGGTCGAACTTCACGGTGTCGCCGGCTTCCTGGGGCAGCTTCTCGATGTAGACCACATCGCCCTCGGCCACCTTGTACTGCTTTCCGCCGGTCACGATAATCGCGTTCATGCTTGTTTCAACTCCTTCATTACGGGCTCGCTGTCGGGGGCGGCGCGAAAGCGCACTTCAGCCCATTCAAAGCGGCTTCCCTAGTATATCAGCAGACCTTGGGCTTGTCAATGGGGTTTGGCGATTTTTTGGAAAACCGGGGGGGATTCTTGCCCTTTCCTCCAAAATGTGTTATAGCCAGCGCAGTTGAAAAGAATCCTATGGGATTCTTTTCAATGAACCGCCGCTAAGGCGGCGGTTCTAGCCCCAAAGCGGCTGCCTGCGCATGGCTTCATAGGAAACGCAAATGCGCTCCGCGCATCGGCGGACCCATGGTCCGACGGTTGAAAAGGTGTGGTGACTCCTTTTCAACTGCGTTGACTATATTCTACAGATGGCGCTGCCAGTAACGGTAGGCGGTCCGTCCCCCAGCAATGGGGGCCTTGTCCCCCGGAAAGGGGGGATTGCTATGGTTACATACAGTGAGCTTTTCGCTTACTCCCTGGTGATCATCAGCGTTGTAAGTCTGGTACTCCAGTTTTGCAAAAGAAAATGACCGCCCCTCCGTCTAAGAGCGCGGTCATTCCTTGACTAAACTTTAGGGACGGGCCGTCTGCCGGCGGCACCCTTATAAATTTATTATACCAAATCCTTTGCGATTGTCAAGCTTCTCTCAGCGGGTCAGCAGGACGCTAGCAGAGCCTCCAGCTCTTCCCGGGAAAAGCGCTGCACATTGTCGCAGAAGCGGCAGGTCAGCTCCGCGCTCCCCTGCTCGTCGATCATGGAGCGCAGCTCCTCCCGGCCCAGGCTGATCAGGGCCCGCTCCATCCGCTCCCGGCTGCAATCGCAGCGGTAGGCGATGGGCCGCTTCTCCAGCACCTCCAGCGCAAGGCCCGGCAGGGCCGCGCGGAGCAGGGCCTCCGGGTCCGGGGCGGCTTTCAAAAGCTCCGTCACCGGCCCGGCGGCGCGGAGGGAGGCCTCCAGCCGCTCCGCCGTCTCCTCTCCCGCGCCGGGGAGGAGCTGGACCAGATACCCTCCGGCGGACAGGACGCTCTGGTCCCGGTCCACCAGCACCCCCAGGCCGCAGGCGGTGGGAATCTGCTCGGACTCCACAAAATAGAGGGCGATGTCCTCGGCAATCTCCCCCCAGAGAAGGCCCACGCTGCCCACGTAGGGCTCCTTCATCCGAAGGTCCCGGATCACCGTCAGGGTGCCCTGGTTTCCCACGGCCTCGCCCACGTCCAGCTTCCCGTCCTCCCGGAGGGGGATGTCCACGGCGGGGTTTTCCACCGTGCCCCGGACATTGCCTTCGTGGTCCGACACCGCCAGCAGCGTCCCCAGGGGGCCGCCGCCCTTGATTTGCAGGGTGAGGCTGGCGGCCTCCTCTTTCAGGGCGTTGCCCATCATGGAGGCCCCCGCCAGAAGACGGCCCAGGGCCGCCGTGGCCACCGGCAGGGTCTTGTGAATCTGCCGGGCCCGCTCCGTCAGGTCCCGGGTGGACACGGCGGAGACTTTTATCAGGCCGTCCTGGGAGATGGCCCGGATCAATTGGTCGCTCATTTGACTCTCCTTTACCTCGCTTCAAATTGCCAGCGGTCCTCGCTTGGCCCGGGGGGCTTGTCCGTCAGGTCCCCCGTCAGCCGCAGGCCGGAAAAGCCCGCCGCCAGCAGCTCTTTCCGCAGGAACTCCTCGCTCCAGGCCCGCTCCCGGTGCTCCTCGAAGGAGCGGTCCCAGGCCCCGTCGGGCCGGAGGTGGAACAGGTCCACCTGGTAGGTGCAGATTTGCTTTTTCTCCGAAAAGAAGGTCCGCCAGACGCAGACGCTATCCTCCGTCTCATCCATGTAGAGCTGCCCGTCCATCCGCCGGAGCTTGTAGGGGGTGTTCACGTCGAAGAGGAACAGGCCCCCCGGTTTGAGCCAGCGGCGGACACGGCGGAAAGTCTCCTTCAAATCCCGCTCCGCCGTCAGGTAGTTCAGGGAATCCAAAGTGGAGACCACCGCGTCCGCCGGCCGGGCCAGGCGGAGCCGGGGCATGGCCTGGTGGAGAAAGAGGGGCGGACGGTCCAGAACGGCGGCCTTTGCCGCCGCCTGGGTCAGCATCTCCCCGGAGCTGTCCGTGGCGATGACCGCGTAGCCCTTCTCCGCCAAAAGGCAGGCGATGGTCCCTGTGCCGCAGGCCAGATCCAGCACCGTCTCCACGGGGATGGGGCTTTTGCGGAGCCGCCGCTCCAAAAACGCCGCCCGGCGGCGGTAGGCCCCGTCGGCCATCAGGCCGTCATAGCTGGCGGCCAGGGCGTCGTAGGCGCTCATTTGTCCTTAATCCGGGCGAAGAGCTGGGCGTAAGCCCCGGTGCCGTAGTTCAGGGAGCGGTTCACCCGGCTGATGGTGGCGCTGGACGCGCCGGTGCGCTCCAGAATGTCGTTGTAGATCATGCCGTCATCCAGCAGGGAGGCCACCTCGAAGCGCTGCTCCATGCTTCGAAGCTCCGCCACGGTACAAAGATCCTGGAAGAACTGATAGCACTCCTCCTCGTCCTGAAGCTGTAAAATCGCCTTGTAGAGCTGGCCGCTCTTTTCTTTTTTGCCGATCTTCACGCTGTGCCCTCCTGTCGTAGTTGTGACGAATCAATTTTAACATTTCAGTGCGCGAAAGTAAAGGGGGCTGAGCAGGAAAATTTCGTCACCGCCGCCGGGGCCGGCGCATAGGCTGGAGAAATATGGAGAGAGGAGCGGTGGCTGTGGGAGAGGGTCTGAGGTCTCTGGGAACGGAGCCCTTCGCGGCGGAGCGGGAGTGGGAGGCGGAGGGGGTGCCGGTACTGCGGGCGGCGGCGGGGGTTCCCCAGCCGGTCCCGGCGGAGGACCGGGTTTCCCGGCGGATGAAGCGCTTCTATCAATTGCAGTGCCGCTCCTTCCTGCGGTACTGCGAGCGCTGCCTGCTTCCCCAGGCGGCGGCGGAGTGCCGCGGGGCCCTGGAGGCCAGCCGGCCCCTGCCCTCCTTCCGGGCGGAGCTCTCCTACCGGGTTACCTACAACGAGGGGGGACTCTGGAGCGTCTACACCCAGGTCCGGGAGTCCCTGGGTTCCGGGCCGGATCTGCTGACCCGGCGCGGGGACACCTGGGACCTGGCGGCGGGCTATCCCGTGCCGCTGAGGGACTTCTTCCCCCCTGGGACGGCCTGGAAAAAACAGCTTTTGGTCCGGGCGGCAGCGGAGGTGGAACGCCGGGAGCGAGCCGGGGCGGGCCGCTGGCGGGAGGACTGGCGGCGGGAGCTTCGGCGGCGCTTCAACCCCCAGAACTTCTATCTGACGGAGGAGGGGCTGGCCTATTTCTGGCCCATGTACGCCATCGCCCCGCCGGCGGAGGGCGTGCCGGTGTTCCTGCTGCCCTATGGCGGGGAACTGCGGCGCGGCCTGGGAGCGGACCCGGCGGGGCAGAGGGAAGAGCGGGAAAAGGACGCCTCCCCCTTGGATGGCCCGCTGTGATCGGGAGGCCGGACATCCGCCGGGAAGAAGCCGCTTTTCGGCGGGCGTCCCTTTTGGGCGGTTCCGCTTATGAATCAATGGGGATACCCCGATGTTAATTCGCGTTGCTTGACGCAACGGGATTTCCTTCGTATGATAGCGGGGAAAGGAGGCGTCCCTGATGCTGAGTGAAAACATAAAGACCATCCGAAAATCCAAAGGCCTTTCCCAAGAGGAGCTGGCCGTCAAGCTGAATGTGGTGCGGCAGACCATCTCGAAGTGGGAGCAAGGCCTGTCGGTCCCAGACGCCGGTATGCTGATTTCCCTGTCGGAGGTATTGGAAACGCCTGTCAGCGCACTGCTGGGAGAACCCGCCGCCGAGGCGAAGGCGGATGACCTGAAGGTGATTTCCGAGAAGCTTGAAGTCATCAATCTGCGGCTTGCGCGCAGAAAAGCGGCGAGGCAAAAAGCGATCCACTGGTTTTTCATCGCGCTGTGTATAGGGATCGCGGTTGCTTTCCCGGTCCTGATTAAGCTGAACAGTCCTTACTTGGGCTGGGATTACGGAGCGCCCGAAACCGCGGTAATCGGAGTAGGGCTTCACGCGCTGGAGTGGCTGTTCGTCCGGACAGCGCCGTTTGTGCTGCTTGGCGCGGTCATTGGGGCCTGGCGGACACGGAAGCGCGCGTGAAACCGCCCGGCTTTTCGGGATCGGCCCGAAGCAAAAGGGACCAGGCAGGCCAACGCGGCCTGCCTGGTCCTGCGCTTCTTTAGGAGAGACGGCCCTTCCGGGAAGGAGCCGGTTTAGCGCCTGCATCCCCCGGTTGGGAACGCAGGTTCTTATTTTACGTTTCCGCCCTTCTCACAGGCGGCGATCACCGCGTTCATCACCGCCCCCCGGAAGCCCGCCTCCTCCAGCTTCCGCACACCCTGAATGGTGGTTCCGCCGGGGGAGCACACCGCGTCCTTCAATTCCCCGGGGTGCTTCCCGCTCTCCAGCAGCAGCCGGGCGGAGCCCAGGACCATCTGGGCGGCGAACTCCAAGGCCTGGGCCCGGGGCAGGCCGCAGGCCACGCCGCCGTCCGCCAGCGCCTCCACGAACAGGTCCACAAAGGCCGGGCCGCAGCCCGCCACGGCGGACCCCGCGTCCATCTGCTTCTCCGGAATGGGGGAGAAGCGGCCCGCTCCGGCCATGGACTCCAGGAAGACCTGCACCTCCGCCTCCGTCACGCCGGGGCCGGGGGTGTAGAGCACCATCCCCTCCCCGATGGAGCAGGGGGTGTTGGGCATGATGCGGAGGACGGGGTAATCCCCTCCCGCCATAGCCTGAATGTCCGCGACGCTCCGCCCCGCCGCCATGGAGACCAGAACGAAGCGGTCCTTCCGGATCCGCAGCTCCGGGCCGATTTCCGCCAGCAGGTCCCCCATCATCTGGGGCTTGACTCCCAGGAACACGTAGTCCGCGTTCCCCGCGATGGTCCGGTTGTTGGACAGCGAGGCGCCCAGCTCCTTGGCCAGGGCCGCCGCTTTGGCCTCCGTCCGGTTGGCCAGGAGAATCTGCCCGCCCTCCAGCCGCCGCCGGGCGGCCCGGGCAAGGGCTCCGCCCATGCTGCCGGTTCCAATAAATCCAAAGGTCATCGTCGTTCCGCTCCTTTCAGCCGCACTGGAGGACCAGCCACACCCGGTCAAACCGGCGGGCGGCAAGGTCCTCTTTTCGAATGTAGAAATAGACCCGTCCATAGTCTCCGAAGTCCAGAGAAAATTTCCCCAGCTGGATGCTGTCCAGCTGGAACAGCAATCGCCAGTTTTCCAGGGACGTCTCCTCCGCCTCCCGCAGCTGGTCCTCTGGAATCTTCTGGCCGCCGCCCAGATTATAGCCCCGGCTCACCAGCTCGCACTCTGCGGTCATGCTGCTCTGGATGATGTCGGGCCAGCCCAGAAGCCGGTGGGCAGACCCGTCCGTTTCCGGTTTGCCCGCCACCGTGGAATAGGCGGCGTTGAAGGTTTTCAGGCCCAGTTCGCCTTCCGCTCTGCCCACCGCCGCCGCGGCGTCGTCATAGCCGGGAAAGCAGCGCTCCCTCCCTCCCCGGATGGGCAGGGAGGGGAGCCGGAATTCCTCCTCCAAAGCCTCCGGGAAGTCCGCCGGGCCCAGAGCCGCTTTCTCCGGGAACCAGTACACCCGGGCGCAGCCCGCGTCTTTGGGGTCATAGCCCCAGCGCTGGGACCCCAGTTCGTAAAAGAAGGACAGCACCCCCTCGTGGGGCAGCAGGCCGTCCCCGTCCAGCTCCGCCAGGGCGGCGCAGTCGAACTGGCAGAGAAAGGCCAGAGGCCGGGGTTTCACCTCATCGTCCATATAGGTGTCCGTTGTGAACCAGGGCCAGGAAAAGCCCTCCGGTACGTCCGGCGCGCCGCCGAAGCGGCCGATTGCCGGCCCCTCCCCGGTCCCAATCTCCAGCCGCACGGCGTTCCGGGCCAAAGAGGTCAGGAGCGCTTTCAAAGCCTCCATGGTCACCGCACCTGCCCCTCGCCGTAAATCACATATTTGCAGGAGGTCAGCTCCTCCAGACCCATGGGGCCCCGGGCGTGCATCTTCTGGGTAGAGATGCCGATCTCCGCCCCCAGGCCGAACTCCCCGCCGTCGGTGAAGCGGGTGGAGGCGTTGACGTACACCGCCGCCGCGTCCACCTCGTTCAGGAAGCGCTGGGCCTTGAAATAGTTGGCGGTGATAATCGCCTCGGAGTGCCCCGTCCCGTGGGCGTTGATGAAGGCCACGGCCTCGTCCAGATCCTTCACGGTCCGGACGGCCAGAATGTAGTCGTCATACTCCGCGTCCCAGTCGCTTTCCGCCGCCGGGACGGCCCGGCCCCCCAATACCGCCAGGGCCTTTTCGCCGCACCGGAGCTCCACCTTGTGTTTGTCCAGCAGGGGCACGGCCTTTTTCAGGAACGCCTCCAACACATCCTCCTGGACCAGAAGGCACTCCACAGCGTTGCACACCGAGGGGCGGGAGCATTTGGCGTTATAGAGGATTTCCGCCCCCATGTCCAGGTCCGCCTCGCTGTCCACGTAGATGTGGCAGACCCCCTCGCCGGTGCGAATCACGGGGACGCTGGCCTCCTTCGCCACGGTCCGGATAAGTCCCGCGCCGCCTCGGGGAATCAGCACGTCCACATACCCGTCCAGATGCATCAATTCGCCGGCCGTCTCATGGCTGGTGTCCTGGACCAGGGAGACGCAGTCCTCCGGCAGGCCGGCGGATTTCAAGGCCGCCCGCATCAGCTCCGCCGCCTTCCGGTTGGAGCGGATGGCCTCCTTCCCGCCCCGGAG
>CAJUQQ010000085.1 GCA_910588175.1 uncultured Oscillibacter sp.
TACCTCGTTTATATGAAAAAGTCTGCCCCTCGGCAGACTTTTTCGACAGGCTGAGCCGCATGTGTCAATCACATGCGGCTTTACAATTGGAGCTCTGCCCGTAAAACATGGTCTTTAAAATCTCTTCCTCCGTGATCCCTCCGAAATGGTCCTGGAGCGAATATCGCTCCAGCACCCTGGCCACGTCCACCCTACGGAAGAGCACGCCCTCCAGAGCCTTCTCTAATGGGTCCAGAGAACAACGGGAGAGAAAATCCCCTCGGAACACGGCCCCAGTGATCCTCCCCTCTTTCACAGAAACCCGAACCTCCAGACTTCCGCCGTCCCAGCGCCGCTTATTCACCATGTCGTAGGCGGGCGAGCGTCCAAAGTTCCACTCCCAGGTGTCATAGCGGCTCCGTTTCAGCGCCTCCACAGCCTCCAGCTCCTCCGGCATCAGGGCTCCGGCCACGACCCCCTCCCCCGCTAGGGCCGTTTTCAGGTACGCCCAAAAGGCCAGCAGGTCCATATCCTCCCACAAGAAATCCCGGATGTTCCCTACCCGGCTCCGGACGGACTTGGTACTTTTGGAGCGGAATTTCTCCGGGTCCGCCCGCAGGGCCCCGGCCACTTTATCCGGGTCTGTGTCAAACAGCAGCGTCCCATGGTGCAGGATCCGGCTGTTCAGCAGCCTCTGGGCCGTGCCGGAGACCTTCTTTCCCCCCACCAGGATGTCGTTCCGCCCGGAGGCCTCCGCCTGGAGACCTAAGCCACGCAGTGCGTTGACCACTGGCTGGATAAAACGCTCCATGGACAGGTTCTCCGCCTCCCTTGCGTCGGTGATGAAGGAGTAGTTCAAATTTCCCAGATCATGATACACCGCACCGCCGCCAGTGGTCCTCCTAACCACCCGGACGCCGTGGGACTTCACAAAGGCGTGGTCGATCTCCTCCTCCGCATTCTGGTTCCGGCCAATCACCACCGTGTTGTCATTCTGCCAGAGGATGAGATAGTCCCCTTCTATCCGGTGGGCCAGCACATATTCCTCAAAAGCCAGGTTATAAGCGGGGTCCTGAGAACTCGTTTCCAAATAGATCACCTGTGCTCCCATGTCTCCCCCCTCAAGACTGAACGCCCCGGATAAATCCGTCCATCAATCCGCTCAAGTGCTCCTCGATGGTGGCGGCCGCCGCTTTTATGTCCCGGACGGCAATCTCTCCCACTAGACGCTGGTGTCCCCGCTGGAGCTGCTTCAGACTCTCCGCATCCGTCAGAGCGGAGACGCTGAACCAGTTGCGCATGTTACACTGCTCCCACAGGCGCAGCAGCACTTGGTTTCCCGTGGCGTCGATGATGGCCCGATGAAAATCCGCGTCCCGCTCGGTGAACGTTCGTAGGTCTCCCTGCCGGGCGCAGCCATCCATCTCACCCAAGATTTCCCGGAGCCTGTCCGTTAGCTTTTCCAGGTCTCCGTCCGATAATTCCCCGATGGCGTCCCGGATGCTCTTGGACTCCAGGCAGATGCGGACGCTGTAGTTATCCCGGATATCCTTTTCCGTCAGCGTTCGAACCCTGGATCCTTTGAAGGGCACTGTCTCCACCAAGCCTTGCGCCTCCAAGTCCCGGATTGCCTCCCGAACAGGGCCCTGGGAAACACCCAGTTCCCTGGCCCAGAAGGTTTCGATGATCTTATCGCCTGGGTGAAGCTCCCCCGCGAAAATAGCCTCTCGGATGGCGCTGCGGATCTCCTCCCGGAACACCTTGCGCTGGGGAGGCAAGGCGTTGACTCTCTCCATATCGAACCACCTTATAAATAATTGATAATTTTATTATAAGGTCCGGCCCTCGGAAAGTCAACCGTCCCCGGACTTTTCACATATCCCACAAGAGAGCGTTTCATATTTCGTCATATTATAAATTATAAATTATTGATAATTTATAATCGATGTGCTAAAATGAAAGCATCTTGAAAAGCGGAGGTGTCCCTTCTATGATCGACAAACAAACCGGTCTTTGGATTTACAACAAGATGAATGAGATCCGGGACTTCGAGGAGACAGCGTGGACGCTGTTCACGGAGAACAAGCTCCGGGGCTCCGTCCACCTCTACACCGGCGAGGAGGCCGTGGCGGCATCCGTGTGCGCCCAATTGACGGACGAGGACCTGATCGCCTCCACCCACCGGGGCCACGGCCACTGCATCGCCAAGGGGGCAGAGCTGGACCGGGCCCTGGCGGAGCTGATGGGCAAGTCCGACGGCTACTGCAAGGGCCGCAGCGGTTCCATGCACATCGCGGACTTCTCCAAGGGCAACCTGGGAGCCAATGCCATCGTAGGCGGCGGCATCCCCATCGCTACCGGCGGGGCCCTGGCCCTGAAGATGCAGAAAAAGCCCAACGTGGCGGTGGCCTTCTTCGGCGACGGCGCCAGCAATCAGGGCACCTTCCACGAGTCCATCAACCTGGCCGCCGTGTGGAAGCTCCCCTGCGTCTACGTAGTGGAGAACAACCAGTTCGGCATGACGGTCCCCGTGTGGCAGTCCACCTCCGTGGAGGACATCTCCGTCCGGGGCGCAGCCTACGGCATCCCTGGAGAGACCGTGGACGGCAACGATGTGGTGGCCGTGTATGAAGCCTTCGCCCGGGCCAAGGAGCGGGCCCTCAAGGGCGAGGGACCCAGCATCATCGAATGCAAGACCTACCGCTGGCGGGGCCACTGGACCGGCGACCCGGAGGTCTACCGCACCTGGGAGGAAGTGGAGGACTGGCGGCAGAACCGGGACCCCATCAAGCGCTTCCGGGAATACCTGATCAAGCACAAGCTGGCTTCCAAAAAGGAGCTGGACGAGATCGACGAGGCCGCTACCAGGAAGATGGAAGCCGCCGTGGAGTTCGCCATGAACAGCCCGGAGCCCGATCCGGCCCATGTTCTGGACGACGTGTTCTATGAAGGGTAAGGGGGTACAAGGAAATGGCTAAACTGAGTTACGCGCAGGCGATTTGCCAGGTCATCGCCGAGGAGATGCGTCGGGACGAGCGGGTCTTCGTCATGGGCGAGGACGTGGAGAAGCTGGGCGGCGTCTTCGGCACCACCAGGGACCTCTATAAGGAATTTGGCACCGACCGCATCCGCAACACCCCCATCTCCGAGTCCGCCATCGTGGGTGCCGCGGTGGGCGCGGCATCCACCGGCATGCGTCCCGTAGCGGAGCTGATGTACTGGGACTTCGCCTTCGTGGCGGCGGACCAGATCTTCAACCAGATGGCAAAAACCCGCTACGTCTTCGGCGGCAACGCCAAGCTGCCCATCGTTCTGCGTAGCCAGCAGGGCACCGGCCGGGGCAACGCCGCCACCCACTCTCAGTCCCTGGAGAGCATCTTCATGCACATTCCGGGCCTGAAAGTCGCCTGTCCCTCCACCCCCGCCGAGGCGGCGGGCCTCCTCCGCACCGCCATCCGGGACGACAACCCGGTCTGCTTCTTCGAGCACAAGGCTCTCTACATCACCAAGGGTGAGGTCCCCGACGATCCGGAATTTATGATCCCCTTCGGCAAAGCGGACGTGAAGCGGGAAGGCACGGACGTGACCATCGTCGCGAACCTTCTCTACGTCAGTCGGGCCCTGGAAGCGGCGGACAAGCTGGCCAAGGACGGCATTTCCGCCGAGGTCATCGACCCCCGGACGCTGGTGCCCTTTGACTACGACACCATCGCGGACAGCGTGAAGAAGACGGGCCGTCTGGTGGTGGTCCACGAGGCCCATCAGAACAACGGCTGGGGTGCCCAGGTGGTGTCCCAGGTGGGACGGATGGTTTTCCCGTATCTGGACGCCGCTCCGCTGCACATCGGCGCGAAAGCCTGTCCCCTGCCCTTCAACCCCGGCCTGGAGGCGGCGGTTATCCCCAGCGTAAAGGAAATCGTGGATGCCTGCAAAGCGGCCTGCTACCGCTGAGAAAGGAACTCTGACTTATGGCGACTATTGTCATCATGCCCAAGCAGGGCCTCATGATGGAGGAGGGCACCATTACCAGCTGGCTGAAAAAAGAGGGCGAGGCCGTCACCGTCGGCGAGCCCCTCTTCGAGATGGAGACCGACAAGCTGACCATTACCATGGACGCGGAGGCCTCCGGCACCCTGCTGAAAATCATCCACCCCGAGGGGGACATGGTGCCCATTACCCAGCCCATCGCCGTCCTGGGCCAGCCCGGGGAGGATATCTCCGTCCTTCTGGGCGGCGGGGCCGCCCCCGCGAAAGCCGCCGCTCCGGCGGAAGCGGTTCCTGCTCAGGCTGCGGAAGCGCCCGCCGCCCCCGCCGTGGAGCGGGCTCCCGGCGAACGGGTTTTCTCCTCTCCCCGAGCGCGGCTCCGGTCGGAGGAAAACGGCGTGGACATCGCCGCCGTCCCCGGCTCCGGCCCCGAGGGACTGGTCATCGAACGGGATGTGAACGCCTACATGGTGAACAAGCCTGCCGTCACCCCTCTGGCGGCAAGCCTGGCGAAGGCCCAAGGTGTGGACCTGTCCGGCTTGACCGGCACCGGCAGGGGTGGAAAGATCACCACCACAGACCTGCCCGGTGCGGTCCCTGTTGCGGCTCCCGCCGCTCAGGAGGCACCCGCCGCCGTCCAGCAGATGGCTTCTGTCCAGCAGACCCGGGGCACCCACACGGAAAAAATGTCCGGCATGCGCAAGGCAATTTCCCGGAACATGCTGGCCAGCAAGGAAACCAACGCCCAGACGAACCACCGGATCAAAGTGGATATGACCGCCGCCATCGCCCTGCGGAAGCAGTACAAGGACCTTGGGATCAAAGTCTCCTACAACGACATCATCGTCCGGGCCTGCGCCAAGGCCCTGGCGGATATGCCTATTGTCAACGCCTCCGTGGACGGCGATGACATCATGTACCACGACTATGTAAATGTGGGAACCGCCGTCTCCGTCCCCGGCGGACTGATCGTCCCGGTCATCAAGGACGCGGACATCGTCGGCCTCAGTGGTATCGCCGTCCGGTCCGCCGAGCTCATCGAAAAGGCCCGGGACGGGAAGCTCGCCGATGCGGACTACCACGGCGGCACCTTCACGGTCTCGTCTCTCGGCATGTTCGACCTGGATGACTTCGTGGCCATCATCAATCCGCCGGAGTCCGCCATCCTGGCCGTGGGCAAGATCGCCAAGACCCCGGTGGTGGTTACCGATGAAGTGGGAGAGGACGCGATTGTTATCAAGTCCATGTGCGCTTTATGCTTGAGCTACGACCACCGGATCATCGACGGAGCCGAGGCGGCGAAGTTCTTGCAGAAGGTAAAGAACTACCTGCAGAACCCTGTGCTGCTGATTTAAGGGAGGGGGAGTACCGTATGCAAAAATTTGACGCGGTCGTCGTGGGTGGCGGCCCCGGCGGCTACGAGTGCGCCATCCGCCTGGCCCAGAACGGCCTGAGCGCCGCTCTGGTGGAGGAGGCGGAGCTGGGCGGCACCTGCCTGAACCGGGGCTGCATCCCCACCAAGACCCTCCTCCACTCCGCCGACGTGTTCTACGAGGCGAAGAACGGCGCCGCCTTCGGTGTCACCGCCGGGGACGTAACCTTTGATTATGCAAAAATCATTGAGCGGAAGAATGCCGTTTCCAAACAGCTGAGCAATGGCATCGGCTTCCTGGAAAAGAGCCACGGCGTCACCGTGTTCAAGGCCCATGCCACGCTGACCTCCCGGACCACTGTAGAACTGGACTATGGCGAGGTCTTGGAATGCAAACATCTAATCATCGCTACCGGCTCCAGCCCCGCCCGAATTCCCATCCCCGGCATGGACCTCCCCGGCGTGGTGGACTCCACGGGCCTCCTGAATATGACCACTTGCCCGAAACACATCATCATCGTGGGCGGCGGGGTCATCGGCATCGAGTTCGCCACCTTCTATTACCGCCTGGGGGTCAAGGTCACCGTGGTGGAGATGCTGGACCGGGTCCTGGGCCCCCTGGACAAGGACATCACAGACTTTGTGGAGACCGAGCTGAAAAAGAATGGCGTGGAGCTGGTCCTGGGCGTCAAGGTGGAATCCATCGAGCCCGGCCTGAAGGTAAATTACGCCTCCGTCAAGGACGGGGCCAAGGGTACGGCGGAGGGCGGCGTGGTCCTCATGGCCGGGGGCCGGGCACCCAACACCAGGGGTGTGGGACTGGATACCATCGGCGTAAAGATGGACCGGAAAGGCTTCGTGGAGATCGACGGCCTGTGCCGGACCAACATTCCCGGGGTCTACGCCATCGGGGACATCAACGGCAAAATGCAGTTGGCTCATGTGGCCTCCGCTCAGGGCTTACTGGTTGCTGACCACATCGCCGGAAAGCCCTGCAAACAGCTGAATCTAAATCGCATTCCCTCCTGTGTCTACTGCAATCCGGAGACGGCTATGGTGGGTCTCACGGAGGAACAGGCTCGGACCGAGGGCAAGGATGTGGGTGTTGGTGTGTTCAACCTCTCCAGCAACGGCAAGGCCCTGACCATGGGCGAAAACAAGGGCCTGGTGAAGTTTGTCTTCGATAAGGCCACGGACGAGATCCTGGGCTTCCACGTCATCGGCCCCCGGGCCACGGACCTGGCGGCGGAGGTGGCCGCCGTCATGGAGTGCGAGGGCACAATTTCCGAGATCGGCAGCACCGTCCATCCCCACCCGACGGTGAGTGAGGTGATTATGGAGGCGGCCCATGTCTGCCACGGTGTCTGTGTCAACGCACCAAAACTCCGCAAATAAATTGCACGTGGCCCGTAAAATACAGCAAAACGAATTAAGGAAATTGGGACGGGAATCCACGAAGACTCTGCGGACAAGCGTGGAACAGACCACTCTGGTTGAGGCTCGCATTTTAGAGGAGACTTTGCGCTGAAAAGAGGCGCTTTCAAGTCCTTTTTGATCATCCTGTTACCGGGTTTACGATCAAAAAGCCCGTTCTTTAACTAGGGCTTGTTTGAAAAATATGACCGACTGCTCTAAATCAACAAAATAGCGATAG
>CAJUQQ010000086.1 GCA_910588175.1 uncultured Oscillibacter sp.
GAGAGAAACCCATCAGGGGTTTCTCTCGTTTTCAATCAGAAGGTTTTCAGACCTTTAAAGGTCTGAAAACCTTGCGCAGGCTGTCGAAACGTATTTTCGGCAGCCTGCGCGCCCCCGCCGGATAGGCGGGGGCGCTTTGCATTTAGGCTTTGCTTAGCCCCAGGACAGATACAGGTTCAGATACCGGCACAGGTCCTCCAGGGAAAGGTAGGTGGTGCCGCCCTCCTTGAGGCAGGCGGCGGAGAGGTAGCCCTCCCCCTCGGGAGTCTGGACCGTCTCCGCGCCGGGCTGAACGGAGAAGACCGTCTCGCCGTCCAGGCTGACCACGACGCCCAGGGTCTTGTCCCAGCGGACCTCATACCCGGCGGCCTCGGCCACGCCCCGGATGGGGGCCATCACGTTTCCGTCCTTCCGCTGGCCGGAGAACTGGGGGACGCCCTGGTCCCGCTCCGCGTCAAAGCCGCCGTTCACCGCGACGCGCACGTCGTGCATGGTGGCGAAGGTGGACACGTAGCCCTGGTACACGCCGGGGAGCAGCTGGATTTTCTCCGCCGCGCCGTTCTTGTCCTTCCAGACCAGCACCCGGTCGCCGGGGTTCAGGTCCTCCATCCGCACCATCTGGCGGGTCAGCCAGGGGGTGAAGACGGTCTTGTCCGTCACCTCCAGCGTTTCACCGCCGGTGAGGGAAAACACGGGGTTCTTCTTGTCCTCAGGGGCAAACTTTGAGACATGCCGGGCGATCTCCGCGAACTCCGGCGCGGCGGCGTCCGCCGGGACGTTGCCCACGATAACCAGGGCGGACATCTGGGGCGGCATGCTCAGGGCCATGGCGGGACCCGTCCAGACATAGAGGGTGTCGCCTTCCTTCACCTTCTCCAGGTCCATGGGCAGACCCGTCACGCCGTCCACCGCCGGGGCGTCGCCGGGGTGAATGACCACCTCGTTCACATAGCTGTCGTCACCGTCGTTTTTGAGATAAATGCCCTCCCCATCCCAGGGAGAGACCTTGCCCCAAACCCGGACGAATGGGGGCAGCTTCTCCGCGGGAGCTTCCGCGGCCTCCTCAGAGGCCTTTTCCGCGGGGGCCTCCGCCGCGAAGGCGGGAACGCACAGGGCGGCGGACAGGGCCGCCAGGGTCAGCAGTACGGACAGCAGCTTTTTCATAACAAATTCCTCCTTATAATCGTTCACGGTAAAATGAATCTGTGGTGAGACGCGGGGGATGTGAGAGATGCGGGGGCGGCCCATAGGTCCAGGGACTTCCAAAAGGCGGGCTCCGGAAAGGGCTCAGCCCAGGGGCGCGGGATAGGATGCCTCCGGCTTGATACCGTCCGGGACGGCGGCGGTCTCCTCCGTCCGGAGCCGGAGGGGGATGTCCATTTCCTCCGCTTCGGAGATCCCGGCGGCCGCAAGGACCGGCTCCGGGCCGGAGAGCGCCAGCTCGTTTCCGCAGCCGCTCAGGGTTCCCAGCAGCAGCCCGGAGACAAAAATCCCGCAGAGCATCCAGATAAAGTGCTTCATAGCGTCGCTTCTTTCGTTTGAAATTTCTCACCTCACCATTATAGACGTTGGCGGGCTCAATTTTGTTACAAACTTTCCCGAAAATTTTTCAAAATTTTCTCTCTGTATGCCAGGCCCTCCCTTCACATATACTATACGAAGCAATCCGCATGAAAGGAGAACCCCATGGAATCACATTATCCCTTTACCCTCCCGCCCCTGCCCTACGGCTATGACGCGCTGCTGCCGGAGATCGGGGAGCGGACCCTGCATTTCCACCACGACAAGCATTTCGCCACGTATATCGAAAATCTGAACAAGCTCCTGGAAAAACACCCGGACATCCAGAGCTGGCCTCTGGAGCGGCTGGTCCAGGAGTGGCCCCGCCTGCCGGAGGATATCCGCCAGGGCGTTCGGAACAATGCCGGTGGCGTGTACAACCACGACCTCTATTTCAAGACCCTGGCCCCCGGCGGCGCCTCCTCTCCCGCGGGCCCCCTGGCGGACGCCGTGGTCCGGGACTTCGGGGACCTGGAGGGTTTGAAGACCGCCATGAAGAACGCGGCCCTGGGACAGTTCGGCTCCGGCTGGGCCTGGCTGGTCAGCGACAGCGAGGGGCGGCTGTCCGTGGTGAAGACCCCTAACCAGGACACCCCTCTGCCCCTGGCCCCCCTGCTGCTGTGCGACGTGTGGGAGCACGCCTATTATCTGGACTACCAGAACCGCCGGGCGGACTACTTTGAGAGCTGGTGGCGGAAGGTGGACTGGCCGGGGCTTTCCAAAACCTTCGACGCCCTGCTGGGAAACCGGCCCCGCCGGGCGGAGTGAGAGGCGCCCTTGACGCGCGCTCTCCGGGATCCCGGTAAGGAGGTCCCGGAGGGCGGCCCGGGAAGCCAAACTTGACGGGTCCCTCTTGACAAATCCGCTTCGGGTGCGTATGATAAGCCTTACAGGTGTCTTGACACCTGTAAGGCTTATGTTCTGCCCCGTCCGGCGGCCGCGCAGGCCGAAATTCTACGAAAGAAACAGGTGCTTCCCATGGAAAACGTCAAAGCGTTCCTCAAACGCAAGAACATCGTCCTCTCCCTCCGCCGCTACGGCATCGACGCTCTGGGGGCGATGGCCCAGGGCCTCTTCTGCTCCCTGCTCATCGGCACCATCCTCAACACCGTGGGCGCTCAGTTCCATATCGGCTTTTTGACGGCCCAGATCATCACCATCAACGACGTGGGCTACACCATCGGGGGCATGGCCTCCTTCATGAGCGGCGCGGCCATGGCGGTGGCCATCGGCTACGCCCTCCAGGCCCCGCCCATGGTGCTGTTTTCCCTGGCCACCGTGGGTTACGCCTGTAACGCCCTGGGCGGGGCGGGAGGCCCCCTGGCGGTGCTCTTCGTGGCCATCATCGCCGCCGAGTGCGGCAAAGCCGTCAGCAAGGAGACGAAAATTGACATCCTGGTGACCCCCATCGTCACCACCCTGGCGGGCATCGGGGCGGCCTGGGTTATCGCGCCCCCTATCGGCGGCGCGGCCGACGCTTTTGGCACCCTTATCAATACCACCACCATGCTCCAGCCCTTCTGGATGGGCATCCTGGTCTCCGTGCTGGTGGGCGTGGCGCTGACCCTGCCCATCTCCTCCGCCGCCATCTGCTCCGTCCTGGGCCTCACGGGCCTGGCGGGAGGGGCCGCCGTGGCGGGCTGCTGCGCCCAGATGGTGGGCTTCGCCGTCATGAGCTTCCGGGAAAACGGCTGGGGGGGCCTGGTGAGCCAAGGCCTGGGCACCTCCATGCTGCAAATGCCCAACATCGTTCGGAACCCCAAAATCTGGATCGCCCCCACGGTGACCTCCGCCATCACCGGCCCCATCGCCACGTGCCTGTTCCGCCTGGAGATGAACGGCGCGGCCATCAACTCCGGCATGGGCACCTGCGGCCTCTGCGGCCAGCTGGGGGTCTGGACCGGCTGGCTGGCCCCCAGCGAGCGGGCCCTGGCCAACGGGGCGGCGGCCATCACCCCCGGGGCCATGGACTGGGCGGGGCTGGTTTTGGTTTCCTTCGTCCTCCCCGCCGTGCTCTGCCCGCTTATCAACCACTTCTGCCGGAAAGCGGGCTGGGTGAAAGACGGCGATTTGACCCTGGCGGGCTGAGTCCGGGCAGATACTATAGCAGGAGGTCTCCCCGAACGGGAGACCCCTTGTTTTTTATTGCTTCTCCCAGCCCCGCCTCCAGGTGAAGCACACCGCCGCCGTCAGCAGCAGAAGCAGCACGGACCACCCGTTCCACCCGGCCGGCGGCGCGGCGCGCAGAAGGAACAAGGCCCCGTGGATGGAGGCGGTAAGCCCGGCCAGCAGCAAACACGTGATTCCCAGGGCGGCGGAGGTCCGGCCTGCGCGCCGGAAGACGGCGTACACCGGCCACAGGAACAGCAGCGAAAGCGCGGTCATGACGGTTCCCACCGTAAACACCTCCCGGATGGACAACAATCGGCTCAGCCCGTACAGGTAGGGAACCGTAAACAGGCTGAGGGCCAGAAGGCTCCCCGCCGCCCCGCCCCGTTTCAGCGCGAGAGGGGGAGAGAGCAGAACCCAGGCGTACGCCGCGGAGAGGGCTGGAATCCGGGACCAGGTCAGCCCGCCGGACAGCGCCGTGTCGCAGATCAGGCACACCAGCACGCCGGTGAGCAGGCTCCCGCCCAGCAGAGGGGCGCCCCACCGCCCTCGCCCGGTCCGGAGGGAGAAGCGCCGCTCCGCCGGCCCGGGGGACGCGGGGGACCGCTTTGGCTCCCCGGCGGCCCGGCCTCCGCTGAGGAGTTCGTCCGCCGTAATCCCCAGGATGCCGCACAGCTCCAGCATGGTGGAGGTGTCCGGCAGGCTTTTGCCGGTTTCCCATTTTGAGACGGCCCGGTCGGTGATGTTCAGCCGCTCCGCCAGCTGGGCCTGGGTCAGCCCCTTTTCCCGGCGGCGCTCGGTGATAAAGGTTCCGATTCTGCTTTGGTCCATACCCGCATCCCCTTTCTTGTCCTGTCCCCACAATACCGCCTCCGGTCCCGTTTTTCCAGGAACCGCCGGTGGAGCTGCCCCGCTCAACCGCTGGTTGAGCGGGGATTTCCCCCATTTTAGCACAGTCCTCCCCCGGTTTCCAGCCCCTCTTCCCCCGGAAAAGCTCCGCCCCGCTTTTCCCGACGTGTTTTTTCCGCCGCCGCCGTTACAATGGGAAAAACATCCTTTGAGGAGGGACAGGCTGTGGCATACAGTCAACTGACATTGGAGCGGGAACGGGCGGGGCGTCTGGTGGGCCTGGGAATCCGCTTTTTTCTCTCGGCGGCGCTGACCGCCGGACAGACCGCCGGAGGGACCGCCCCCTTCGCCCTGGGCTGGGTGACGGCGGCGGGACCGGGGCTGGAGGGCGCCGCCGCCCTGGCGGGGGCCTTCGCGGGGGCGGCGCTGTTTCTCCCCTTTGCCAAGGCCCTGCCCTTCCTGGCGGTGGCGGTGCTCATCGTCACGGCCTCCGCCGCCCTGGGGGGCTCCTGGCTTCTCTCCCGGCGGCGGAGCGCCGCCCTGACGGCCATGGGGCTCTTCGCCACGGTGGAGGGCATTTACATCCTCCAGTCCCTCTCCCCCCTGGACCGCCTGGCGGACTGCCTGGCGGCGGCGGGACTGCTGGGGGCCTCCGCCTGGCTGTTCTGGCCCCTCCTCCGGGGCGGGGAGGGCCGGGGCGTGGTGGACGGCCTTCTGTTTCTGGCGGGGGCGCTGGTGACGGCGGTGGAGAACCTGGAGCTGCTGGGCTTTTCCCCCGCCCGGGCCCTGCTCTGCCTTCTGGCGGCCCTGGCGGCCTATGACCGGGGCCCCGCCGGCGGGGCGGCCTTTGGCCTGGGGCTGGGGCTGACGGCGGAGCTGTGCGGAAGCCGCCTCCCCCTCACCGCCGCCCTGGGTCTGGCGGGGCTGGCGGCGGGAGGCTGCCAGGGCCGCAGGCGGTCTGGGGCGGCGCTGGCCTTTCTGGCGGCGGCGGGCGCGGCGGCTTTGGCGGAGGGGCGGCCTCTGCCCCTGCTGGCGGAGACGGCGGCGGGCACGGCGCTGTTCCTGGCGGTGCCCCGGCGGTTTGTGGCGGGAAAACGGGTGCGGCCCGCCATCCCGCCCGCCCCGGAGCGGAGCGGGGACGCCCCCGCCCCCTGGCGGCAGCGGCTAGACCGGGCGGCGGCGGCGCTCCGGGACCTGTACGACAGCATCGGCCGCTCCGCGCCTCCGGCGGCGGACGAGAACCCCGCCATCGTCTTCGACCGCTCCGCGGAAAAGGTCTGCCGGGGCTGCGCCCTCTGCGAGCTCTGCTGGCAGAAGGACTATACCGGCACCTTCAACGCCATGAACGACGCCACCCCCTATCTCCTGGAGCGGGGCCGGGCTCTGCCAAAGGACTTCCCGGACTACTTCACCGGCCGGTGCATCCATCTCCAAGATCTGCTGGCGGCCATCAACGGCGAGCTCTCCGCCTTTCTCCTCCGGCGGCAGTACCGCCGCCAGCTGGAGGAGACCCGCCGCAGCGCCCGGGGGCAGTACGCCCAGCTCTCGGAGCTGCTGGCCGCCACCGCCGCCGGGCTGGAGGCCGCCGCTCCTGTTATGGCGGAGGGCGTTCCCCACTGCCAGGTGGGAGCCGCCCTCCGGCCCAAGGCGGGAGAGACGGTCTGCGGGGACACCGTGGCCTCCTTCCGGACGGACCGGGGCCTTTGGTGTCTGCTGCTGGCGGACGGCATGGGCAGCGGCGAGGCCGCCCGGAAGGAGTCCGCCCTGGTCTGCCGCCTGCTCCAGCAATTTCTGGAGGCCGGGGTGGCCCCGGAGGCGGCGCTGAAAACCCTGAATTCCGCCATGACCCTTCGGGGGGCGGACAGCGGGGCCTTTACCACCGTGGACCTCTGCGTCTACGACCCGGGAACCCAGGAGGCGGCCTTCTACAAGTGCGGTGCGGCTCCCAGTTACATCAAGCGGGGCGGCGTGGTCCGGCGGGTCACCGGGGCCAGCCTGCCGGTGGGGCTCCAGGGTCCGCCGCCGGACGTGACCAAAACGCCCCTGCCCCCCGGGAGCTTCGCCGTCCTGGTCAGCGACGGCGTGGCAGATCAGGAGAAGGACGAGTGGATGCTGAACCTGCTGGCGGGCTGGTCCGGGGACGATCCCCAGGACCTAGCGGGCCTCATTCTGGCGGAGAGCGTCCGGAGGGAGTGCCTCCGGGACGACTGCGGCGTCCAGGTGTTGTACTGCCCGGAGACAAAAGCGAGAGAGGTGTAACCCTCTCCCGCTTTTTTGTCCCTTCAGGGTTCCTCCAGCAGTCTGATGCCGGTCAGGGTGCCGTACCCCTGGAAATCGGGACGGGTGAAATCCCGGACGGTCTCAATGCGGACCGTGCCTTCCGCGCTGGACAGGATCCGCATGGCTCCCCGGAACCC
>CAJUQQ010000087.1 GCA_910588175.1 uncultured Oscillibacter sp.
CCCTCCTCGGGGATGGGGGCGGGACCGTGGTACGCGCCCTTGGCGACGGGGCACATGTTCTGCACTTCGGTGGAATAGATCATAGTCGTCCAATCCTTTCCTTTTTGTATTTTTTCGGGCTCCCGCCGGGACGGCGGGCCTCCCGGAGCTTCGCGCGACTCATATTATATCGGCAAACGATTACCTTGTCAAGAGCGGAGCCGCCGTACCAATCCCCGCCGTTGTCCGCTATCCGCCGGGCCATGTCCGCCAAGAGCTGCCGGCCTGCCTGAATCTGAGCCGGGCGACGCTGCGAAAGAAGCTGGACCTGGTCCGGCGGGCGGGTCTTTTGCAAGCGGAGCAGTACAAGCGGGAGAAATGCTATGGAATTGTCCTGGATCAGGTAGACACTGTCACAAGGGAGCCCGCCGCGGACGGCGTGTGAAGCGGCCGTCAGCGCTCCGAGGCGTACTCAAAGCTGGCGTGGGAATCCGTGTGCTGAAACAGGAGCTCTTTCCCGTGCCAGAAGCGGTAGCGCACCTTCGCGCAGAGACTCTCGTGTATGGTGCGCTCCATGCGGCCCTCCACCGGAGCCCGGAGGGCCTGCCGCCGCTCCTTCAGCAGCTCCGCCTCCAGACAGTACGTTCCCTGGCGGATTACGGCTCCGGAGGAGGACCACTTCTCAATTTTGACGCCCCGGTAGGTGGCCAGCCGGTATTCCCGGTCGCCGTAAACAATGGAGCAGATACAGCCGGTGAAGCCCCCCACAGGCAGTGGAATCGCCGCAATGGCAAGCATCAGGCTGCCCCGCTCCGGCCCGCCCCAAAGGCACTGGCTCCAGAGGTACCGGCTGGGAAAGGAGCGGCCCCGGTCCGTTTCCATATATCCGATTCCGCCGGAGAAATCCAGGGGCTCGCCGTTCAGTTCCAGCGTCCCGCTCAGAGAATGTCCCATGCTGATCACGCCGTGGACGCACTGCATCCCCGCAAAAAAGCGGAAGGGTCCCATGATGTCGGACCGCAGGGCGGTCAAGGGGCCGTAGCGCAGGACGCCGTGGAGGGAGAGATCCTCCTGCTGAATCTGGAGGCGGATTCCCTGAAAGCCGAAGGCCGACGGTCCGATCTGCATTTGAAACGGCTGCCGGGATACACGCATCTGCTCCTCCGGATACTCCAGCCACCAGGATTTGTCGTTTGCAATAATCTGGAGGGACGCGGTCCGGCGTCCTCCGCCGCCGGTATGAAACGCGGGGATGAGGGCGAGCGTCTGCCCTCGGGGGGACTGATGCTTCAAGTACCAGCCTTCAAAATAGGGCTTTGTTCCATGTGCGCGGGAGGGAACCATGTTTTTCATCACCTCGGATTCAGGTTTCCCTTCATCTGGGGATTTTATATCCGGCGTCAGAAGCACTTTTTAGAAGGAGAAAGCGCCCGCCCGGCGGAACTGTCTGCGGAGGAGCGCGAAATAAGCGCTGAATGTGATTATTCCTTTCAGCATTCTCCTTTATCCAAAGCTCCCCCTGCTCCTCCCGCCTGTGTTTTCTGGGGGGAGGTGCAAGCCGAATAAGCATAAAACACAGCGGAGGCCAAGGCGTAAAGAAACTGACCTCCGCCGCTCGTTTGACATCACAGCAAAACCGTCCGAAATCTGGGGCTGGACCATACCCGCTTTCATGATCTCAGACATTCCCACGCCGTTGCTATGATTGAAAACGGAAAGGACATAAAAACCCTGCAAGAAAATTTGGGACACGCTACCGCTTCGTTTACCATGGATATTTACGCCCATGCCAGCTGGAAAATGAGACAGCAGTCCGCTGATCGAATGAAGCAGTACATCCAACGGGTTTCGGGCCAAAAATCCGAATTAGGATAACCATTAGGGCAACCAAAATGAAAAACCCTGTAACCATTGCGATTACAGGGCTTTTGATGGCGGAGAAGGAGGGATTCGAACCCTCGAGACCCTTTAGGGGCCTACATGATTTCCAATCATGCGCCCTCGACCAACTAGGCGACTTCTCCATTGCTGTCGATTGCTCCGCGTATTTTCTTGTCCCGTTCCTCTCAGAAGAACAGTAGTTATTATACCAGAGCTTTTCCCAAAGTCAAGCCTTTTTTCAAATTTTCTCCGGCGGGCTTTTGACGGAAGTCCCGCCCGCCGCCGGAGGCAAACAGACCCCGCGGCGGGCATTAAGGATTTCTTACAATTTCCCTCCCGCTCCTCCGGCGCATTTTTGTGGAGGCGACGAAAATGTGATTTGTGCCACAAAACTTCTTTAATAAAAATTGGCAAGCGCCGGGAAGCGTGGTATACTACATTTCAATCAATTCATGGAAACGGAGTGGACGCATGAATCGCACGGCAGTCGTACAGATCTCGGAGGACCAGCTGGACCGGGTTGCCACCGGTTTTATCAAGGCGGCCAGCGGTTTTTCCAGTCAGATCACCATCACGCGGGACGGGCACTGCATCAACGCCAAAAGCCTCCTGGGCTTTCTCTCCCTGATGCGGAATCACGGAGAGGTGGAGCTGTCCGCCGAGGGCTCCGACGCCGGGGAGGCGCTGGAGGCCCTGACGGCGCTCTTGGAGAACGCGTAAGCTTTGGCTCAAAAAAGGGACTGCCCCTCTCGGGCAGTCCCTTTTTTCATTCCCTCAGAAGGCCCGCTCCAGCACGCGGCAGAGCATGGAGGCCGCCTCTCCCCGGGTGGCGGCACGGCCGCCGCCATACGTGCCGGAGGCCAGGCCAAGAGCCTGGGCCAGGGCGGCGTAGCCCAGCTCCTCCGCCGGGATAGACGCCACGTCCTCGTAGCCGCAGCGGTAGATGTTCCCCAGCCGGGCGGCGGGGCCGTATCCGGCGGCGTCCAGCAGCATACGCGTCACGTCTCCCCGGGTGAGAACCGCGCCGTCGTTCCGCTCCGCCGGGCGGAGAAGCCCCAGGCGGTAGGCGCTGTAGTAGGCGCTCTCCCGGCGCTCCTCTTCCTCCGGGTCCAGGGCCGTGTTCTGGAGACTGTACGCCAGGCACACCAGCTCCCACTGGGTAATGGTCCGGCCGGGACGGAACTGGTCCGCCCGGAAGCCCACGCCGTAAGCCGCCAGCTTCTCAATGTCCGCCTTGGCGGGACTTCCCGCCAGGTCCGTGTAGGCCAGGGGAGCGCTCTCCCGAGAATCCCGGAGAGGCCTGCCGGTCTTGGCGTCCACGCCCGTATAGCTCTCCTCCCGCTCCAGGCCGTAGGTCAGGAGAAGCGCGTAGGAATACTCCTGATCCCGCTCCAGCAGCTTGGCCTGGACCGGGTCGGCCTTGCTGAGTTTCCGGGGCACGCTCCGGTAGGCCAGCGCCGTTTCATAGGTCCCCGCCCAAGCCTCCAGGGCCGCCTCCGGGGAAATCACGTTCTTGGGGTCCTGGAAGGTTACGTCCTCGTCCCAGGTGACGGAGAGGCCGTAGACAGAGCCGTCGGAGGCGTCGATGGAAACCTCGTAGAGATTGGCGGGGAAGAAAATCCCATTCTCCCGCCGGGCGAAGCGGAAAAGGTAGGAGGGGTCCTTCTTCTCCCGCAGGGGCACGGCCTGGCTGTCCGGGGCGCTGTAGAACGCCGGGGCCCGGTCCGGGCAGAGGGCCTTCAGATAGACCTCGGCCTGTTCCCTGGCCTGGTCCTCCGTCAGCTTCGCCCCCCGGCCGTAGGGCGCGCTGGACCAGACGGCCCGGACCGCTCCGGTCTTAGCGTCCACGGTGATGTTCCGGCGCAGGCGCTCCCCGTTCTCGCTCCGGGTGTAGCGGAGCTCACAGTCCACACCCGTTTCGCCGCTGTCCTTGCTGCGGGGCTGGTAGGCAAAGGAGGTCAGGGAATAGCCCCGGAGGCCGTAGGCGCTCTCCGCCCGGAGCGCCTGGTCCAGCTCCTCTTTGGAAAGGACGCCCTCCAGCGTTTGGACGCCCTCCAGCTCCGCCTGGGTGAGGCCCGCCTCGTCGGCGGTCATCTCCGCCTTGTCGCCGGGAGCGCCGTTTCCGCCGGAGGCGGAGCGGTAGCTCCGGCGCATCCGCTCCTCCAGCTCCGTCAGGTCCATTCGCTCGCCGGTCCTGGCGTCCACCAGGAACTCGTGGGCTCCCGCCTCCGGCACATAGCGAAGGACGGCCCTGGACTCGCCGGGCGTTTCAAAGACATACTCCAGGTTCAGTTTCAAGGTCTCCTTCAAGCTGGCGCCGGCCTGGTCCCGGGGAACGGAGGCGTCGGGGGAGGGCACGCCGCCCACCGCCGCCGTCTCCGGCGCGTCCCGGTCAAAGTGCTCCACCAGGCCGTTCTCCACCCGGATGGAGTAGTGCAGGGAGGAGGGCAGGCCGTTCAGGACCAGGGTCCCGGACCAAGCGCTGCCGGAGCTGCCCAGGGAGAGGCCGCCGTTCTCCTCCCGCTCCAGCTCCACGCGCTCCCCGTCCCGGAGAACCCGGGCGAGGAAGTCCTCCGCCGCGGCCCGGTCCGCCGCCTCCGCCGTCTCCGGGAAGGTGGGGAAGGCGGAGCGGCTCTGATCCGGCGTGGGATCGGACTCCCAGCGGTAGAAGCGGACGACAGCGCCGTCCTCCAGGGCGGAGATGGAGAGGGACCGGTTTTCCCCCTCCCAGCTCAGGTCCCACTGGGGGACCAGGTCCTCGGTCAAGCTGCCGCGAAAGGACTCGTAGGCCTCCGTATCCAGATCCAAAGCCCCCTTCACCAGGGCGGTGACCTTGGCGAGGCGGGCGTCCTGGGCTTCTTGGGCCTCCTCCGCGGCGGCGGGCAGGGCCAGCGCCGCCAGCAGGGCGGCGGCCAGGGCCAGGGAAAGCAGTCGTTTCATAATCATCCCTCCAAATCGTAAGAGCCTGTCTGCCCAACCGGGGGAGCGGTTCCGGGGGAATCCCGGCGGACCACGCGGAGCGCGGACAGGGTTCCGGCGGGAAAAGCCCCGTCCGGACAGCGTCCGGCGGTTAGGAAGACAGGTTCTAAGTTATCCCTTTAGACGGCGGGAGGCGGCAAAAAGTTCCTGGTTATTTCAGCTCGTCCAGGGTCAGGGAAAAGCTCTCCAGAAAGGTCTCCAGAAAATAGTCCACCTCCGGCAGGCCATAGCTCTCCAGGGCCCGCCGGGTCTGGGCGGCGGCCTCCCGGAATTCGGCGTTTCCGGCCTTCAGCTCCTCCACGCACTTGATGTAGGCGGACAGCTTGTCCGCCGCCTTCACCAGCCGTTCCACCTCCGGGTCCACACCGGTCAGCACCGGGACGTAAGCCGCCCGCAGCTCCTCCGGCAGCATGTCCAGAAGCTTTCGCTCCGCCACCGCCTCCACATCCTTATAGGCGTTTTGAATGGCGGGATTGTGGTATTTGATGGGGGTGGGCATATCCCCGGTGAGAATTTCGCTGGCGTCGTGGTACAGCGCCGCCGCCGCCGCCAGGCCGGGGTCCACGGTGCCGCCGAATTTCTCCCTGCGGATCACCGCCAGGGCGTGGGCCAGCACCGCCGCCTGGTGGCTGTGCTCCTGGACGTTTTCCGGGGCGGTGTTCCGCATCAGCGCCCAGCGCTGGATGAACCGCATCCGGGAGATGTAGGCGAAAAAGTGGCTCCTCATGTCCTCACTCCTCCAGTTCCCCGAACAGGACTTCCCCGTCCGTCCGGGTGACGCGCACGGGGCGGATCTTGTTGCGCAGATTCTCCCCCTTTACCAGCACTTCCGCGTAGTTGGGGGCGTGGCCCAGGAAAAGGCCCTCCTCCCCGGCGGGCTGCTCGAAGAGCACCTCCTCCGTCCGTCCCACGCACTCCTCCAGATAGGACCGGCGCATGGCGGCGGCAACGTCCGCCGCCGCGCGGGCCCGCTCTCCCCGGAGACCCTTGGGAAGCTGCTCCATCTCCGCCGCCGGGGTGCCGGGACGCTCGGAATAGGGGAAAATGTGCATCCGGGCAAAGGCGCATTTCCGGATGAACGCCAGGGTCTCCTGAAACTCCTCCTCCGTTTCCCCGGGGAAGCCGGCGATCAGGTCCGTTGTAATGGCGGGGTGGCGGAAGGCTCCCCGCAGCAGCTCCACCGACCGGAGGTACCGGGCGGTGTCGTACCTCCGGCGCATCCGCTTCAGGGTGGCGTCGCATCCGCTCTGGAGGGAGAGGTGGAACTGGGGGCACAGGTCCGGCAGCAGCGCCGCCCGCTGGCAGAACTCCTCCGTAATGGTCCGGGGCTCCAGGCTCCCCAGCCGCAGCCGCACGCCGGGCACGGCGGCGCTGACGGCCTCCAGCAGATCAATCAGGGTGGTCCCCTCGTGGAGGTCCCGCCCCCAGGAGGAAATCTCAATGCCCGTCAGCACGATCTCCTGATAGCCCTGGTTTTTCAGCCCCAGGGCTTGGATCGCCGCCTCCCCCATAGGCAGGGACCGCACCGGCCCCCGGGCATAGGGGATGATGCAGTAGGAGCAGAAGTTGGAACAGCCGTCCTCCACCTTCAAAAGGGCCCGGGTGCGGCCCTCCAGCCCCCCGGCGGGCAGCCACTCAAAATGCCGCCGCTCAAAGGGCGGGTCCACGGCCTCCAGGGGGCCCCCGCGTTCCGGGGTCCGCTCCCGGACAGCCCGCTCCAGCAGGCTCAGGAAGCCCATGCGGTCCCCGGTGCCCGTCAATACGTCCGCCCCCAGGGCCCGGGCCTCGGCGGCGTGGGTCTGGGACCAGCAGCCGCAGACGGCCACCACGGCTTCCGGGTGCTCCCGGCGGACCCGGTGGACGATCTGCCGGGATTTCTGGTCGCTGACGGCGGTGACGGAACAGGTGTTGATGATACAGGCGTCTGCCTCCTGGCCGAAGGGTGCCACCGTGTGTCCCCGGGCCTGGAGTTCCCGCTCCATGGCCTGGCTCTCGTACTGGTTCACCTTGCAGCCAAGGGTGTAGATGGCGACTTTCATAGTGGA
>CAJUQQ010000088.1 GCA_910588175.1 uncultured Oscillibacter sp.
TTTATCTCCTGCTTCCATCCGGAGAACCGGCATCAGCGCCATGAGACATGGTCGGGGGATCACCCGGATGGCCGCTGGAGGAAATTCACCGTTCAGGAAATTCTGGTTCGGGATAAGGCCAGCCTGGATATCTTTTGGATTAAGGATAAGTCCCTGGCAGATATGGACAATCTGCCCGCGCCGGATGAATTGGCTCTGGACATTATCGAAAATCTCCAAAGCGCGTTGGATGGATTCCAGGAGCTGATACAGCAGTTAAACCCGACATCGGATTACGACAGGTAGGGTAAAAGCAAAGCGCAGCTCTGGCTGATGAATACGGTCGCCTCCAGATCAATAGCTTTGCCAAATCAGGAGATGAGGCCAAAATCTTCTGCTGTGCCTCCCACAGCTCGGATGGCTCAAAAACTGCGCCGCTATAAACAAAGAATAAAGAAACCACTTGCGTTTATCCGTTTTTGAAACGATAATTTGGTTATTGGTTTCCCTGGTGCGAACGACAAAACGGACACGGAAGGATGCCGCGCGTGCCGACGCTTGAATGGATCAGAAAAGGCAGCCGGCGGGAATTGGCGATAGGCCATGGAAACGCTATTCTTACGCACGTTGAAAGGATATTCACTATGCAGCTTCAGCAGTTGATCTATTTCATGACGGTCGCCGACCAGGGCAGTTTCAACAAGGCGGCGGAAAAACTCTTTGCGACCCAGCCCAATCTCAGCAAGGCCATCAGCAACCTGGAGAGCGAATTGAAAGTAAACATTTTCTACCGTACCAACCGGGGAGTAGAGCTGACGGAGGATGGGAAAAAGCTCTACCAGTACACCCGCACCATCATGAACCAGATGGAGCTGATTGAGGGCTTGGCGGTGAAGGAGGCTCCCCGGATACTGTCCGTCGCCTCGTATCCCATCATCACCATGGGCCGCCTGATGAGCGAGTTTTATATCCGCCACCGGACAGAATCCATTTCCCTCAAACTATCGGAAGAGCGTATGTACCGCGTCATTGAGATGGTGGAAAGTGGTGAGGCGGACATTGGCTTTGTCATGAGCAATCAGGTGCAGCTGAAGGAGCTTCGCCACCTCATAAATTTCAAGGGCATCGAGCTTCATGTCCTCGGCATGGACACCTGGTATGCCAACCTGGGCCCTGCCCATCCCCTCTACGACCGGGATGAGGTGACGATTCTGGAGCTGCTGCAATATCCCTTTGTCCGCCGCCCGGATGACTACTTTTCCAACCTGACCCACTACTTGGAAATCGATGGCGTACGGCTGACCAGCTTCACCCGGGTCGTATACGCCAATGACAGTACCGCCATTCTCTCCCTTCTCCATACCACGGACGCGTTCCGCTTTGGCCCCGGCTTGAGCGCGGATGATTTTTCCGCCTATGGCATCCGCACCATTCCCATCCGCAACTGTAAAATCCAAATTACCTCCGGCTGGCTCCAGAGGAAGCGGGAAACCCTCAGCGAGGAGGCCGCGGACTTCGTTGCCATGCTCCAAAATTTGTACCCCGTTTCTCTGCAATTTTGACGAAAAACCGTCGGAGATAAGCCTTCACACCTTGCACAGTTTCTGTGTGAGGTGTGTTTTTTTGTCTAAGCCGCACAAATTGATGCTTTAAAAATCATATAAAATAGATATTCCTGCCATTTATAACCCGGCTATAACTTTTTCAGCTTAGACAGGCCCGAAATGTTCCCGATACAATAGGGACATCAAGGGAAAGGACGGGATGGAACATGACGGGAATTGCGGCGCTGACAATTCTACTTTGCGTCTATGCGGCGGGCGAACTCATTGCCCAAAAAACCAAAGCGGTCTTCTCCACGGTACTTGGGATCGCGCTGATTCTGCTGGCTGGCTTTTGGAGCGGAGCCCTGCCCCGGACGCTGATTGAGGACGCCCAGGTCAGTGGTTTTGGAAACCTCATCGCGGGAATTCTGATTGTTTCCCTGGGCACAACGATTGACTTCCCGGAAATCAAACGGCAGTGGAAGGTTGTTGTGATTTCCATCTGCTGTGTCCTTGGCTCTGTGGCGGCCATCATTCTTCTGGGCGGTCCCATCATGGGTATGGACATGGCGGTAGCCGGAGCCCCGATTTTCGCCGGAGGCAGCGCGGCTACTCTCATTATGACCACGACGCTGAAGGAAAAGGGTCTGGAGCTGGCGGGCACTTTCTGCATTGTCCTCTATGTCACGCAGAAGTTCATCGGCGTGCCCATCGCCTCTTTGCTGCTGCGGCGCACGGCCCTCCGCTTCCGAGAGGAGCCGGAGTTGGTTGCGCAGTACAGTGAACAGGTCCAGGAGACTTCCGTTCAGAGGAAGAGAGGGCTTTTGGAATTACCGGCTCTGTTCTCCCGCCCCTCGGTGTATCTGGCAAAGCTGGGCATGGTTGCGGTCGCCGCTTATTATACGGCAAAGCTGACGAACGGCGCGGTGCATTATTTTGTGCTCTGCCTGGTGATGGGAGCGCTGTTCTTTGCCCTAGGCTTTTTGGAGAAGGGCATTCTGGCAAAGACCCAGTCCGGCGGCCTGATTACATTCTTCGTGACCATCCTGATTTTTTCAAATTTGGCCACGACCACGCCGCAGCAGGTCGTCAGCGTGCTGGTCCCTCTGCTGGCGGCGGCGGTGCTGGGCGTGGCGGGCACCGTGGCGGTGGGCTTTGTGGCCGGGAAGCTTCTGAAAGTCCCCTTCGGCCTAGCGGTTTCCCTGGGAATTTCCTGCACCTTCGGCTTCCCCACCACCATGCTGATTCCCCAGGAGGTTTCCGAGGCCATTGGGCGGAACGACCGGGAAAAGGCGGCTATTCTCAACTACCTGCTTCCCAAAATGCTGACGGCGGGTTTCGTCACGGTCACGATCGCCTCCGTGCTGATCGCCGGCTTTGTGGTGAATATGCTGTGAGATAAACTAAAGGAGGAACATTATGGAGAGGATCTATGAACAAATCCGTCAGTACATTGACGGGCAGCGCCAGCCCATGCTTTTGCTGTGGGAGGAGCTGGTGAACACCGAGAGCGGAAGCCGTCAGATTGAGGGAGTAAACCAGGTCTGCGGTATTCTGCGCCGGGAGATGGAGGCGGCGGGCATCCAAACACGGACCATCCACATGGAGAATGCCGGGGACATGCTGGTCGGCGCGTGGAACATGGCGAGCGGCAAGGCCCCTCTCCTGCTTATCGGCCACATGGACACGGTTTTCAAGGAAGGCGCGGCCAAGGAACGTCCCTTCCGCGTTGACGAGGAGGGCCTGGCCCACGGTCCCGGCATTTTGGATATGAAGCCCGGCCTGGTCATGGCGCTGTACATCGTAAAGGCTCTGGCGGCAATCGGCTGGCGGGAGCGCCCCATCAAGTTCATCTTCGCCGGGGACGAAGAGAACCTCCATATGTTCTCCAACACCAAGGAGGTCTTCGCCCAGGAGGCGGCGGGCGCTCTGGCGGCTTTCAACTTTGAGACCGGATACCAAAACAATCACTTCGTGGTGGGCCGCAACGGCGGCGGCCCGGTCCGCATAACGGTTTACGGCGTGGCGGCACACTCGGGTCTCGCGCCGGAGAAGGGACGTTCGGCTATCCTGGAGGCGGCCCATAAAATCGTGGAGATTGAGGCCCAGAACGACATTCCCCGAGGGCGGCTCATCAACTGCGGCATGGTCAGCGGCGGCATCGGAGAGAATACCATCCCGGACAGCTGCGTCATCCGCATCGGCGTCCGTTTCAAAAGCATGGCGGTGGGGAAGGAGATTTTCGATATTCTGCGGAAGGCGGCGGACCACAGCACGGTCCCGGATACCGCAGCGGAGCTGGACCTGAGCTGCGTCATGCAGTGCATGGACACTACCGACGGCGTAAAGGCGCTGTTCGCCCATCTGAAACGGACGGCGGCGGACTGCGGTTTTGGTGAAATCGGCTGCTTCCACTCGGACAGCCTGTCGGATTCCGGCATCACGGTGGCCGCCGGCGTGCCGACCGTGTGCGGCATGGGCCCCTGGGGCGAGGGGAATCACACGCCCAGAGAATACGCCAATGTGGAGTCGTTCTACCAGCGCTGCGTCCTGGCCGCCTGTGCCGCCGCCTCGCTGCGGGACGATTTCATGAAGGAATAAAAAGGAGGAGCAGAAAATGGAAAACACCAAGGTAAAAGACCAGAAGGAAACGATCGGCATCGGCGCGTGGATTGCCCTGATTTTCCTGATCCTCGTTCTGTCGGGCGCGTTTCGCACGGCAGAGGGCCCCATCAAGGTGCTGGACTTCACAAACTTGTCCGGTTCCTTCGGCAAAATTGGCGACACCGGAGCGAATCTCATTGGCTCCGGCGGCACTGGCGCCAAGGACGGCTTCATGGCCGGATTCAACCTGATTCCCCCTGTCATGTTCTTCTGCGGACTGCTGGCGGTGTTCGAGGAGCTGGGTGCGTTCAAGGCCTCCGACGTCCTCTTCCGTCCCCTGCTCCGTCCCCTGATGGGTATTCCCGGCAAGTGCGGCATCGCCTTCGTCTCCAGTTTTACTGGTTCTGACGTGGCGGCTGTCATGACCAAGGACCTCTATGATGCGGGAGACATCACCGACGACGAGCGGACCATTTTCGCTACCTACCAATACGCAGGCTCGGCCTGTATCAACAACACCATTACCGGCGGAGCGCCTCTGGTAGCGATCTGCCCCGTGGCGCTGGGCCCCTGCATCATCATCATGTTTGTCTGCAAGCTGGTAGGCGCCAACATCATCCGGCTGGTGCTGGCGCTGAATAAGAAAAAGGTGTAAGGAGGAATTGGAAATGAGTGAGCAAAAAACCGCCGTCCCGGTAAAGCAGAAGGCTTCTATTGTCGACGTCTTCCTGAAAGGCTGCGCCAAGGGGTTTAAGGTCGGCATCGAAAACATCACCCCGGCTATGATTCTGGGTTACGTTCTGGTTTACATCCTCAAGGAGACCGGCCTGATGGACTTGCTGGGCGTGGTCATGTCTCCGGTAATGGGCCTGTTCGGACTGCCCGGCGAGGCCTTCGCCGTGCTGATCTCCGCCTTCTTCGCCAAGGCTTCCGGCTGCGCCACGGCGGCGTCCATGTACGAATCCGGCGCATTGACGCTGGGCCAGGCTTCCATGATGCTGCCCGCCTGCATTCTGATGGGCACCCTGATCGGCCATTACGCCCGCATCGTGCTGGTTACCGGGTCCAACAAGAAGTGGCATCCGCTGATGATTCTGGTCTGCCTCTTCGACGCGGCCTTGAGCCTCGTCATCATGCGGGTCATCCTGGTGATGATGGGTGTGCAGTAATCTAAGGAGGACGTCATGAAACTGTCGAGACGGCGGGGATTGCAGTTGGAGGCGTTCGGGAGCGTTTTAATCGTGACCGTCATGCTGGCAGACCGTTTCCTGTTTGCCATTCAGGACGGGTTCATCCTGACCTGCGCGGTGATCTCCGCCGCCGCGCTGATTCTTGGCATCCGAATCGTGAAACGGGCCGATGAGGAGGTCCAAAGATACGGACAGCAAGGAGAGACCTTATGAAAAACGAGCGCATGTATCAGGAGCTGTTGGAGTTGATCCGCACCGACTCGGTTTCCGGTCAGGAGAAAGCCATCGTCGGGAAGCTGGCGGCAAAGCTCCGGGACCTGGGCTTCACCGTGACCATGGACAATGCCGGGAAAGCCTTGGGAGGAGACTGCGGGAACATCTTCGCCTGGCGGGAGGGCGAGCGGGAGGGTTCCCTGCTCCTCTGCTCCCATATGGACCGGGTCGGGGAGGGCTTTGGCATCGTTCCCACGGAGCGGGACGGCGTGCTCCGTTCCAACGGCGCGACCATCCTGGCCGCCGACGATGTGTCCGGCCTGTGCGCCATCCTTGAGGGACTGCGCCAGTCCCTTTCCATCGGCCAGCCCCTGCCCCGACTGGAGGTGCTGTTCACCATCAGCGAGGAGGTGGGGCTCTTGGGGGCAAAACAAATGGATGCCTCCCAGATCCAATCGAAGATCGGCCTGTTTTTCGACTCGTCCGGCCCGACTGGGCGCATTATCAACGCCGCTCCTGGCATGTACTTCCTGGGGGCCGAGCTCATCGGCCTTTCCGCCCATGCGGGCAACGAACCGGAAAAGGGTGTCGACGCCGCTAAGATCATGTGCGACATGCTGTCCACCCTCCGCCAAGGACGGCTGGACGAGCTGACCACCGCCAATTTCCCCATGCTTTCCACCGGGTCACACACCCGCAACGTGGTGTGTGACCCGGCTTCCTTCAAGGGCGAGGCCCGCAGCCAGGAGTTCCGGCGGCTGGAGGAGTACGTGGCCTACTTTAAAGACCACTGCCTCCGGGTGGCGGCGGCGGAGGGTGCGAAGATCTGTTTGGAGATTGAGGAGCTTTTTCGGCCCTTCCACATCGGCGAGGAGCAGGAGGTCCTCCGCCTGGCCCGGCGGGCCTGCGGAGCCGTGGGGCTGGCGTGCCTGGTGGAATCGGGCGGCGGCGGCATGGACGCGAATATCTTCAATGCCCAGGGCATCTCCTCGGTGGGCATTGCCACCGGATATTATAAAAACCATACAAAAGAAGAATACCTGGTGCTGGAAGACTTTTACCGCGCCGGCGAGCTGGCTGCGGCAATGATTCAACTCTATGGGGAGGCGGACTGAGGTTCCTTCCCCGCAGTCAAAACTGGGAACGCCGTCCGCCAGCCGTGTACTCTCTCCACGGCGACCGGGGTTTCCAATATATACTGGCGAAAGCCAAACTTGGAGGTAACTCAAAATGGACAAGAACGCGAAGCACTATCCCCTGAATGTGACCATGCCCCAGCACTACGCCTACGTTGTGCGTGACCTGCCCCAGGCCACGGTGGAGCAGCGTGAGCGCGCCCTGAACG
>CAJUQQ010000089.1 GCA_910588175.1 uncultured Oscillibacter sp.
AAATTTTTTTGAGGAGGCTGTTTCTCATGAGTGAATTGAAAGGCGCCTGCATCTTTGGCCAGTCCGGAGGCCCCACTTCCGTTATCAACGCCAGCGCCTACGGCGTGATCAGCACCGCCCTGAAAAATCCCAATATTACCCGCGTCCTGGGCGCGGAGCACGGTATCAAAGGCGTGCTGAACGACCGGCTGTTTGACATGGGTCAGGAGGACCCCGCCGAGCTGGAACTGCTGAAATACACCCCGTCCTCCGCTCTGGGCTCCTGCCGTTATAAGATGAAGGATCCGGATGTGGACGACACCGATTATAAGCGTATTCTGGAGATCTTCAAGAAATACGATGTCCGCTATTTCTTCTACAACGGCGGCAACGACTCTATGGATACCTGCAACAAAATCAGCAAATACATGCAGAAGGTCGGTTATGAGTGCCGGGTTATGGGCGTGCCCAAGACCATTGACAACGACCTCTTCGGCACCGACCACTGCCCCGGCTTTGCCTCTGCCGCCAAGTATATCGCCACCAGCTGTATGGAGGTTTATCAGGACGCGCGGGTCTATGACACCGGCATGGTCTGCGTTATCGAAATCATGGGCCGTCACGCGGGCTGGCTGGCCGGCGCCGCCGCCCTGGCCTCCGCTTACGGCGCGGGCCCGGATCTGGTGTACCTCCCTGAGGTGGACTTTGACATGGACCAGTTCTTGACCGATGTGGACCGCATCTATAAGGAGAAGGGAAACTGCATGGTGGCTGTCTCCGAGGGTATCCACTACGCCGACGGCTCTTTTGTCTCCGAGGCAAAGACCTCCGCCACCGACGGTTTTGGCCACGCGCAGCTGGGCGGCTTGGCCGCCATGCTGGCCGACGCCGTGAAGCAGAAGACCGGCGCCAAGGTCCGGGGCATTGAGCTGAGCCTCCTCCAGCGCTGTGGCGCGCACCTGGCCTCCGAGACTGATATTGAGGAGTCCTTCATGTCCGGCAAGGCCGCCGTGGAGAACGCTGTGGCGGGAATCACCGACAAAATGGTGGGCTTCGAGCGGAGCTATGAGAACGGCCAGTATGTCTGCAAGACCAAGCTGCTGGGTCTGACCGACGTGGCCAACACCGAGAAAAAGGTGCCTCTGGAGTGGATTAACGCCGCCCGCAACGGTGTGGAAAAGCCCTTCATTGAGTATGTGCTGCCTCTGGTTCAGGGCGAGCCCAAACTGCCCAAGCAGGATTCCCTGCCCCGGTTTGCCAAGCTCAAGAAGGTTCTGGCGAAGTAATCTTTGATTTCACAGAGGCCGGGGGCAAAACGCCTGTCCGGCCCCTGTGCTGCTAAAAAAGGCAGTCATTTCTGACAATCCATATGAATCCATAGAAACCGGGCCCACTGCGATTGGCGGGCCCGGTTCTTCTCGTTTGGCGTCCTCCGGTTATGAATACGGATTTCTTACTTCTCAATACCGGACCACTCCAGAAGCCATTGTCCATCCTGGCGTATCAGCTCCATGGTCAGATAAAAATAGCTATCCCCTTCCTCCAGGTTCAGGCGGTGCTTAACGGACACAAGTGCGGAAGACGGGTCCTGGTCGTTGTCCAGGGTGTAGTCCACGGAGGCCACGGTGAGGTACTCCCAAACGTTTTCTCCATAGGCATCCGCGTCGGACCCCTCCGCCAGCAAATCGGAAACGCTGGAAAGGTCATTAGACAGCAGCGCTGGGAACAGGCGGTTTGTTGCCGCATAGAGAGAAGCCATCCATTCCGGCACAGTCTTGTTCAGAGGGATGACCCGGAAGCTGGAAACCATGTCCCGGAAGCGCATGCCCATGCCCTCCTCCGCCTCCAGGAAGTAACGTGAGGCGAGGATAAAGGTTCCTCCTTGTCCGTCAGACACGAACCAGAATTCCGCCTGTTCGGAGTCCCAATCGGTGCCCGCGCTGGCCCGAAGGTAGAGGCTGTCCGGCAAAGCGGCGGACAGCTCTTCCGAAGTCACCTCCATGTCGCGGTCTTTCAGGGTTTCCCCGGCATCCGCCCTGGCCGCGTCGGGAGCCGTGCCAGACAAATGGAGGATATCCAATCCAAGCTCTGGAAAATTTTTCGGCAAAGGATTTGTACTTCTAATACTGTAAAGTCCATTTTCTTCACGGATGGAAAACTGTTCTTCATTGACATAAATGAGGAAATCCACGGCCTCCTCCAGAGATTGCGGGGCATAACTCAGCAGCCTCAGGGTCCCGATTTCACTGCCCTGCTCCGGCAGGAAGAACTGCGTGCCGTAAGGGTCCGGCTTTGGACGATCCGGCGGTATAGCGCCTTCCGGGCCCTGTGTTACCGGCGGGTCCGGTGTGGTAATGACGGACGGTTCTGTCCACAGCGGGAGAACACGGCCCAAGGACAATACCAGGGCCATACAGGCCGCGGCGGCCAGGCAGTACCCAGCCCAGCGATGTTGACGCTTCCGCTCACTGCGGGCCACCAGCTCCGGGTCCGCTCCGCCGATGGCGAGAAACAGCTGTTCCTGATTCTTCATAGCAAGCCCTCCTTTTCCAAATAGTGCCGCAGTTTCTCCCGGCTGCGGAAGAGACTGCTCCGCACAGTGGGTTCCCGCATTCCATAGCGCCGGGCAATGTCTGCCATGGGCTCTGTAAACCAGTAACGCCGGAGAAACACATTGCGCTCCCGCTCCGGCAGGGTATGGAGGAAACGGTTGACCACCGCTTCCAGTTCCGCCGCCTCCACCGCCTGGAGGGGATTATCCGATGAGGCGCACTCCTCCAGCTCCTCCAGAACCAGGGGCAATTCTCCTCCGCCCCGCTTTTCCGCACGGCTGGCCCGCCAGCGGGTAAACGCTAGATTTCGTGTGATTTTCCCCAGAAACGGTGCCAGCAGATGCGGGCGGTTTTCCGGTATGGCGTTCCAGGCACCCAGCCAAGTGTCGTTGACGCATTCCTCCGCGTCCCGCCGGTCCGCCAGGATGTTCCAGGCGACGGCGCGGCAGTAACTTCCGTATTTTTCCCCTGTCCGCTGGATGGCCTCCGGATTCCGGGACCAGTACAGGTCTACGATGGCGTGATCTTCCATATCCGTTCCCCTTTCTTGTTTGGTAGAAGGGCCCTCACTCATATAGACGGGAAAAATAGACGGACGTTCCCGGGCAATGCTGTTTTCGTAAAAAAGCCGTCCGCCGGCAGGCGGACGGCTGCTCTCTTTAGGGCTTGTTTGAAAAATGATAGAATGTCGAATAGGGCGGATGCTTTGCCGGACAAGACGGATTTCAAGTCCAATCAACGCAGTTCTGTCGGAAAAAGATACCCCAAAACGGCGTTTTGACGGTTTTAAAACAGACTCTAGGACGGCGTTTTTCAAGCAAGGCTTGGACAAGGGACAAGATGACAGAAACAATGTCCGCTGTGTTCTGCGGTCAGCGGTTTTTTTGATAGATGGTCCACAGTCCGTCCATCAGGAGAAACTTGTCGTAAATGATTCGATTGCGGCAGTAACGCACAATCACCGGGGCGTTTCCTCCGGTGGCCACTACGCTGACTTCCCGGCCCGAGAACTCCTCCCGAATGCGGTCGATGACCCCGTCCAGCATTCCGGCGGTGCCGTAGACGATGCCGGAGCGCATGCAGTCCTCGGTGTTTTTTCCGATCAGAGCCTTGGGATGCTGGAGAGAGATGTCCGGAAGCTGGGCCGCCCGGTGGCTCAGAGCCTCCAGAGAGACGTTGACTCCCGGCAGCAGCAGTCCCCCCTCATAGGTCCGGCCCTCGGAGATGACGCCAATGGTGGTGGCCGTTCCCATGTCGATGGTAATGATGGGGGGCGTAAACTTCTCCAGAGCCGACACCGCGTCCGCCACAATGTCCGCCCCCACCTGGGTCTGAACCGTCAGACGGATGTTCAGGCCGGTTTTTACGCCAGGGCCAACCACCATGGGAGGCTTACCCAGAAGGCGGGTCAGAGCCTTTTCCATCATGAAGTTCAGCGGCGGGACCACACTGCACAGGATGGCCCCGGTAACCTCCTTATAGCTGAAATGATAGAGGGTGAAGAGGTTCATCAGGTCAATGCTGATCTGATCAGCGGTCTTCCGGCTGTCCGTGTCCAGGGAGGCCAGAAAGCGGAGGTTCTTTTCCTGGTCAAAGAGGCCGACAGAGGTGTTGGAATTGCCTACGTCGATGGCAAGCAGCATGGAGTCCACTCCTTTCGTTTTGCGTTTGCTCTCTGACGATATAGTAACACGAGTATAAGAGTCTTGCAAGTGCGGACGGACAAAGGAAGGGGCCGTACGCGCATTTTATGAGAGAAACGAGGTGCAGGGCGGACGCATGAGTCTGCCAACGCATCATGAACGCTCCCAATAGGGCATTCCCGAAAAAGTGCTTGCGATCATACGTTTGTTCTGGTATAATGAGGACGCTGAAATAAAAAGGAGGAGCTGCCTATGACATACCTGACCAAGCTGGCCTCCCCCCTGGGGCCTCTGACCTTGGCCTCCGACGGAGCCGCCGTCACCGGTCTTTGGCTGGAGGCTCAGAAGTATTTCGCCGCTGGGCTGGAACGGGAAACGGCGGAGCGGACGGATCTGCCGGTTTTCCATCAGGCGGCGGCGTGGCTGGACGCTTATTTCACGAAGAGGGAGCGCCCCTCCCTGCCGTCCTTGTCCCCCAGAGGAAGTGACTTCCGTCAAAAGGTCTGGGCGCTGCTTCTGGAGATTCCCTTTGGGGAGACGACAACCTATGGGGCCTTAACCGAGAAGCTGAAAGCCGCCGGGGTCCCCGCCTCCCCCCAGGCGGTGGGCGGCGCGGTGGGACACAATCCCATCTCCATCCTCATTCCCTGTCACCGGGTGGTGGGGGCGGGCGGCAGTCTGACGGGCTATGCCGGAGGCATTGAAAAAAAGCGGTGCTTACTGGAGCTGGAGGGGGCGGATTTATCCCGGCTCTACACACCGAAAAGGGGGACGGAACGGTGATGGAAACGGTAAAATTTCCCTGCCCCTGCTGCGGGTACCGGACCTTCCCCGTTCCCAAAGAGGAGGCCGTCGCTTATATTTGCCCGGTGTGCTTCTGGGAAAACGACGTGTTTGCCCTTGGTGAGGACCAGCCCAGCGAGGAAAACCGAGGTATCACGCTGAAACAGGGCCGGGAGGCGTTCCGGCGTCTGGGAGCGGTTCGAAAAGACCTGGCGCAGTACACGCGGAAGCCCTTGCCGGAGGAAATCCCATAGACCACGCATTCCAAAAAGGCGGGCATTGGTATACCAATGCCCGCCTTTCGATTTATAGAATAATGCAGATCAGTCCGCCGCTGCCCTCGTTGATAATGCGGGTCAGGGTCTCCTGGAGTTTTTTGCGGGCGTCGTCCGGCATTCGCTTCAGCTTGCCCTGGAGGTCGTCGCTGACCAGCTCGTGGAAGCTCCGTCCAAAAATGTTGGACTGCCAGATTTTACTGGTATCCCCCTCAAACTCCTGGAGCAGATAGTTCACCATGTCCTCGGACTGCTTTTCGTTCCCCACAATGGGCGAAACCGCCGTCTCGATATCCGCCCGAATCATGTGGATGCTGGGAGCGCTGGCCTTCAGCTTCACTCCATAGCGGCCTCCCTGCTTCATGATTTCCGGCTCCTCCAGAGTCAGTTCGTCGATGCTGGGGACCACGATGCCATAGCCCGTCTCCTTCACGTCCCGCAGAGCCCCGGCCACCTTGTCGTACTCCGCTTTTACCGCCGCCAGGCGGGTCAAGAGGCTCATCAGGTCTCCGTCGTCCCCCACCTCAAAGCCGGACTGCTCCGACAGGGTGTGGTAAAACAGCTCCCGAGGCAGGCTGAGGCTGGCCGCCGCCACACCGGTGCCCAGATCAATGGAGGTGATCTTGGCCTCGCTGATGTTCTCACAGCCTCCCAAGGCGGCAATGACGCCCTCTACCTCCCGGATATGCTGGAGCTGAGAGGTTCCTTGGCGCACCGCTTCATAGAGGCTGGCCTTAATCGGATGGCCCATGGGCAAGGCGTCCACCCAGGGGGGCAGGAACAGGTCTAGCTCCTGCATGGGGAACTCGTACAGAACGGCCCGCAGGATGTCCGACACGTCCTCCTCCCCTAAATCCAGACAGTTCACCGGGACACAGTTTACCTCGTAGCGGGAGGCAATGTCCCGGGCAATGGCCTCCGCCCGGTCACTCTTGGGATCCGCGGAGTTCAGCAGGACGATAAAGGGCTTCCCAAGCTCCTGGAGTTCCCGGACGACCCGCTCCTCCGCCTCCAGATAGTCCTCCCGGGGGATGTCGGAGACAGTGCCGTCGGTGGTAATGACAATTCCGATGGTGGAGTGCTCCGAAATCACCTTCCGGGTGCCGATTTCTGCCGCTTCGGTCATGGGAATCTCGTGATCGTACCAGGGCGTCGTCACCATCCGGGGAGCGTCGTCCTCAAACTGGCCGATGGCTCCCCGGACCATGTATCCGACACAGTCGATGAGCCGTACCGAAAAAGACGCGCCGCCCTCCAGCTGGACTTGGGCCGCCTCCTCCGGAACGAACTTGGGCTCCGCCGTCATGATGGTCCGGCCGGAGCCGCTCTGGGGCAGTTCATCCCGGGCCCGCTCCTTGCGGTAGACATTTTCAATATTGGGGATTACCTGGGTTTCCATGAAGCGCTTGATGAAGGTGGACTTGCCGGTCCGCACCGGGCCCACCACGCCGATGTA
>CAJUQQ010000090.1 GCA_910588175.1 uncultured Oscillibacter sp.
GCGAAGATCACATAGGTGCTGGCCTCTCCGCCGTTGGTGATGAAGATTTTCTCGCCGTTCAGCAGGTAGTGGTCTCCCATGTCCTCGGCGGTGGTTTCGGTGCCGCCGGCGTCGGACCCGGCGTTGGGCTCCGTCAGGCCAAAGGCGCCCAGCTTCCGGCCGCTGCACAGGTCCGGAAGGTATTTCTTCTTCTGCTCCTCATTGCCAAAGGCGGCGATGGGGTAGGTGCCCAGAGAGGTGTGGGCAGAGAGAATGACCCCCGCGCCGCCGTCGACCCGGGCCAGCTCCTCCACGGCAATGGCATAGCTCAGGGCGTCGGATCCCGCGCCCTCGTATTCCGTACCATAGGGCAGGCCCATCAGGCCCAGCTCGCCCATCTTTTTCACGGCCTCCGTGGGGAAGCGGTTCTCCTTGTCCAGCATAAAGGCGATGGGTTTGATTTCGGCCTCCGCAAATTCCCGGACTTTCGCCCGGAGGTCCTCGTGGGCCTGGGTGGTTTGATACAGCATGTGTTGCCTCCTTTTCCCGTAATGGTTCGTTGTGGCATATTGAGACGGTGTAAACCTGGTTCCGCTAGAAAAGATCGCTCAGCGGGACGCGCCGGAGCTCCCGGTCCAGGGTCTCCTGAATATGGTTCAGCTCCCGGCAGACGCCGCAGCCGCCCTGGGGGAAGTTCTCACATTGGTACCCCTCCCGCTGGCAGCGGTTGAGCAGAGGCGGCTCACCGATGGACTGGAAAACGTCGTATATGCTCAGCTCCGCGCAGGGGCGCTTGAGAAAATAGCCCCCGCTGACGCCCCGGCGGCTCTCCACGATGCCGGCGGCCAGCAGCCGGTTCAGCAGCTTTAGGGTAATCGCCTTTTGCATGTGCTCCTGCCGGGCAACGGCGGCGGCGGAAAGCTGCCCGCTTCGGTGCAGGGCCCGGAGAATGCGCAGGGAGTAATCCATCTCTCTTGTGACCAGCAAAAAACCACCTCGATCAAGTATAGGGGATGAGCGGCGGACAATGTACACAACATAGCCCACTTTATATTGTACATTTTTCGTTAATTATACCAGAGACCACAAAAAAGTCAATGTAAAGGAGGAGTAAGTGGAAAAAATTGGAGGGAGTAACAAAAAGCACTGGCCGGTTTCAGCGAAACCGACCAGCGTTTTTGCAACTTCTTAACGCGCCTGCCGGAGACGGGAGGCGCGAAGGACGTTTTTCAGCAGGCAGGCCCGGGTCATGGGCCCCACGCCCCCGGGAACCGGGGTGAGGAAGCCCGCTACAGGCTCCACCGCCGGGAAATCCACATCCCCGGTGAGCTTGCCGTCCGCCCGGCGGTTCATGGCCACGTCGACGACCGCCGCCCCGGGCTTTACCATGCCTGCCGTCACCAGACCGGCACGGCCCGCGGCGGAGACCAGGATGTCCGCCTGACGGGTGAGGGCGGGCAGGTCCTCCGTCCGGGAGTGGCAGAGGGTGACGGTGCCGTCCCGGGCGGTGAGAAGCTGGGCCAGGGGACGGCCCACCAGATGGCTCCGCCCGAGAACGACGCAGCGCCGCCCCCGGATGGGGATGTCATAGGCGTCCAGCAGCGCCAGCACGCCGGCGGGAGTGCAGGGCTGAAAACCGGGCTCCCCCAGGGCCAGAAGCCCCGCGTTCAGGGGGTGGAAGCCGTCCACGTCCTTTTCCGGGGCCAGGGCGTGAAGGACAGGCCGGGGGTCCAGACCCTCCGGCAGGGGAAGCTGAACCAGAATGCCGTCCACGGCTTCGTCCTGGTTCAATTGCTCCACCAGAGCCAGCAGGTCCCCTTGGGAAACCTCCGCCGGGAGGCGGTGGGTCCGGGTGTGGACGCCGCATTCCGCGCAGTCCCGCTCCTTGCCCCGGACATAGATTTGAGAGGCGGGGTCCTCTCCCGCCAGCACCACCGCCAGCATGGGCGGACGGGGCAGGGCGGCGGCCTCCTCCCGAATTTGCATCTTGATTTTGGCGGCCAGGGCCGCGCCGTCAAGTTTGACTGCCATCCGGGCCTCCTTCCGTGGAGTCCGTTTCCCCGTCGGGGGGAGCGCCCTCCGCCAGGGGAGCGTTTTCCGGGGCTGTTCCGGCGGCCACGCGGTTTACCAGCAGGTCCTCCGGAGCGTGCTTCTTGAGTTTGACCTCATAAAACAGCATCAGAGCCGCCGCGATCACCATGGCCGCGCTGAGAGCCTGGGAGATCCGTATGGGCTGGCCAAAGAGGGTCCAGTCAAAGAGATACAGGCTGTCGGTCCGCAGGCCCTCGATCCAGGCCCGGCCCAGACCGTACCAGAGGAAGTAGAACCAGGTGTTTTCCCCGTCGAAGCGGCGGCCCTTGGAGACCACGAAGAGGATCAGCAGCAGGCCAATGAGGTTCCACAGGCTCTCGTAGAAGAAGGTGGGGTGGACCTCCACATACTGAGAGGCGCTGGTCCACACCCGCATCCGCCAGGGCAGGTCCGTCAGACCGCCGAAGGCCTCCCGGTTGATGAAGTTGGCCCAGCGGCCGATGATCTGGCCCAGCAGCAGGCCCATGACCGCCAGGTCCGCCAGAGCGCCGAACGGAATGTTTTTGCGGCGGGTGAAGAAGAAGGTGACCAGGGCTCCGGCGATGACGGTGCCGTAGATGGCGATGCCGCCATCCCAGATGGCGACGACCCGGCCCCAGTCCAGGGCTCCGCTGGCGTCCCGGTAGAGGTCCAGATAAAAGAGGACATAGTAAACACGGGACCCCAGAATGCAGCAGGGCACCGCCCAGAGCACGAAGTCCAGCACGTTGTCCTCCGTCAGGCCATAGCGCTTGGCCTGCTTCATGCACAGCAGCAGGCCCGCCAGAAAGGCCAGGGCCAGAATGATGCCGTACCAGTAGACGCCGTGGCCCACATGGATGGCCACGGGGTCCGGGTTAAACGCCCAGTCCCCGAAGAGGCCGGGGAAGCTGATGGGCATGTTTTTCAGCGCGGTCAGTTCAGGCGCGGACATATCAGACCTCCTTGGGGACGATTTCGCTGAGGGCCGACCGCTCCTCCGTCACGTTGTCCCGGAGGAAGCGCAGCACGTCCTCCTGGGTGACCGCGTCAAAGACCTCGGGGAAGCGGAAGGGATCGAAGCCGCCGAAGCGGCCCTCGGTGAGGGAGACGGCGATGTTTTCAAAGGAATTCAGGCCCCGGAGGTTGGACCCGAAGCTGGCCCGGAGGGTCCGCTGGAAGAAATCCTTCTCCACGCCCTCCCGGACCAGGCGGTCCGCCTCCTCCTGGAGGGCGGCGGCCACGGCCCGGGGCTCCTTGCTCTCGCCGCCGGCGTAGAGGTAGGCCGCGCCGGGCATCAGCTCAAAGGCCCCGCCGAAGCTGGAGTTGATCAGGCCTTGGCGGTAGAGCCTCTGGTACAGGGGGCTGGATTCGCCGAAGAGCAGGTCGCAGGCCAGGTCCCCCAGAATCATGGTCCGGAGACGGTCCTCCCCCTCCCGGACCGGGCGGCATTTATAGCCCGCCAGGAATTGGGGACTGGAGACCTCCATGGCCAGGCGGGTTTCCCGGGCGTTCAGAGCCTCCGGCTCGTCGCCGTAATCCCGGGGAATGACCGGGCCGCCCTCTTTGGGCAGGACCCGGCGGGCCAGATCGGACACCCGGACGGGGTCCACGCTGCCCACCACGGTTAAAATCATGTTGGAGGGAGTGTAAAAGGCCTTGTGGCAGTCGTAGAGGGTCTCCGCCGTGATATGGGAGATGCTCTCCACCGTTCCGGCAATGGAGGTCCGGGCGGTGGAGACCTGATAGAGAGACTGGAGCATCCGGGCGTAAATCTGCCAGTCGGGGTTGTCCTCGATCATCCGGATCTCCTGGCCGATGATGCCCTGCTCCTTGGCCACGCTCTCCTCCGTGAAGTAGGGAACGGAGACGAAGGACAGCAGAATCTCCAGGTTCTCGTCGAAGTGGTCCGTGGAGTCGAAATAGTACCCGGTCATGGCGTTGGAGGTGAAGGCGTTGGGCTCCGCGCCGTTTTTGGCCAACTCCTGGAGGGCGTTGCCCTCCTTGGTGTCAAACATCTTGTGCTCCAGATAGTGGGCGATGCCGGCGGGAGTGTCCAGCCATTGGCCGTCCAGACAGAAGCGGGTGTCCATGCCGCCGTAGCGTGTGGCGAAGAAGGCGTATTTTTTCACGTGGTCCGGCTTGGGGACCACCCGGATTTCCAGGCCGTTGGGCAGGGTCTCACAATAGATGGTCTCGCCCAGGCGTTCATATCGGACGGGTTTCATGCCTCCGCCTCCTTTCCCTGCAAGAAGTATACGGTGTCCAGCTTGACCGTGCGCATGGCCTCGAAAATGCGCTCCGGCGTGACGGCGCGGACCTGCTCCGCCAGACTCTCCGGGGACTCGTCCTGGCCGGTGGCGGCCTGGCCCAGGTAGAAGTTTTCCAGCTTCCCCTGGGAGTCGCCCATGGAGGCGTAGGCGTTCAGCAGGGTGCTGCGGGCGGCCTCCAGCTCCCAATCCTCCAGCCGACCCTGCTGAACGGCCTCCAGCTGAGCGCGGATTTCGTCGAGGGCCTTCTGGTAGTTCTCGAACTCAATGCCGGAGGAGACGGTGATCAGGCCCTTCTTCCGGTGGTAGAGGGAGGAGGCGTAGTAGCAGAGGGACAGCTTTTCCCGGACGTTCAGGAAGAGCTTGGAGTTGCTGCTGCCGCCGAACAAGGTGTTTCCCAGCAGCAGGGCGGGGGCGTCCTGGCTTCCGCAGGAGAAGCCCATGCCCAGCTTGCCCTGGGTCACGTCCAGCCGCTCGGTAATCACCCGGGGCTCCTCCGGGAGGACGTGGGGCTCCGGCTCCGGCGGAGGCTCGATCTCCGCGCGGGGCAGGTCCGCCAGGGCGGCGCGGAGGGCGTCCTCCACCCGGGCTTGTCCGGCGCTGCCGCTGTAAAAAATCTCCAGCCGGGAGGAGGAAATCAAGTTCCGGTAAGCGTCGAAAACCAGCTGGGGGTACAGGGCGGCGGCAATCTGCGCGTTGCCCAGCCGGGGCACGCCGTAGGGCTCGCCGGCGCACATCTCCTGGAGGAGGCGGCTGTCGGCATAGGCCCGCTTGTCGTTCAGGATGCTTCGGATGGCGTCGGCCAGGTTGGTCTTTTCGCTTTCGAAATATTCCTCGAGAAACAGGCCGTCCTGGGTGACGGGGCGGCAGATCAGCTCGCCCAGAAGGCTGGCGGCGGGTTCCAGAAGGCGCTCTCCGCCGGGGGCGAAGCAGTCGTCGATAAGGCTGGCCACGAAGCCCACGCACTGGGACTCGCCCTTTTTGCGGATGGTGGTGTCAATCCGGGCGCCGTAGAGCTGGTCTAGGCGCTGGGAGAGGGCCCCCATGTCCGGGAAGGAGACGGTGCCCCGGCGGAGAATGGCGCTGAAAAGCGCGTTGGCGGAGGCGCTCTCCCACCGCAGGGGGACGACAAACTGGGCGGAGAGAAGGCTGGTTTTGAATTTGTTCGCCGGCAGGTACGTGAGGAACACGCCGCCGGAGAGTTGGGTTCTTGTCACAAGGTTCAGCTCCTTTTGTGGAATCGGGTCTCTGGTTACCATTCGTATCCAAGTATATACTGAACGGGACGGGATTGCAAGACTGACATATTTCCCGTCCGCCGGACATAGGTTGTCCCAGAGGTGAGCGAGTATGAGACAAAAGAAGACCCTGTCCCAAATTCTCCGGCGGCTGGAGGCGGCCCTCCTGGCGGCGGGAACGCTGTGGATTGCCGCCGTTACCGCCGGCAGCGACACCGCGGCGGCGGCGGTCTCGGCTCTGGCGGAGGCCCTGCCGGAGCGGATGCTCCGCTGGGAGCTGGGAGACCTGTGGACGGCCGGCGGGCTGTCCCCGGCGGCGGCGCTGGCCATCGGGGAGTCTCCGCTGCTGCTGGCGGCCCGGGAGGATGTGACGGAGCGGTGGACCCTGGAGCGGCAGGAGCCCCCGGAGGAGGACGGGGAAACCCAGGCGCCCACGGTGGTGCCGGTGGAGGAGACCCCGGTGGAGCCCGCGGCCCCCTTGGCGGCGGACAACGGTGTTCCCGCCAAGACGCTGATCCCCACCGACCCCAGCGGCTATACCATCTGCGGGCGGGTCTATATCAGCAACTCCACCGCCCACGAGCTGTCCATTTCGGAGCTGCAAAAACCCTTCGCGGCGGCTCTGGGGGAGTCGGAACCCCAGGTGTTGATCTTACATACCCACGGAAGCGAGGCCTATACCCCCGTCCCGGGGACGGAGGGAATCGTCTGGTCCGGGGATTACCGGACCACGGACTACCGGTACAACGTGGTGAGGGTGGGCGACGAGATGGCGGAGGTCCTGGGAGAGGCGGGCATCTCCGTCCTTCATGACCGGACGCTGTACGACTACCCCAACTACACCGGGGCCTATGACCGGGCCCTGGCCGCCATTCAAACGTACTTGGAAAAATATCCCTCCATCCGCTTTGTGCTGGATGTCCACCGGGACGCCATCGAGGATGGGCAGGGAAACCAGTATAAGGCGGTCTCGGAGGTGGAAGGCGTGGGAATTCCGGCCCAGATGTCCCTGGTGATGGGCAGCGACGGCAGCGGCCTGGAGCACCCAAATTGGCTGGAAAACCTCCGTCTGGCGGCGGCGGTGCAGCAGGACGTGCTGGAGCATTACCCCACGCTGATGCGCC
>CAJUQQ010000091.1 GCA_910588175.1 uncultured Oscillibacter sp.
ACCCATCAGGGGTTTCTCTCGTTTTCAATCAGAAGTTTTTTGGAACTTTTTAAAGATCCAAAAAACTTGCTCAGGCTGTCGAAAAGACATTTTCGACAGCCTGAGGAGCCTGAAAGGCTCCTCCCGCAGACTCAGTAAAATAGAAAAAACACCAAGGCATAAACCTTGGCGTTTTTTAAACTGGAGCGGGCAACGAGGCTCGAACTCGCTACCTCCACCTTGGCAAGGTGGCGCTCTACCAGATGAGCTATGCCCGCATGCGGAAGGCACCGCGCTTGCTTCACCGTTCCCGCAAGAACAAAACGTATTTTAGCAGAGCTTTCCAAGATTGTCAAGACCTCTTGAAAAATTTTTTCTCAAGTTTCCGGCTCCTCCGCCTGAGGCGCACCGGAAGACGCCTCCTCCGGCGGGTCCTGGGAGGGCTCCTCCGGTGCGCTGGCGTCTTCACCGGGGGACTCCGGAGGATCGGAGGCCTCGCCGCCGTCTTTGCCGGTTTCCGAAGCGCTCTCCGGCAGGGGCATGCCCCCGTCCGTCAGAATTTCCTCTCCGTCCGTGAGAAAGGCTTCCCCGTCCGTGGGAGGCGCTTCCTCTCCCGGGTCCTCCGGCGGGTCCAGAAGAAATTCCACCAGGCCGGGATTTTCCGCGTTGGGATAATAATTCACCACCCAGGGCGTGGTCTCCGTCAGCTCCCGCTCCTCTCGGAGGCGGAGCATGGCGTCCTCCACCCGGGTTCCGCCGTCCGGGCCCCAATAGGCCATGCGGACCGCCAGTTCCGTTTTCTCCTCGTTCAGGGCTGCGGACAGGAGGCTGTACAGCGCCTCCGGGCTGGTGGCGTTGACCACGGCCTGGAGCTGTTCCGGCGTCCGGCGGTAGCCCACCCGGACCGCCACTTCGTAATAGCCCCGCTGGGCGTGACTGGAGGTGGTGATATATTCCACGGCGTAAGCTCCCATGGGGGTCTCCTGCTGGACCTCGGCGGCGGCCCGCTCCAGGGTGTCCGCCACGGCCAGATCGCTTTCAAAGTCATAGAGCCGCAGCGCCGCCGTCTCCCGGTGCTGGCCCACCAGAAGCAGCAGGTCGTTCACCACGTCCTGGTGGGTCTCCGCCCGGAGGGTCCCGGCGGCCTCGCTCTCCCAGAACTTGCTGCTGTGAGGCTCGGCGGTGGAGTAGGTCCGCTCCAGCAGGGCGGAGCACCCCGTCAGCAGGCACAGCGCCGCCAGCAGAACCAAAAGCCTTTTGAACATAGCGGACCCCCTCTCGAAATTGTAAACCGCCGCCCCGGCGAAAAGAGACTCTAGTTTCAGAACAGACTCCGGGAAAGAATCACAGCCCCAGCTCCTCATCCACCAGCAGCACCTCCGCCTCCATGCCCATCATGGGGCCCCAGAGGGTCACCAGCCCCCGGCAGACCCGCTCCGGGCTCTTGCAGTCATAGCAGCGGTCGCACTTCACCGCGCAGGGGGTCTTTTTCCCCAGCTGCCGCGCCCGCTGGGGGGCGGCAATATTCCGGGCCCGCCAGACGGCCTCCTCGTAAGTGGGGGCCAGCTTGTTCCGGCCGATGACATAAAACACCTTCTCATGACCGAACAGCGTGGCGGCCGCCCGGTTTCCCGCCCCGTCAATGTTGACCAGCTCCCCGGTTTCCGCCAGGGCGTTGACAGAGGTGAGATAGACGCCGGTGGTCATGGCCTCCCGGCGGGCGGCGTCCTTGTCCTCCTGCTTCCAGTGCCAGACCACCTGGTTGTGCGTTCCCAGCCGCTCATAGAGCCCCAGGGCATCCAGGGTGGCGGAGCCGCCGAAACCCACGGATGTTCCGTCCACGGCGGCGTCCAGATAATCCGCCGCCTCTTTGCCGGTGGAAAATACCCGGACCATGTATCCCCGGGCTTCCAGGCTGGTTTTTACGACGTTGAAATTTCCCATAAAATCCTCCTGTATTATGTCAACCTCGTTATGTCTCCTCGTCCAAAAGGCCCAGCTGAACCTCCCCGGTGTCCTCCTGGCGGAGCAGGGCCCCCGCCGCCGGGACCGCCCGCACCCGGTAACGGCTCTTGCTGGCGATGGCCGTTTCCTCCAGGGGCAGGACGGTCTCCAGCTGATACTTGGGCTTCAGCGTCATCACCGCCACGCCCAGGGTGGACCGGGTGGTCTTGGGAGCCAGCAGGGCGGTGTGGAAGATGAGGCACCGGGGCTCCGTGGAGTAGAGGGCCAGCTCTTGGTCCTGGTCCACCCGGAGAATCGCCTTCAAAGGCGACTTGTCCGAATAGGCCCCGGTGAGCTTCCGCCGGTTGGAGGAGGTCTGATAGGCCTTGATCTCCACCCTGGCCGCCTTGCCGTTTTCAAAGAAGAAGAGCAGGCCGCCGGAGTAGTCCCCGGGAAGGACCATAAAGATCACGCTCTCCCCCGGGTCCATTCCCAGCTTCGCCGGGAGATAGTCTCCCAGCACGCTGGCCTTGGAATCGTCGAACTCCCCGAGGCGGGTCTTGTAGACCTGGCACTTGTCGGTGAAGAACATGACCTCCGCCCGGCTGGTGGTCTCGAAGCTCTGCCGGAGGCCGTCCCCCTCCTTGTACTTCTGGGTATTGCTCATCCGGAGGCTCTGGGGGGTGATTTTCTTAAAATACCCCTCCTTGGAGAGGAAGACGTGGACGGGGTATTCCTCCGGGCCCTCGTCCTCTCCGGGGTCCGGGAGCTCGTGCGCGTAAACGATGGCGGTGCGGCGGGGCTCGCCGTACTTTTTAGCGGCCTCCTTCAGCTCCTCCAAGATGATCTTCCTTACCCGCCGGGGGTCCTGAAGGATGTCCTCCAGATCATCGATCTCATCCTGAAGGGCCTCGGTCTCCTTCACCCGCTTCAGGATGTACTCTTTGTTGATGTTGCGGAGGCGGATCTCCGCCACGTACTCCGCCTGTACCTGATCAATGCCGAAGCCGATCATCAGGTTGGGGATGACCTCGGACTCCTCCTCCGTCTCCCGGATGATTTTGATGGCCTTGTCAATGTCCAGCAGGATGCGCTTGAGGCCCTTGAGGAGGTGGAGCTTTTCCCTCCGCTTCCCCAGGACGAAGAACACCCGCCGCCGGACGGACTCGGTCCGCCAGGCGGTCCATTCCTCTAAGATCTTCCGGACCCCCAGCACTTGGGGCATCCCGCCGATGAGGACGTTGAAGTTGCAGGAAAAGGCGTCCTCCAGGGGGGTCTGCTTAAAGAGGCGGGCCATGAGCTTGTCCGGGTCCGCCCCCCGTTTCAGGTCAATGGTCAGCTTGAGGCCAGAGAGGTCCGTCTCGTCCCGCATGTCGGCGATTTCCTTGGCCTTGCCCGCCTTGATGAGCTCCGCCACCTTGTCAAGGATTGCCTCGGTGGAGGTGGAGTAGGGTATCTCCGTAATCTCAATGAGGTTTTCTTCCTTGACGTAGCGCCATTTCGCCCGGACCTTCACGCCGCCCCGGCCGGTGGCGTAGATGTCCCGGAGGGCGTCCCGGTCGCAGATGAGCTCCCCGCCGGTGGGAAAGTCCGGGGCGGGCAGAGTCTCCAGCAGATCGCAGTCCGGGTTTTTGAGGTAGGCCGCCGCCGTGTCGCAGACCTCTTTTAAATTGAAGCCGCAGAACTGGGAGGCCATGCCCACGGCGATGCCCATGTTGGCGGAGACCAGAATGTTGGGGAAGGTGGTGGGCAGCAGGGCGGGCTCCTTCATGGAGTTGTCGTAGTTGTCCACGAAGTCCACCGTGTCCGAGTCGATGTCCCGGAAGAGCTCGGCGCAGATGGGGGTCAGCTTGGCCTCCGTGTAGCGGGGGGCGGCGCAGGACATGTCCCGGGAGTAATGCTTGCCGAAGTTGCCCTTGGAGTCCACGAAGGGGGTGAGCAGGGCCCCGTAGCCCCGGGAGAGGCGGACCATGGTGTCGTAAATGGCGGCGTCGCCGTGGGGGTTGAGGCGCATGGTCTGGCCCACGATGTTGGCGGACTTGGTCCGCGCCCCCGTCAGCAGGCCCATCTTGTACATGGTGTAGAGGAGCTTCCGGTGAGAGGGCTTGAAGCCGTCGATCTCCGGGATGGCCCGGGAGACGATGACACTCATGGCGTAGGGCATGTAGTTGGTTTCCAGGGTGTCGGTGATGGGCTGCTCCACCACCGCCGCGTGGAGCCCTAAGACGTTGGGATTGCCGGATTTGGGCTTTCCGGTTTCGGGTGTTTTCTTCTTTGGCATGATGGTTTATTCCTTACCTAAAACCCACATCAGCGGGTTATTTTGAATGTATTGTCTTGCTCCTTGCAGCTCTTCCTGACTGCGGATAATATGGTCATAATACCGCTCCTGCCAGAGTGGATAACCCACTCTTTTACTGGACAGGCTTTTTAATGCTCTGATTACTTGGGGAAGGGAAGCCTTCTTTGTGGGGCCTGACCCCCTGGTCAGGCCATTTCTGCCCGGGACCTCCATTCTTTCCTGAGAAGCGCCCCAAATCCAAATCAAAAGGTGTACATGGTCCGGCATGATGACATAACAATCTACACCGGCATTGCAGTATACCGCCGGAATCCGCTCAATCAATGTTTGCAGCACCTCACCGGCCTGGGTCAGTACACAGGAGAACTCCTGTTGAAGGCTGGGCACTTGCTGGGGGAATGGCCTGACCAGGGGGTCAGGCCCCACAAGGGAAGCCTCTGCTTCTCTTGCAGTCTCTAAATTGCAAAGTATCTGTTCTCCCCGGGCCTTTGTGTTGAAGGTCACAAAATAGCACCCGGGGCTGGAGTAATCATATCCTTTCAGCCGCTCAGGCCGGTGGACTTTCTTCTCCCTGTCCAGCATCATCAGGAAATATCCGCCATCTCTAAATATTTATACCCATTCTCGGCGATATGGTCCTTCCGCCCCTGGAGGTTGTCCCCCAGCAGGAGGTCAAAGACCTGGGCCGTCCGCTCCACGTCCTCCGGCATCACCCGGATGAGCCGCCGCGTCTCCGGGTTCATGGTGGTCAGCCACATCATGTCCGGGTCGTTCTCGCCCAGGCCCTTGGAGCGGTCAATCTTGTATTTCTTCCCCTCCAGCCCCTTCACGATGTCGTTCTTTTCCTTGTCGGAGTAGGCAAACCAGGTCTTCTCCCCGCAGTTGATTTCAAAAAGGGGGGTTTCCGCGATATACACATACCCCTCCCGAATCAGCGTCGGGGTCAGGCGGTACAGCATGGTCAGCACCAGGGTCCGAATCTGGAAACCGTCCACATCGCCGTCGGTGCAGATCACCACCTTGCTCCAGCGGAGATTTCCCAAATCAAAGGAGGACACATCCTTGGCGTGCTTGTTCTGCACCTCCACGCCGCAGCCCAGGACCTTGATCAGGTCCGTGATGATTTCGCTCTTGAAAATCCGGGCGTAGTCCGCCTTCAGGCAGTTCAGAATCTTTCCCCGAATGGGCATGATGCCCTGATACTCCGAGTCCCGGGCCAGCTTCACGCTGCCCAGGGCGCTGTCGCCCTCCACGATGTAGATTTCCCGGCGCTCCGGGTCCTTCGTCCGGCAGTCCACAAACTTCTGCACCCGGTTGGCGATGTCCACGCTGCCGGAGAGCTTTTTCTTGATGCTCAGCCGGGCCTCCTCCGCTTTCTCCCGGCTGCGCTTGTTCAAAAGCACCTGCCCGGCGATTTTCTCCGCGTCGAAATGGTTTTCAATAAAGTAAATCTCCAGGTTGGACCGGAGGAATTCCGTCATGGCCTCCTGGACAAACTTGTTGGTAATGGCCTTTTTCGTCTGGTTTTCATAGCTGGTTTGGGTGGAGAAGTTGCTGGTGACCAAAATCAGACAGTCCTCCACATCCGCCCAGGTGACCTTGCTTTCGTTCTTCTGGTACTTCCCCTGCTCCCGCAGGTACTTGTCCACGGCGGAGACAAAGGCGGAGCGGCTGGCCTTCTCCGGGCTTCCCCCGTGCTCCAGCCAGCTGGAGTTGTGATAGTGCTCCACCACGTTCACCCGGTTGGAAAAGCAGAAGGCCGCCGACAGCTTCACCTTGTATTCCGGCTTATCCTCCCGGTCCCGGCCCTTCTTCTCCGCCTGCCAGAAGGCCGGGGAGGTCAGGCTGTTCTCCCCCGCCAGCTCGGAAACATAGTCGGCGATGCCGTTTTCATAGACGAACTCCGTCTCCTCAAAAACCCCCGGCTCCGTCTCGTTGCGGAAGTGGAAGGTAATCCCGGCGTTCACCACCGCTTGGCGCTTCATCACGCCGGAGAAGTACTCCGCCGGGATGTTGATGTCCGTGAACACCTCCAGGTCCGGAAGCCACCGGGTCCGGGTGCCGGTCTTCTTGGCCTGGGACTTGGGCAGGGGCGTTTTCTGGAGCTCCCCCGCGATCTCCCCCCGCTCGAAGCGGAGGCGGTACTCAAAGCCGTCCCGCCAGACGGTGACATCCATGTAGCGGGAGGCGTACTGGGTGGCGCAGGAGCCCAGGCCGTTGAGGCCTAGAGAGAACTCGTAGTTGTCCCCGGAGACGTTGTCGTACTTGCCCCCGGCGTAGAGCTCGCAGAAGACCAGCTCCCAGTTCCAGCGCTGTTCCTTCTCGTTCCAGTCCACCGGGCAGCCCCGGCCCGCGTCCTCCACCTCCACGC
>CAJUQQ010000092.1 GCA_910588175.1 uncultured Oscillibacter sp.
CTCAGCACCCTGCTCCACACCTTCGGCATGGCGGCGGCGCTGGCGGTGGGGGCCATGCTGGCCTCCTCCGTGTTCCGGGCGGTCTTTCCCCGGCTGCGCCCGCCAAAGAAGTGAACGACAGAGGTGGGATCTTACAATGGAAGACTTCAAACAGAGATTATATGAAAACGGCTATTTCCGGCAGGAGGAGCTGGTCTTCTGGGACTGTGACCGGGACCAGCGGGTCCGGGTGGCGGCGCTTCTCAGCCGCCTGGGGGCCTTCGCCGGGTATGACTACGACGCCCGGGGCCTGACGCACGACGTGCTGTGGGCCCACCGGGAGGTGTTTCTCCTCTCCCGGGCGGCCCTGCGCATCCACGACTGCCCCCGGGCGGGGGACGTGCTGGACATCACCACCTGGGAGGCCGGGCCCAAAGCCGCCCACATGGGGCGGAACTATGAGATGGCGGACCGGCAGGGCCGCCTCCGGGTCTCTGCCCGGACGGACTGGATTCTGGTGGACCCCGAGACCCGGAAGATTCTGCGGCCCTCGGCTTTTACCGCCAAGCCCCTGCTGTCCTCGGACCGGCCTCTGGACTGCCCGGAGACCAGAAAGATCGTCCTCCCCAAGCAGGGGCGGGAGGATCTGGGAGCCCGGACCGTCCGCTGGTCCGACCTGGACGGCAACGGGCACCTGTTCAGCGGCAATTACGGCGACATCATCTGGGACGCCCTTCCGGAGGACCTGCAAACCCAGACCCCCCGGGAGTTCCAGATCAACTACAGCCGGGAGGCCGTCCTGGGGGACACGCTGCGGCTGGAGGGCTTCCGGGGGGAAGAGGGCTATTGGGTGGAGGGTCTGGGCCCTCGCGGCTCCTGCTTCACGGCGCTGTGCGTGTTCTGAAAGCGCTTCCAAAAAGCGGTGCTTGACGGCGGATTTTCCCAGGTATACAATGAACGTATGACCCCGGCGGCTTTTGCCGGAGAAGAGAGGAGATTTTTTATGAAGCGCTTTCTGACCATCCTGCTCACCACGCTGGCGCTGGCGGGACTGCTCTGCGTCACCGCCTCCGCCGCCAGCTTTGACGGTCCGGCGGCGGAGCTGGCCGCCATCGGCATGCTCAAGGGCTCCGCTTCCGAAGGCTTCGCCCTGGACACGGCCCCCACCCGGACCCAGGCCGCCATTATGCTGGTCCGCCTCTTCGGCGCGGAGGAAGAGGCCAAGGCCGCCTACGCCGCCGGGGAACTGACCTGCCCCTTTACCGACGTGGACGAGACCGCCGCGCCCTTCGCCGCGTGGCTGGCGGACAAGGGCCTGATCAGCGGCACCTCCGCCTCTGTCTTCGGCGGCGGCGACCTCTGCACCGGCAAGGCCTATACCATTTTCCTCCTCCGGGCCCTGGGCTACCGGGACAACGTGGACTTTACCAGCGCCAACGCCCAGGAATTCGCCATGAGCCTGGGCCTGCTGGACACCTCCCTGCTCACCGGGGAGTTCCTCCGGGACGATCTGGTGGCCCTGACCTACCAAGCCCTGGGCATGGACCTCAAGGGCGGCGGCGCCTATCTGCTGGACAGCCTGGTTGAGAGCGGCGTCGTGAGCGCGGCGGCCGCCAGACCCATCCTGGACAAGATAGAGGCCTACCGGGCCCTCTCCGCCGCCGGCGCGGACGCCGCCCGGGGACTGGACGCCGCCGTGGACGCCAAGATGAGCATGGCCGTCGGCCTCAAGGGCCGGGAGAGCGGCGAGACCTTTGAGATGGCCCAGAAGATGGACGCCTCCGTCCAGGGAGACATCCAAATGGTTCTGGACAAGGCCCCCCAGATGGCTCTGGACATGACCGTCACCCTGAACGACGGCGGGGAGGTCCAGACCGAGCGCGCGGAATACTGGATGAAGGACGGCGTGACCTACGTCCGCTCCGGCGGGGAGGCCTACCAGATTCCCAGCGGCATGGGGATGGATATGGAGGCCTTCATGGCCCTGATGGAGCAGTCCTCCGGACAGACCGGCCCGGCGATGCTGCCCTTCATCGACAGCATCACCACCAAGGCCTCCGGCGAAAACACCGTCTACATCCTGCGGCTGAACGACGCCTTTGGCCAGATGATGAACGGCATCCTGGGACAGGTGCTTGACACGATGCCCGCCGGGCTGGACATGCGAATGGGCCTGGAGGCCGGCGCCATCACCTACACCGTGGACCCAAGCGGACAGCTGAAAAACGCGGCCGTCAACATCGCCATGAAGGCCTCCATGGACGCCGCCGAGGGGGCGGACCGGGTGTCCCTCACGTTCTCCGCGGATATGGTTATGACCATGGATGTCAAAACCATGGGCCCGGCCGTCAACATCCGTTTCCCCGACCCCTCCGGCTTTGAGAAGATCATCGGCGGCGCGGACGGCCTCACCGGCATCTCCGGGACGTGGATTTCCTAACGCTCCTTTCAAATCAAAAACGCGAAGCCGTCCGGCAGACCTTCTGCCGGACGGCTCAGGCTGTCGAAAACGTGTTTTCGCCAGCCTGAGCAAGTTTACAGACCGTTAAAAACGTTCTGTAAACTTCGAATTGAAAACGAAAGGAACCCCTCCTGGGTTCCTCTCGTAACTCTCTTCCTTCCCGTTGGTGGAGTTTTTACCTTTTTTTGACACTCCGAGCCGTCCGGCAGACCTTCTGCCGGACGGCTTTCTTTATGCTTCCGCATTCTCCCGGGCCAGCTCGTCTTTGGCTTCCTGGAGGACCTTTTTTTCCGCCTTGGTGGTCAGCTGGCTCTCGTCAAACTTGGCGAACAGATCCGGGCGGCGGCGCATGGTCCGCTTGTAGCTCTCTTTCCGCCGCCACGCCGCAACCTTCCCGTGATCCCCGGAGAGGAGAATCTCCGGCACCGCCCGGCCGTGCCAAACGGCGGGCCGGGAATACTGGGGGTACTCCAGAAGCCCGTTCCAGTGGGATTCCTCCTGAAAGCACTCCTCGTCCGGCAGGACCCCGGGCACCATGCGGCACACCGCGTCCGCCACCGCCATGGCGGGAATCTCCCCGCCGGTGAGAACAAAATCCCCCATGGAAATCTCCTCGTCCACGCACGCATCCAGAAAGCGCTGGTCCACGCCCTCGTAGTGTCCGCAGACCAGAATCAGATGCTCGTAGTTCTCCTTCAGTTCCCGGGCCACATCCTGGGTGAAGGTCCGCCCGCAGGGGGAGAGAAAGATGGTCCGTCCCGGTCCGTGGGTCTCCGTCACGTGGGCCCAGCAGCGGTAGAGAGGGTCCGCCTGCATGACGGCTCCCCGGCCTCCGCCGTAGGGGTAGTCGTCCACCTGCATCTGCTTATTGGTGGTGTACTCCCGAATCTGGTGGGTCCGGATGGCGATGTATCCCCGCTCCTGGGCCCGGCCCAGGATGCTGACGTTCAGCATGGCGTCCACGGAGTCGGGAAAGAGGGTCAGAATGTCGATGTTCACTCCATCAGTCCCTCCCACACCCGAATGTCCATCCGGTTGTTCTCCAGGTCCACGTTCAGGATAAACGCGTCCTTCACCGCCGGGACCAGGAAGTCCCGTTCCCCCCGGACGGTATACACCCTGCTGGCGGGATAGCGGTCCACCCGGACCAGCTCTCCCACCCGTTCCCCGGTCTCGCCGTTGAATACGTCCAGGCCAATGAGCTCGCCGTCGAAGTATTCCCCCTCCGGCAGGCGGGCGTCGGCCCGGCGGACCAGCAGCTCTTTCCCCCGGAGACCCTCGGCGGCGGTGCGGTCCTCTATGCCCTCCAGCTTGAGAAGGGCCATGCCCTTGTGGACCCGGCAGGCGGCGGGAGCAACGGCCTGTCCGTCCAGGTAGAAGGTCTGAAAGCCGGTGAGGAAGTCCGCCTCCCCCTCCAGGGGCAGCACCCGCAGCTCGCCCCGGATACCGTGGACGCTCACAATCCGGCCCACGGGCACAAACTCTAATTTCATAAGCGCGCTCCTTTGCTTATCCATTCCGGGGCAGGAACAGCGAGAATTTCGCCCCCCTGCCAGGCCGGGAGAAGGCCTTCACATAGCCGCCCTGGCCCTGGGCAATCTGCCGGACGAGGTAGAGCCCTACCCCCACGCCCTCCGCGCCGGCGGCGTTTTCTCCCCGGTAAAACCGCTGGAAGAGCCTGGCCAGCTCCTCCTCCGGGATGCCGGGGCCAGTGTCCTCCACGTCCACCCGGGCGAAGAGCTCATAGGCCCGGGCGCTGACGGTGACCCGGCCCGCCGGGGTGTACTTCACGGCGTTGTCGATGAGGTTGCACACCGCCTCCGCCGTCCACTTGGGGTCGAACACCGCCTCCGCCTCCGCGGGCTCCAGTACAAGCTCCAGTCCCTTTTCCGCCGCCTTGGGAGCGAGCTGGCCCACCGCCTCCTCCAGCATGGGCCCCAGGGGCCCGGGCCGGGGCTGGAGCACCAGCACCCCCGCCTCCAGCCGGGAGGTTTTCACCAGCGACTCAATGAGGGACCGGAGCTTCCGGGCCTGCTCCCCCAGGGCGGCGGTATAGGTCCGGCAGTCCTCCGGAGCCCGCTCCTCCAGGAGTTGGGTGTAGAGCAGCACGTTGGCGATGGGGGTTTTCGTCTGGTGGGAGATGTCGGCGATGAGGGTTTTGATCTTGTCCCGCTCCTCCTGAATATGACCGGCGGAGACAGCGGACGCGCTGAGGTAGTGGGCCAGCTTCGTCTCCACGGCGGAGAGGAGGGTCTCCCGAAAGGCCTCCTCCCGGAAGTCTCCCCGGACGGCCTCGTCCAGCATCCGGTCCAGACAGCGGAGCAGGCGGCGCATCCGCCAGCGGTCCCAGAGAAACAGCGCCGCCAGGGCCAGAACCAGAACGGCGAGGCAGAGGTATCCGGCTCTCGTCATGCCTCAGCCCTCTTTCTCCCCGGTGGTCCAGGTGTAGCCGATGCCGTAGACGGTTTTCAGATAGCGGGGCTTGGAGGGGGTCTCCTCCAGCTTTCCCCGGAGGCGCTTTACCGTCACGGACAGGGCGTTTTCGTCCACGTACTCCGCCCCGTCGGTCCAGACCCGGTCCACCAGCAGCTCCCGGGGCAGGGTCCGGCCCCGGTTTTCCACCAGAACCCGGAGCAGCTTTTGCTCCGTCTTGCTCAAATCGACAAGCCGCCCGTCCCGGCGGAACTCCATGCGGTCAAAATCGAAGGAGAACCCGTCCAGAACCACGGCCGCCCCCTCGCCCCGGCTCTCCGTCCGGCGGAGCTGGGCGTTGACCCGGGCCCGGAGCACCGCCAGAGAGAATGGCTTGGTGACGTAATCGTCCGCCCCGGATTCCAGCCCCGCCACGATGTCCGTCTCCATGTCGTTGGCGGTCAGCAGGATCACGGGAATCCCTCCGCCCCCGGCCCGGAGCTGCCGGAGGAAATCCAGTCCGTTCCCATCGGGGAGGTTCACGTCCAGCACCAGCAGGTCAAAGTCCCCCGCCGCCAGGGCGGACCGGGCGGCGGAGAGGGTCCGGCACAGCGCCGGCTCCGCCTCCGGGCCTTTCAGAGCCAGGCACAGCCCGTCTCCCAGGGCCCGGTCGTCCTCCACAATCAAAATGGATTTCATGACACGCTCAAAGCGTCCTCCAGCACCAGGCCGGGGTTGTGCTTGGTCAAAAAGCCCACAGACCACTCGCCGCCGAAGGCCACCAGCAGCCGGTCCTTGAAGTCCTCCAGCACCGCCGCGCCGGTGCAGAGCACCAGCTCGTCGGGCTTGCAGGGGCACTCGGCAATCAGCCGCAGGTGGTCGTAGGGCAGGCCCTCCATGTAGAGGTCCACACCGTACTCCGCCTTCATGCGGTACTGGAACACGTCGAACTGCAAGGTGCCCACGACACCCACCACGACCTCCTCCATGCCGCCGCCGGGGCGCTTGAAGATCTGGATGGCGCCCTCCTGGGCGATCTGCTCCGTGCCCTTGATGAACTGCTTGCGCTTCATGGTGTCC
>CAJUQQ010000093.1 GCA_910588175.1 uncultured Oscillibacter sp.
GAAGGAACTCAAGGCCCGCATCACCCGGATTTACAACTGGTCAAAGGAGCAGGCCCAGGCCGAACAGCCCTCGGACAGCGGCAGTCTTGTGACCCGGCTTTATGAAGCCCAGGCAGAGGTTAACAGGAACAAAGCCCGCTACCGTTCCGGCAAGATTAAGGCTCTCCAGGAGAACGCGAAGCTGTTGGCATTTTTGCAGGGTAACGGCATCACATCCATGGAGCAGCTTTATGAAAAAGTCTCTGCCATGAATGATGCCTATTACGATTTGCGCGGCAAAATTGTCAAGACTGAACGCCGTCTTGCCGTCTTAGATGAACGCCTGGAAATGTGGGCGCAGTATGAGAAATATAAGCCCATCCGCCAGAAGTTGGACAAGGTGAAACCGGGCAAGCGGGAGAAGTACCAGCAGGAGCATAGTGTCGAGTTAGCCGAGCCTGTTATTACCGTCAGCACTGTATTCGCCGGGAGGCAGACCGACAGGCAAGCCTTTATTGACTTAATCATACAGAAAAAAGAGATTGCGAAATCACAACTTTCCCTTGACGCCGGACGTGCGGCAGGGTATAATGAAATTACTCCAAAACGCGGCATACACAGCGGGATGGAGGTCAAAAATGAGGACTGACACTGTGTATGCTGAACCCTATCCCCAGGAGGTGAGAGCAGCTATCTATTGCCGCTTGTCCAAGGACGATGATTTGAGCGGCCCCAGCGCCAGCATCCAGAACCAGCGTGAACTTTTGTGCCGCTACTGTGAGGAACAGGGCTGGCGTGTAGCGGGAATTTTCCAAGACGACGGATTCACTGGACTGAACATGGACCGCCCCGACTTTCAGAAGATGCTGGGGGCGGTTGAGCGTGGGATGTTCGATGTGATTCTGACAAAGGACCTCTCCCGTCTGGGAAGGAACTACTTGCAGACCGGACAGTTGATTGAAGAATTTTTCCCCAGGAATAAGGTGCGCTATATCGCACTCAATGACGCAGTAGACACCAATATTGAGAACGATATAACCCCTTTTCGTAACATTCTGAACGAAATGTATAGCCGGGATGTAAGCAAGAAAGTCCATTCGTCCTATCTGACAAAGGCCAAGTCCGGGAAGTTTACCGGATGCCTCGCCCCCTTCGGCTACAAGAAGGACCCGCTGGACAAAAACCGTCTGATCGTGGACGAGGACACCGCATGGATTGTCCGCAAGATTTTCGACTATGCCCGCAACGGCAGCGGCCCCAACCGCATCCGCCGCAGGCTGGAAGATGAAGAAATCCCCTGCCCCGCATGGTGGAACCGTCAGAAGGGCTTGCGCGATCACATCACCAAGTTTGAGCGTGAGAACCCGGAGCGCGGGCGGTTCGTATGGGACTTCACCACCATCAAGGAGATTCTGTCCAACCCCGTTTACATCGGCGCTATCGCCTCTCAGAAGGTTAATTACCGTTTCAAGATCGGCTGGATGGGTGACAAACGGCGCGAAGACTGGATCATCGTTGAGGGGATGCACGAGGCCATCATTGACCGCGATACCTACGACACTGTGCAGGAGAAGGTCAAGAGCCGCAAGAGGGCCGATGCCTGGGGAAATTTCAGCCTGTTCGCTGGACTGGTGAAGTGCGGACAGTGCGGCAGCACCATGAACATCCGCCGCGCCAATCAGAAGGGCAACGACCGGATTTACACCTGCTCCCGGTACAACAAGTACGGCAAAGCCCACTGTACCCAGCACCGCATCAAGTACGACACCCTCTATGGCATCGTGCTGGAGCAGATTAGAAGCTGTGCGGAAAAGGCCCTGGCCGATGAACAGGAGGCCGCTGACCAGCTTCGGGAGAACTGCCAAGCGGACGAGCAGGCCGAGCGGCTTCTGATCGAGCAGGGCATAGCCGAGGACAGCGAACGGATTGACGCATTGGAACGCATCATCAGCCGTGTGTATGAGGATATGGTTGCGGGCCGCATCACCGAGGACAACTTCAACCGCATCCTGGAACGCAGCCAGACGGAGCAGACCACGCTGATAAACCGTGTCACGCTCAACCGTCAGCGGCTGACCCAGCAGGACCAGGAGCAGGAGGATAACACCCGCTGGCTGGAGATCATCAAGGACTATGCGGACATTCAGGAGTTGGACGCTGTGACGCTGAACCGGCTTGTGCAGAAGATCGTCATTCATGAGGACATAGATAGTGATACCACCCGGCAAACTGTGGAGATTCATTTCAACTTCAACAATCAGACTGACAAGCGCCGGATTGTGCAAGAAAAGTAACTAAATACCGCCTTTTTCGCCCGGACAACAGGGGAATCAAGGGTAAACCGCAAGGGTCATGCCGCCGCCAGCCGTGGGCTGTTTCACCAATTTTGGAATGAAACAGCTTATGGCGGGCGGCGGCATTATCCTGCTGGGCACGACCCTGATCCCCCTGCTGTCCGGCCTGTTCTAAGGGCGGCGCTTCATGGGATTTCTCACCGACTGGATCACGAACTGGCTGAAGGAGCTGCTGATCGGCGGGATCATGGACAACCTGTCGGGGCTCTTTGATACAGTAAACGCCCGTGTCGGGGAGATCGCGGTACAAGTGGGGACAGCCCCGGCGCAATGGAACGCCGGGGTTTTCTCCCTGATCCGGCGGCTTTCCGAAACGGTGATACTGCCAATCGCCGGACTGGTCCTGACCTTTGTCGCCACCTACGAACTCATTCAACTGCTGGTGGAGCGGAATAATCTTCACGACCTGGACTATTGGATTTTCTTCAAGTGGATATTCAAAACGGCCTGCGCCATCCTCATTCTGTCCAACACGTTCAATATCGTTATGGCGGTGTTCGACGTGGCACAGCGGGTGGTGGCGCAGTCGGCGGGGCTGATCCAGGGCTCCACGGATGTTTCCCCGGATATGCTGGCGGACCTGGAGGCCGCGCTGGAGGGGATGGACCTGGGCCCGCTGCTGGGGCTGTGGCTCCAGTCCTTTGTGGTGCAGCTCACCATGACCGCGCTGAATATCGTGATTTTCGTGATAATCTACGGCAGGATGATTGAAATATTTATGCTCACCAGCCTTGCGCCCCTCCCCGTGGCGACCCTGGCGAACCGGGAGCTGGGCGGGGCCGGGCAGAACTATCTCCGATCCCTGTTCGCCGTGGGCTTCCAGGGGATGCTGATTTTGGTATGCGTGGGGATCTACGCGGCGCTCATTCAAGGTATCGCCTCCGGGGGCGACCCCATCGGCGCGATATGGGGGACCATCGGCTACACGGTGCTGCTGTGCTACTGCCTGTTCAAAACGGGGAGTATCGCCCGGAGCGTCCTGGGGGCGCATTAGGCCCCCGGCCTCTGGACACGGTGTCCAGAGCGGAGCGGAAAGGAGGGATTTTATCGGGAAATACGCTGTGATCTACGCGGACCCGCCCTGGCGGTATTCCCAAAAGAATTTGCGGGGGACGGCGGAGAGGCACTACCCCACCATGAGCATGGACGAGCTGTGCGCCCTCCCCGTGGCGGAGCTGGCCGCCCCGGACTGCGCCCTGTTCCTGTGGGCCACGTTCCCCCAGCTCCCGGAAGCCCTGCGGCTGATCAAGGCGTGGGGTTTTCAGTATAAGTCTGTGGCGTTCGTCTGGCTGAAAAAGAACCGCAAGGCGGATAGCTGGTTTTACGGCCTGGGCTTCTGGACCAGGGCCAACGCGGAGGTGTGCCTGCTGGCAACGCGGGGCCGTCCCCGGCGGCAGGCCGCCAATGTCCATCAATTCATCATTTCCCCCATTGAAGCCCATAGCAAAAAGCCGGAGGAGGCGCGGGAGAAAATTGTGGCCCTCCTGGGCGACGTGCCACGGGTGGAGCTGTTCGCCCGGCGGACCTCCCCCGGCTGGGACGTGTGGGGGAACGAGGTGGAATGTACCCCCGGCCTCTGGAATATGGGGCCCCCGCAAAATCAAGGATTTTGTGGGGAGAGGAGGAGCAGCGAAACGAGTGAGCTTTCGCCGGAGGCGGAAGCGAGGGATGTGGAGCTTGCGACGACGAGTCCAGAGGGCCGGGGAACGGAAAGGAGTGATTTGCCATACCCTATGTGAATGTCCCCAATGACCTGTCCAGGGTCAAGACCAAGCTGGCGTTCAACCTCACCAAGCGGCAGCTCATTTGCTTTGGCGGCGGCGGGCTGGTGGGGGTCCCCGCCTATCTGCTGGCCCGTGGGCCTGTGGGGAGCACCGGGGCTATGTTCCTCATGCTGGGGATCATGCTCCCGGCGTTCCTCATGGCGATGTACGAAAAGGACGGCCTGCCCTTTGAGAAAGTGGTGCGGAACATCATCCGCGCCCGCTTCCTCCGGCCCGGCCCCAGGCCCTACCGAACCCAAAATATCTACGCGCCCTTTGCGGGAAAGGAGGTATCGGCTTCTGAACATAAGGAACAAAAGCGCCGGGCCTGGAAGGGCCGGTAAGCGTTCCCTCTCCGCACAGCAGACCATCCCCTATGTGGAGATGCTGAAAGACGGCATTTGCCGGGTGCGGGAGGGCTTCTATACAAAAACCATCGCCTACGAGGACATCAACTACTCCGTGGCCTCCAGCGAGGACCAGTCCGCCATCTTCGACGGCTGGTGCGGCTTCCTCAACTACTTTGACAGCGCCCTCCCGTTCCAGCTCTCTTTCATCAACCACCGCTCCAGGGGCGGCAGCCGGTACAAGGTCAATATCCCCATGGCCCATGACGACTTTGACAGTATCCGGGGGGAATATGTGGATATGCTGAAACGGCAGATCGCCCGGAGCAACAACGGCATTGTCCGCTCCAAGTACATCACCTTCGGCGTCCCCGCCGACGGCCTGGAAACGGCCCGCCCCCGGCTGGAGCGCGTCTCCAGCGACATCATGGGCAACTTCAAGAAGCTGGGGGCCCACTCCCGCGTCCTCAACGGGCGGGAGCGGCTGGAGGTGCTCCACGGCCAGATGCACCCCGGAGGCCGGGAGCCGTTCCGCTTCTCCTGGCCGGACATCGTGAAAACCGGCATGGGGACGAAAGACTTTATCGCCCCGGACAGCTTCGACTTCACCGCCGCCCGGACGTTCCGGCTGGGCCAGTCCTGGGGCGCGGCCTCCTATTTGCAGATCATGGCCTCCGAGCTGTCGGACAAGCTGCTGCTGGAGCTCCTGGAGCTGGACGCGGAAATGACCGTCACCCTCCACGTCCAGACCGTGGACCAGCTCAAGGCCATCAAAATGACCAAGGGCAAAATCTCCGACATTGACAAGATGAAGGTGGAGGAGCAGAAAAAGGCGGTCAGGGCGGGGTACGATATGGAAATTCTGCCCCCGGACCTCATTACCTACTCCAAGGACGCGGCGGCGCTCCTGGCCGACCTCCAGTCCCGGAATGAAAGAATGTTCCTCCTGACGTTCACTGTGGTGAATATCGCCCCCACCCGGCAAAAGCTGGAGAACGACGTGTTCACCATTTCCGGGATCGCCCAAAAGTACAACTGCGCCTTGAAGCGGCTGGACTGGCAGCAGGAGCAGGGCTTCACGTCCTCCCTGGTGCTGGGGGATAACGCCATTGAGATACAGCGGGGCATGACCACCAGCTCCACGGCGATTTTCATTCCCTTTATGACAAAGGAGCTGCGGATGGACGGGGCGGCCCTCTACTACGGCATGAACGCCCTTTCCAATAACGTCATTATGGCGGACCGCAAGCGTCTGAAAAACCCCAACGGAGTGTATCGTAAAGGAACGGGGACACCCCGAAAACAACAGGCAGTCAGGCCGC
>CAJUQQ010000094.1 GCA_910588175.1 uncultured Oscillibacter sp.
CAGTGCATCCAAGTCCGGGGGGTCTACGCCGGTCAGCCCATCGAGCCCCAGCCGTGGCAGATCTTCGACCAGGGGTGCCTGTACGGCTGGGTCCACCGGGACACAGGGGCCCGGCGGTTCAACCGGAGCTACTGCAAACGGGGCCGGGGCAACGTCAAGAGCACGGAGGTCAGCTGCAAGTGCCTCTACCACATGTGCGGCGACGCTATCTACCCGCCCTACCGCCCGGAGCTGGCCAAGTTTGAGCTGGAGCCGGAGGTGGAGTGCGCGGCGGTGGACCGGGGGCAGGCCATGCGGGTGTTCGGGGACGCGAAGAAGATCGCCCTGGCCTCGCCCAACATCTCCAAACGCCTGGTGATTCCCCGGTCCAACCCGGTGGTCCACCGCACCCGGGGCGGGTTCATGCGGGCGCTGAGCAAGGACACCAAAAACAAGGACTCCGGTGCGCCCAGCTACTTCGAGGTGGACGAGTACCACGCCCACCTGAATTCGGAGATTTACGACCTGGGCAAGGACTCCTTTGGCAAGCGGGCCCAGTCCCTGCTGGATGTCATCACCACCGCCGGGGACGGTGCGGAGTCGAAACCCTGCTTCCGGGAGGAGCAGTATGCCAAGCAGGTCCTCCGGGGGGAGGTGGCAGACGAGCGCTATTTCGCGATGATCCGGGAGCTCCCGCTGGACGCCAACCCCCACGACAAACGGACGTGGCTCCTGCCCAATCCGGTCCTGCGCTACCCCAACGAGTACAGCGCGGTCCTGCTGGGGGAGATCGAGAGCGAGTACACCGCCGCCTACGGCTCCAAGGACCCGGCGAAGCTGAGCAAGTTCCTGACCCGCCGGATGTGCCAATGGCAGGCGGAGAGCGTCAACAGCTACCTGGACGCCCGGCTCATGGAGCTTGCCCGGCAGGCCCAGGTGTCCCGGGAGGCATTCGCCGCCCTGACGGACGGCCTCCACTGCCACTGCGGCTTTGACCTGGGCAAGCGGATCGACCTCTCCGGCGCGGGAGCGGTGTTCCCTCTGCCGGACGGGCGGATCGGCATCAAGGCCCACGGTTTTTTGCCGGAGAACGGCGCGCTGCGCCACGAGCAGACGGACCGGGTGCCCTACAAGGCGTGGGCCCAGGGCGGGCACTGCACCCTGACGCCCGGTGACGTGACGGACAACGGCTATGTCTACAACTGGATCAGCGCCGGGGAGCGCTGCCACGGCTGGAAGGTGGACGAGGTGGATTACGACGGCCACAACGCCACGGACCTGGCCATCCGGATGTGCGAGGAGCGCAACAATCCGGACTTCTGCGTGGAGATCTCCCAGACCTGCGCGGGGCAGAACCTGGCGGTGAAGGGATTCCGGGAGCTGCTGCTCCAGGGGCGGATCGTGCTGGAGGAGAATCCGCTGCTGCTCTGGTGCCTGGGCAACGCCATCGAGGTCCAGAACAACTACGGCGACGTGAAGCTCAACAAGAAGCACAAAGACGACTCCCAGCGTATTGACCCGCTGGCGGCGGTGATGAACGCCCTGGCCCGGGTGCTGGTGGTGAGCAAAAAGCCGGATGTGGCGGACAAGCTCCGCGAGGGTAATTTCTCATTTTGATTTTTCTTCCGGCACAGCGCCGGAGGGGACATAAATTGTGTCCAACTTGGACACGGAAAGGAGCGGCCATGAAAAATCTGATTCGCGGCTTGGCCCGGTACTGCACAGACCTGGTTCTGCTGGGCGGCGCGGTGGCCGTGGCGGTGGGGGCCGGGATGATCTGTCTCCCGGCGGGGCTCATTGCCGGAGGCGTGCTGGCCATCGCCGGTGCGGTGCTCAGCAGTCTGGGAGGCGGTGGGGAGAGGTGAGCGTCAGCAAGGGCCTTGCGGCCCTCGGGCGGCGGAAGTCGGCCTCCCTGAGCCTGGAGAGCTCCAGAGGCTGGTTCCCGGCGGGCACCCGGCGGGAGCTGACGGCGGACGCCGCCATGAAGTTGAGCGCCGTCAGCGCCTGCGTGGAGATCATCTCCAACGCCATTGGGATGCTGCCGGTATTCGTGATGCAGAGCTCCACCAAGCAGCGTCTGGGGGACCACCCCCTGGGCCGGGTGCTCTGGGAGCGGACCAACGAAGCCATGAGCCCCTTTGTCTTCTTCCGCCTCATGGAGTGTCAGCGCCTCCTGCGGGGCAACGCCTGCGCCTGGATTTACCGGAACGGCTACGGGGAGCCGGTGGAGCTCATCCCCCTGCCCCTCGGCACCTGTGAGCCGGTGATCGAGCCGGGCACCGGACGGCTCTGGTACTTGGCCACGGAACCCAAGAGCGGGCGTATGTACCGGCTGAGCCCGGCGGACATCCTGCATTTCAAAGCCTACTCCCCGGACGGGGTGACAGGCGTCTCCGTTCTCCACCGGGCACGGGAGACCCTGGAGACCGCCTCCGCCGCCCAGCGGTACGAGCAGGCCCTTTACGAGAACGGCGGCAGGCCCTCCGGCGTACTGAAGGCCTCCACGGACCTGAGCGGGCGTGTGAAGCTCCCGGACGGCACCGAGATCGGCATGAAGGACGCGATCCGCCGGGAGTGGGACAAGATCCACGCCGGGCCGGGGAACGGCTTTCGGACGGCGGTGCTGGACCTGGGCATGGAGTACCAGCCCATCGCCATGAGCAATTCGGACGCCCAGTTCGTGGAGAACAAGGCGGTGACCATCGCCGACATCTCCCGGTTTTTCGGGGTGCCCCTCTACAAGCTGGGGGAGGGAAAGCAGAGCTATTCCAGCAACGAGCAGAACAGCATCGAATTCTGCGTGAACACCATCCAGCCCATTGTCACGCAAATGGAGTTTGAGGAGACGGACAAACTCCTGACTCTCAGCGACCGGCGGCGGGGCCTGGAGGTGCGCCACAACATGATGGCCCTCCTCCGTGGCGACACCAACAGCCGGGGGACCTGGTACCGGACCATGCGGGAGATCGGGGCGCTGTCGGTCAACGACATCCTGGCCCTGGAGGATATGCCGCCGGTCCCCGGAGGCGACACCCGCTACAGCAGTCTCAACTACATCCCCCTGGAGGACTTCCGGGAGCTCAGCCGGGCGCGGAACGCCGGGGGACAGAAAGGAGCGAGCGAGTAAGTGGAAAACATCACAAAAGGCGCGGTGGTGCTCAAGAGCGCGCCAACAGCGGTGGACATGGGGCTCATCAACGCCCAGTCCATCCGGGAGCTGAAAGCGGAGGAGGTGTTCCTCTTCCGGATCGCGGCCTGCGACAACCAGGTGGACCGGGATTTCGAGTGCTTCTCCGATGCCGCCCTGGAGGCCCTGTCGAAGCTCTTCGTGGGCCGGACAGTCCTCAGTGACCACCGCTGGTCCAGCAGCGGCCAAATGGCTCGGGTGTACGCGGCGGCGGTGGAGAAGGAGAGCGGCGTCAGCCGCCTGATCCTCAGCTGCTACATGCTGCGAAACGACGCCGCGGCTCCCGCCATCGACGCCATCGAGGCGGGTATCCTCCGGGAGGTCAGCGTGGGGGTGGCGGTGAAAACGGCCACCTGCTCCATCTGCGGCACGGACAAGGCCCACGGCTACTGTGAGCACCGCCCTGGCAAAGCCTACGACGGCACACTCTGTACGGTGGAGCTGGGGGACCCGGCGGACGCCTACGAGGTCAGTTTCGTGGCCGTGCCCGCCCAGCGGGAGGCCGGGGTGGTCAAAAGCTACGGAGGGGACAAGGAGCCCCCGAAAAATGTGTCCAACTTGGACACATCCGGCGGTGAGGACCGGAAGAAGAGATTGTCCGCTCAGATCGAGCTGGAGAAAATCAAATTTGTTGAGGAGGTACCGAGCAATGAATCTGAAGCAGAAACTGTATGACCTGCTGGGACAGCACAAGGGGAAGGTCCAGGAGGCCCAGAAGGCCGTAGAGGCCGGGGAGCTGGACAGGGCGGAGGCCCTGACCAACGAGGCCAAGAGCCTCGCCGGGGAGATCGAGAAGGTCAAGGCCCTGATCGCGGAAGAGGAGCGCTACAGCGGCTCTGAGGACGGCGAGGAGGCCAAGAAGGGCATCCGCATCCAGCAGGAGGGCGACGGTCAGGACGGCTACCAGAAAGCGGTAAAGGCATTCGCCCAAGCGGCCCGGGAGGGCTTCCCCAGGCAGAAAGCCGCCGGAGACATGATGCAGGAGGGCGTGGACGCCGACGGCGGCTATACCGTGCCCTCGGACATCGTGACGAAGATCATCGAGCTCCGGGAGGCCCGGGAGAGCCTGCTGGATGAGGTCCAGGTCATCCCTGTTACCACCAAGAGCGGACGCCGGACCTTTAAAAAGCGGGGTCAGCACCAGGGGTTTGCCACCGTGGCCGAGGCGGCCAAGCTGGGCAAGGCCGCCACGCCCCAGTTTACGGTCCTGAACTACGAGGTGGAGAAGCGGGGCGGGTACCTGCCGGTCACCAATGAGCTCTTGGAGGACAGCGACAACAACATCACCGCCGTAGCCCAGCAGTGGCTGGCAGATGAGGCCCGGGTCACCGCCAACAAGGAAATCCTGGCGGTTGTGGCCGCCAAGACGGCCCAGGACCTGAAGGACCTGGACGGCATCCTCAAGGCGTGGGTGGGCCTGGGCAGCGCCTTCCGGTCTACCAGCAAGCTCATCACCAACGACGACGGCCTGCTCTGGCTGGGGAAGCTGAAGGACGCCAACGGGCGGTACCTGCTGACCCCCAACCCGGCGGAGCCTCAGCAGCTGCGCCTGTGCATGGGGCCTTACGTCCTGCCGGTGAAGACCTACGACAACGACACCATTCCCACCCAGGACAGCAAGATCCCCATGATCCTGGGGGACCTGAAGAGCGGCGTGGCCTACTGGGATAGGCGGCAGTTCTCGGTGAAGGTGTCCGACTCCGCTGTGGTGGGTGAGTTCAACGCCTTTGAGCAGGACATGACCATCTGGAAGGGAACCCTGCGGGACGACTGCACCACGTGGGATGATGAGGCGTTTGTCAACGGGTACATCAGCGCCGCCGCAGGCACTGGCGCTGACATGCCCATGGGATAAGGGGGAATTCATTATGGCAACAAAGAAGAAAACAACGGCAGCAGAGCCTGAGCAGGTGCCGGAGCTGAAGGAGGACGCTGTGCTCCCGGAGGGACTGGAGGAGGAAGCGCCGGAAGTCCCTGTGCTCCCGGAGGAGATGGGACAGGAGGACGATCCGCTCCTGGAGGACGGCGAGGAGCTGCCGAAACTGGCGTACTACCGTGTCAACTGGCCCGGCGGGGTGCGCCTGCGGGTAGGGCCCGGGCTGGGATACCGCCTCAAGACCACCCTCCCGTGCGGCACGGTGGTTCTGGGCGAGGATGTGGCGGACCTGCTGCGGGAGGACCTGAAGCACGACGACTCTATCTGGCTGCACATCACCTGTGAGGTAGGCAGCGGCTGGGTGGACGGTGCCTATCTGGAGCGGATCAATGTCCCCACTGAGTGATGCCCGCCGGGCATCGCTCCTGGCCTACTGCAAGCTGACGGAGCTGGCGGACGATCCTGAGGTGGCCGCTCTGCTGGAGACCTTCTACGGCGCGGCAGCGGCCTACATGGCCCAGGCCGGGGTGTCCGAGCCGGAGGAGGGCACGTTCCGCCGCTCCCAGTACGACCTGTGCGTCAACCACCTGGTTCTGGACAGTTGGGATAAGCGGGAGATGTCCGTCTCCGGGACG
>CAJUQQ010000095.1 GCA_910588175.1 uncultured Oscillibacter sp.
CCGCCCGGACCTATACCTTTTACGGCAAGCTGGACGACGTGGAGCGGGACGTGGGGGACGGCTTCGTCCGGGTTCACCAGCGCTATCTGATCCGGGCCGGGGCCGTGGACCGGATGGAGGGGACCCAGGTCTTCGTGGGAGATGCGGCGATTCCCGTCAGCCGGGCCTGCCGCTCCGCCGCCCTGGCCGCTCTGGCCCGGTCGTCCCTGGAGGGCTAGACCATGGCTTTGACTTTTTGGGTCCGTTTGGCGGAATACCTGCTGCTCTGCCTGCAAAATTGGTTTTGGTTCATTCCGGTGCTTGCCTGCGGCTTCTTCCTCTCCCGGCTGGTGCTGGCCTTCCTGCCGGTGAAGCCCCGGCGGGGATGGCGAATCACGCTGATTTTGTTCCTGGGCAGCGTTTCCGACATGGTGATCTGGCTGGGGGACACCAATCTGCTGTTCACCCTGCTGGCCTTCGTCCCTGTGCTCCTGCTGTCCTCCAAGGGGGACCGGGTGGGGCGGCTGGCGGTGACGGTCATCTTTTTCTGCCTCATCATGCCCGTCAACGCCGCGCTGAACACCTACTACGCCCCCGCCATGGCCCACTTCAAGCTGGACGAACTATTTTACTACAGCAACAAATTCATCCGCCCCGCCATCTGGGGGCTTTTGTATCTGCTGGCCCGAAAGCGCCTGCCGGAGCGGCCGCCCCAGCTTTCTCCCCGGTTCTGGGGACTGGTGCTTCTGCTTGCCGCCATGCCCTTCAGCTCCCTGCTGGCGGTGGTGCTGCTGCCCATCCTCCAGTCGGACTATATTTACGACAGCTTTCTCCTGCACGGCCTGGTTATGAACCTGGGCGTGGCGGTGCTGCCCTTCGTGTTCCTGACCGCCCTGGCTCTGCTGTACGCCATCCTGGTGCTGGAGACTCACGAGCGGCTGGAGGAGGCGGACAAGCTGGCCTCCCTCCGGGAGAGCTACTACCAGGGTCTCCGGCGGGAGGAGAGCCAGCTCCGCACTCTGCGCCACGACCTCCGGAACCACCTGACGGCCCTCCGGGGCCTGGTGGAGCTGGGGGAAGACGGCAAAGCCCTGCAATACATCGACCAGCTGGCGGATTCCTCCGCCCTCCGGGGCGGGCGGAGGCTGTGCGAAAACGACGTGGCCAACGCCGTCCTCTCCGCCAAGGCGGAGGCCATGGGCCGCTCGGGCCTCACGGCGGACTTCGCCGTGTCCCTGCCCAAGGTTCTGCCCCTAGCGGAGGTGGACCTCTGCGCCCTGCTGGGAAACGCCGCGGACAACGCCATGGAGGCGGCGGAGGGGGCGGAGGACAAAACCGTCACCCTCCGCTGCCGGGCGGAAAAGGGGCTTTTCATGCTCCGGGTGGAAAACGCCTACGCCGGGGACCTCTCCCCGGGCCTTGCCACCACCAAGGCGGACAAGGCCTCCCACGGCTTCGGCCTGGCGGGGATGCGGGAAATCGCGGAGCGCCTGGGCGGGTCCCTGGAGACCCGGGCGGGCGGCGGGCGGTTTCAGCTGGTGGTTTGCCTGCCCCTGCCTCGGGGAGAGGGCGCTCCCTGACGCGCCTCCGGCGGGTTGCTCCGCTCATAGATTCCCGCCCGGTAGCGGAAGCTGGACAGCGGCATGCCGCACTCCTTGGCCGCTGCGGTGCCGGTGACGTTCCCGGCCTTCCACTGCCGGTAGACGCCGTGGAAGCTCTCCGGCAGCGGTTGGGGCGGCCGGCCGAAGCGAACGCCCCGGGCCTTGGCCGCCGCGATGCCCTCCGCCTGGCGCTGGCGGATGGTGGCCCGCTCATTCTCCGCCACAAAGGAGAGCACCTGGAGGACAATGTCGCTGAGAAAGGTTCCCACCAGGTCCTTGCCCCGCCGGGTGTCCAGCAGCGGCATATCCAGCACGACAATGTCGATTTTTTTCTCCTTGGTGAGAAAGCGCCACTGCTTTTGGATTTCCTCATAGTTCCGCCCCAGCCGGTCGATGCTCTTGACGCAGAGGAGGTCGTCCGGCTTTAATTTTTTGACCATCCGCTGGTATTGAGGGCGGTTGAAATCCTTGCCGGACTGCTTGTCCATGAAGATGTTCCGCTCCGGAATGGACAGCTCCCGCAGGGCGATCAGCTGCCGGTCTTCGTTCTGCTCCCGGGTGCTGACCCGGATGTAGCCGTATGTATTCCTTGAAATAATGAGAAAATCTCCTTTCTATAGGCCGTTAACGGCCGGCCCAATTGTTATGATTATACTACAATCCGGCGGCGTACAGAGAAAAAAATCACCCGGACACAGTGTCCGGGTGATGATTCTTAGAAAAACGGTGTGGGGCCGTCAGGCGCTCTGCTGGGCGTGGACCGTCCGGGAATACTGGGGGGTCATGGCAAAGTAGTCATAGCTGACCGTATTGCCGCTGTCGCCCCAGGTGGTGTCGATGTGGTACTCCGTGCCGTCCAGCGTGGCCATGGTCCAGATGTGATCCCCCTGAATCACGGTGGAGCAGTCGATTCCCTCCAGCTTCAAAAGCAGGTTGTAGGCCCCGGTGTATCCGTCGCAGACGGCGGTCCGGTTGGCGAACAGGCTGTAGGGAATATGACTGAGGGAGTCGTCCCCGGCCTGGTAATCATAGGCGCAGTTGGCGCAGATCCAGTCGTAGTAGACCCGGGCCTTATCCAGCTCCATCATGTCGGAGCGGAGGGCCCCCTCCGCCCACAGCCGGTCGTGGACGGCTATGGCGGCCTCCATGGCGGCGGTCCGATACTCCTGCGTGCGGTTTCCCGCTCCGGCGGCGCTGAAGCTCAGCGTCAGAAGCCCCGCCCCCCGGGTACAGCGCACTTCGTTGTAGCCCTGCTCACAGTGGGCTTTTATCACGGTCAGGGCTTGGTTCATCAGCCGGCGGGCCTCCGCCTCGGAAAGGAGGGGGTAATAGAAGACGATCTGCTCGTTTCCCTGGGACAGCATGTGGCGGAGGGAGCTCTCCAGCTCCTCCTGATTGGCGGGGCTGATGTGATAGCTCCCCGGCTCCACCAGATCCGCCAGGGTGGTTCCGGCGGCGCTGGGAAGGTCCGCCAGGTCCCACTGGGGCCGGACCCGCAGCTCCGGGTCCGCCAGGCGGGTAATCATGGCGGCGGCGGCGCCCCGGGTGATGGGCTCTCCGGGGCGGAAAGCCCCGGAAGCGCCGCTTCCCACGGAGACGCCCTTGCGGTAGAGGTCCAGAATGTCCTGACGGTAAGGAGTGGTCTCGTTTACGTCGGGGATGAAGCGGCGGGTGGCGTAAGCGGCGGCGACCAGCTCGTCATGGACGGGAGGCAGGGCCTCCTCCGGCAGGACGCCCGCCAGAATGTGGGCAACCTGAGCCCGGGAGGCGGGCTGGTACAGCGACGCGGGCTCCTCCGCAAATTCCGGCTCCAGCACTCCCTCCGCCTGGAGGTAGCGCAGATAAGCGAGAGCCGCCGGAGCGTTCTCCCGGCGGTAAGCGGCGGCGGCCTCGGCCTCTCCGGTCCGGTAGAGACTGCGGACGCGCCCGGCGAAGATGACGGCCTGTCCCACGGTCAGGGTGTCCTCCAGGCCGAAGGAGCCGTCCTCCTTTCCGCTGGCGAGGCCGTATTCGTACAGGGCGGCGACGTTGTCGTAGAAGGGGGAGTCCGGGGTCAGGTCGGAGAAGGAGCCGTCATAGCTCCGGCTGCGGGCAAAGGCCGCCGTCTGGGCGGCCTGGGCGGGAATGGACAGCAGCAGACTCAGCGCCAGCAGCAGGGCGGGGAACTGTTTTTTCATAGCGGTCCTTTCAAACAGGCGGTCAGGTCAGGATGTTCAGATCCTCCGCGGTGCGGTCCTCGGTGTAGGGGTTCAGGTGTTCGTTCACCATGGCCAGGACCTCCTCCTGATTCAGGTAGATGTAGGGGGACTTCCACTCCCCCGGCAGCGTGGCAAACTCGATGTTCTCCATGCCCATGGCGGCGACCTGGCCGCCCATCCAGACCAGGTTGCCCGCGTTCAGATCGGTCTCCACGTATTCCACAAAGATTTTGCAGAGGTCTCCCAGCTTGTTCAGGTTGGCGGGGGTCATCAGCTGCTTGGCGACAGCCTTGAGGAATTCCTGCTGGGTGTGCATCCGGCCGATATCCTGAGAGGCGTAGCCCTCGCGGAAGCGGACCACCTTCAATGCTTCCGAACCGTTCAGGTGCCGCATGCCCTTGGAGAAATGGATGGAGAGGTTTTGGTAGGGATCCTCGTAGTCCATGTCGACGGGGATGTAGAAGTCTACGCCGCCGATGGTGTCCACCAGAGCTTGGAAAGCCTTCAAGTCCACCAGCACCGTGTAGTCCACCGGGATGCCCAGCTGATCGGAAACTGTCTGGGCCATCAGCTCCATGCCGCCGGAGTTGTAGGCGAAGTTGATCTTGCAGTTTTCGCCCTTGACCTGGGCCTTGGTATCCCGGGCGATGCTGGCGCCGAATACGCGGCCGTTCGCCGCGTCCAGGGCCACCAGGATGTTGGTGTCGCTGCCGCCGTTGCCGTCGTCGGCTCCGGAGACCAAGATGGTCCAGAACTCAGGCTTGCGCTCGTAGTGGGAGCGGAGAGCCTCCGTCTCCTCCTCGCTGAGGTCCTGATCGGTCACGGGAGAGTTCACCCGCTGAATCAAAACGGCGTCGCCGGATTTCTGCTCCGGAGCCCGGAAATAGACCCGGATTACGGCGCAGCACAGGCCGATGAGGATGAACAGCAGCAACAGCGTGACCGCCCAAGGGCTGCGTTTCCGGCGGCGAAGTCTTGAAGCCATGGGAACCTCCCGTGCGCCGCCCAGGCGGCGTCAGATCGTCAGAGTAAAGCCTTTCTTCCGGGCGGCCTGTCCGTGAACGGGGCCCGCCCAGAGGGCGTTTGCTTTATTATAAGACGGACACCTGGAAAAGACAAGAGAAAAAACAGCGGCTAAGCCGCTATTTTTTCTGCCGGAACGCCGCTGATTTTGTCATTTCTACCAAGGGATTTAAAATATTTTCAGAAAGTTTACATCTTAGACAAATTTTCCTCTGGATTTGCGGAGTCCGCTTCCGGGGAAACCCCGCTGCTCCGGTTTGCAGCCAGTTGTTCCAGCAGCGACTTGATGTCCGCTAGAAGCTGATTCTGGTAGGACAGGGCACAGCGGATGTAGTGCATCGCCGGCTCCGGCGCGGGGGAGGGAGCCGGGTCCTCCAGCGGGTGGGGCCAGCGGCGCATCTCCGGCTCTGTGTAGGACGGCGTGCCCGGAGCGCGGGAGACGGGGACAGTCCGGGCCGTCCGGCTGCCCGCCGGGCTCCGGTCCCCCGCCGGGCTCCGGCCGGCGGAGCGGCTGGTCCTGCCGTGTTGACGGTTTGGCATAGAAGGTCCCTCCTGGCGCGGCGTCAGTCGCCGCGGTATTTTTTACGGGTGGCGATGCCGCCCCGAATGTGCCGCTGGGCCTTGTTGACATCCAGCACGGCCTTTACCTGCATGTACAGCGGACGGTTGAATAGCGGCAGCCGTTCGGAGATGTCCTTATGTACCGTGCTCTTGCTGATACCGAACCTCTGAGCGGCGGCCCGGACCGTAGACCGGTTCTCTATGATGTAAAGAGCCAGGCGCTCCGCCCGCTCCTCCATGTTTCCCTTCAAAACATCCTCACTCCCTGCCTCTTGTTGGTCCATCCTATGCGCCG
>CAJUQQ010000096.1 GCA_910588175.1 uncultured Oscillibacter sp.
CGATGCAGGAGGGCACGCCCTTGGTCTCTTTCGCCTTTTGAATGGCCTCGTAGATGGCCGTCACATCGTGGCCGTCGATCTCCTGGGTGTGGAGGCCGAAGCCCTCCACCTTTTTCGCGATGTCTCCGTGGGCCAGGATATCGTCCGTAGAGCCGTCCAGCTGGTAGCCGTTGTTGTCGATGAAGTAGATGATGTTGTCCAGCTTGTGGGCATAGGCGAAGTGGAAGCCCTCCCAGACCTGGCCCTCGTCCGCCTCGCCGTCGCCGATGACGCAGAAGACCGTGCTGTCCCGTCCGTCGATCTTATTGCCCAGGGCCGCGCCGGTGGCGGTGGAGACGCCCTGGCCCAGGGAGCCGGTGGTGAGGTCCACGCCGGGGGTGAGCTTGCGGTCCGTGTGGCTGGGGAACTTGGTCCCCGGCTGATTCAGGGTGTACGCGTCTTCCATGGGATAGAAGCCCATCAGGCCGAAGGTGGCGTAGGCCACAGGTCCCGCGTGGCCCTTGCTCAAAACCAGCCAGTCCCGGTCCTCCCAGCGGGGATTCTTCGGGTCGAACTTCATGACTTCGCCGTACAGCACCGCCATCAGGTCCGCCAAGTCCATGGACCCGCCTACGTGGCCGAAGCCCCGGCTGTGGATCACCTTCAGCGTCTCCAGCCGGATTTCAGCCGCAAGAACCTTGATATCTTTTTCATTCATCAGGTTTTCTTCCTTTCCAAATCTGTGGTTTAAAGCAATTGCAGCAATGCGTAAATCGTTGTACTGACGCCTCCCAAAATAAAGACATAAATGATAATCCGGCGTGAAAATCCATCGCTGATCCGTTTGTCCAGCAGCGCTCCCAGCGCCATTCCAGCCGCCGCAGCTGGAAGCGCCACGATGGAAAGCAGGATGCTTTCCTGCCCATACATGCCCTCCGCCAGCAGCAGAATCATGCGGAATACGTTATCCAGCAGGAAAATGAAGCAGGCGTTGGCCCGGAACTCCTTCCGCTCGACGGCCACCCGTTCCATATAGGCGAGAAACAACAGGTTGATGCCGAACAGGCCCGCCGTCAGGCCGGAAAAAAAGGAGGCCGCCGCTCGAATATATACGTTGGGCTTTGCGTTCGCGCCGGGCTTCCGGGTCAGCATCTCCAAGCCAAGGCCGATAATCAGCAAGCCCAAAACCAACTTCAATCCTTGGGGAGAGCCGAATTTCAGCAGCAGCGTGCCGGGGATGATGCCCAGCAGCACAAAGGCGGCAATGGGCAGGACGACCTTGGCGGAGAAGTGGTCCCGGTTTTTCCAGACCACATTAGCGTTCAGAATCAGGGACACCGGAGCAAGGCCCGGCGTAATGACGCTGTTGGGCAGGACTAGGGACAGCAGCGGCGTGGAGATCAGCGGATCGCCAAAGCCCGCCAGACCTTTCACAACAAAAGCGATGCAGACGCAGGCGAAATAGAAAACGATTTTTTCCATAAGCGCCTCCGGTTAATTGGACATCAGCGGGAGCGGAGAAGGCAGAATACCGCTGTTTCCCATGACGGTCATGATGAGGAATATACCCGCGATTCCAAGAATCAGGGCCAGCACAAGCGGCCAAATTTTCGCGTCCATCGGAGTCTAATGGTATGAAGTCAAGTAGGTGATGTAAGAAAAATTTGAAAAGAATCGGGAAAAAGGGGCCATTGGGGCAATAAGAAGGCAACACCACCCCAAGCCCTGTTCCTGCAAATTTTTGAAACAGGGCCTGTTTGTCAGAGTGGTGAGCGTCAGCTCAGCTCTCCGGCGGGATATACAGGCGGTTGTCCATCAGCAGCCGATAGACCAACCGGACCAGTTTTCTGGCAGTTAAAGCGAGTGCGCGTTTATGCTGGAACTGATTGACCTCTTTGAACTTGAGGTCATAGTAGCGCCGGAACTCGGAGTCGCATCTTCTCACAGAGTTGGCGGCTTCCAGCAGATAGTAGCGGAGATAGCGGTTGCCGGATTTGATGAGCTTGGTGTGCTGAGCCTCGAAGTCGCCGGACTGGTGCTGCGTCCAGACAAGACCGGCGTATTTGGCGACAGAAGCCTGGGAATTGAAGCGGTGGACATCGCCGATCTCGGCGATGATACCGGCGGAGTAGACCTTGCCGGTGCCGGGGATGGAAGTCAAGGTGTTGGGAATGATCTGGAACTGCTGCTCAATGGCCTTGTCCAACACTTTGATCTGCTTTTCCAGCGCCCGCATTGTGGCAATAGAAACGGCCATCGCTTGATTTACGGAATTATTTACAGTAACAGGCAAGCGATAGGAATTTCTGGCGGCGGCTTGAATGGCCTTTGCCTTCGCCGCCGGATCTGCGAAGTTGCGCCCGGTTTCATCAATGAACCTGGTCAATTCATCCAGATCGGCGTAGGCCAGCTCATCCACCGTTTCAAACCGCTCCATGAGGGCGATGGTGGTGGCGCTGGAGTTGGCAATGTCCTTGTCTTGGGCTATGCCGGAGCACTTGAGGAACAAGTAATTGGCGAAGTGCTGCTTCTCCCGCGTCAGATTCTGCACAACGTCAAATCTTGCCCTGGTGAGGGTTTGCAGGGATTTGTAGCGGTGATCGTCCATGTAGACCTCCTTGCCGATCCTGCCGAAGCGGAGATGGTCGGCGATCACAAAGGCGTCCACCCAGTCGTTCTTGGGCAGATCCGGATAGGAGTCCTTGAACTTCTTGACCTGCTTGGGATTGAGCACATGGATCTTCCGCTGGTACCGCCCCAGCCGTCCATCTTCCCGGAGGGCGCAGACCAGCCCGTCTCCATAGATGGACGTGGCTTCCAGGCCAATCACCACACCGCTGAGCTGCATGGCCTCCAACGCCGACACGATCTTCTCTGACATCAGTTTAGCACCGCCCAGGTTGTTTTGCACGGAAAAACTGCTGTGTTTAGTGCCGTCCGGCTTCATTAGGTAGGTCACATTGTTTTTGCTGCTCACGTCAATGCCTACGAATAGTGGGTTCACATTTTCACCTCCCCGCGTGGAGATTTCAGGCCAGCGGGCTTTGAGATACCCATGATATCCGGAGCATCCGCAACCTCGCGTATCAGAATCATTCCGGGGCGGGCCGATGCGATAGTCCTCACTGCTAAAAGGGCGGCTCCGCTTCCGGCAAACAGCTAATGAGTTTGCAGCTAACTTCCGGTTCAGGGGAACGGACTCCGGATGAAGCAGCCTTACGGCTCAACAAGGTTACGTGGAACCTGACCCTGCTGTCCTACAGCTATTGTACCACAGGCATCTCTAAGCCTGTTGACCAATGAAGTGAACTAAGCAGACCCACTCTAAATCGTCTGCAAATCTTATTATACGAGGTTACATGGACAGGTCCTTGAGAAACATGAGGGCTCTTTGCGCCGCCTCCTCGCCGGTGGGCCAGGGAAGGCACTCCACAGACAGATAGCCGTCGTAGCCGATTTCCTCCAGGGCGTTTAAAATACAGCTGAAATCAAACTGCCCGCTGCCGGGATAGCGTCGGGAGTTGTCCGCCAGATGGAAGTAGCCCAGCTTCCCGCGGCACAGGCGAATGGCTTCTACCGGATCGCACTCGTCGATGCCCATGTGGAAGGTGTCCAGGTGGACATAGCAGTTGTCCAGCTGATACTTCTCCAGGAAGTCCATGGTTTCCCTCGCCGTGGTGAAGATGTTCACCTCATAGCGGTTGATGACCTCCAGGTTCAGCTTGACGTTCCGTTCCGCGCCGTAGGAGGCCAGGACCCGCAGGTTCTTGGCCAGGCGGTCCAGGTACTTCTCCCGCTTCCCGCCCTTGGGAACGTTGCCCTTGACCCAGCCGATGACGATATCCGCCTCCAGCTTCTGGGCCATGTCGATGTACTGCCGCATTCCGTCCATGGTGGCGGAGACGATATAGGGCTCGTCGGCCACCAGACTGCACATGCCCTCCGTGTTCAGCCGCCCGGTGATGACCATGGATACCCGTGCCCCGGTGCGCTGGTAAGCGGCCCGAATGGCTTCATAGTCCAGCTCCACGTCTTCGCGGGTGTGGACCTCAATGGCGTCGCACCCCAGGTTTGACGCTGTTTGCAGATTTTCCTCCACCGTTCCTTGGAGCAGGATCGGTGCAGTGGCCGGAGCCTCGTCGGCGGAGGAAACGGCGAATTTCCATTGCTTCATATAGACTCTCCAATCTCTGAAATAAAAGTGGAACGAGGGCCTCCCAGGGAGGCCCCCGCTCCGGGAGAAAAGAAAATAGAGTAGGGCAAATCAGGTGAGAGCTAATCTAAGCTCTCAATAAAAACCATCCGCGTTGTCGAGTGACCAGCCAAGATAATCGCCGGTCTTGGTAACGAGATAAAGTTCTTTTGGCTACTTTTCTTTCAAGAAAAGTAACTTACTCCGGGAAGGTCAGCATGACCTTGCGGGACAGCTCCTTGTTCTGGGCCATCTTCATGGCCTCGGCCAGATCATCGAACTTGTAGTAGTGAGAGACCAGGGCCTTGAAGTCATAGGTATCCTTGATCTTGCTCATGAAGCGGATGGTGCGGGGGAACCAGTTGGTAGTACCGCCAGAACCCGCGATGTGCAGGGTCTTCCAGATGGTCTTGCCGATCTCCACGGGGACCTTCCGGCCAATGGAGTGGCCCACCACGCCCACGCGGGCGCTGTGCCCGGCGATGTCAAACAGGGAGGCAATGCCGATATCGTTGCCGGAGCACTCGATGACCACGGAGGCGCCCCGTCCGTTGGTCAGCTTCTTGATCTGCTCCTCCACGTCCCCGGCGGTGGGATCCACGGTATAGGTGGCGCCGTATTTCATGGCGTTCTCCCGCCGGGCGGCCACGGGGTCCACTACGATGACCGTGGCGCCGGAGGTGGCGCAGACCATGGAGGCCGAGCAGCCGATGGGGCCGCCGCCGATAATCACGCAGTCGTCGGAGGCGTCGGGGTCGCACTTGTTGCCCCAGACTCCCCAATAGCCCACGTTGAAGTTCTCAACGAAGATGCCCATTTCGTCGTTCCAGTCCTCGGGGATGACGTGGGTATAGGCTTCCTCCAGAATCATGTACTCGCCGAAGCCTCCCGGAGAGTCGGGCCGGAAGCCCACTTCCCGCATGTTCAGGCAGGCGGAGGACATCTTTCCGTCCTTGCAGTTGGCGCACTGGTGGCAGGGCAGGACACAGTCGCCCACGACCTTGTCGCCCACCTTGATGGAGGTCACGTCCTCGCCGATCTCGGTGACGCGGCCCACCCACTCATGGCCGGGTGTGTAGGGGCCCAGGTCATAGCGGCCCTCGGCGGACTTGCCCTCGAAGCACTCCACGTCGGACTGGCAGATACCGCAGGCGATCAGCTTGATGAGGACCTGATCCCGGCGCAGGGCGGGGAGCTCCACTTCCTCAATGCGGAGGTCAAAGGGACCGTGCATAAAAGCCTGTTTGCATTTCATAGTGATGTCTCCTTTTCATTTTTTAGGGGCCGGGGGACGGACCATTCCCCGTGTGCCCAAGGTTCTTAGAGCAACTCTCAAAATAAACAATAACCAGCGTGGCGAAACCAGGCAAGAC
>CAJUQQ010000097.1 GCA_910588175.1 uncultured Oscillibacter sp.
ACAGGTTCATGACCATGATGGAGTAGCACACGCCCTCGTTATAGGACCCGAAGTAACGGATCAGCACGGTGAAGAGGCCGCAGCCCACGCCGAAGATCAGCTGGCCCTTTTTGGTGACGGGAGAGGTGGCGTAGTCGGTGGCCATGAAAAACGCGCCCAGCATGAGGCCGCCGCCAAAGATGCTGTACATCATCCAGTCCAGGCTGCTTCCGGCCTTGGGGAACAGGAAGGTGAGAACAGCCACGGTGCCGATGTAGGCCACGGGGGTCTGCCAGTTGATGACCTTCCGCCAGATGAGGTATACGCCGCCGATGATCAGCATCAGCGCGGAGACCTCGCCCAGGGAACCGCCGGTCTGGCCCAGGAACATCTCTCTTACGCCGTATGTACTGGTGAGGTTGGCAAAGCTCTCCGCCAGGGCGGCGGGGTCGGTGCCCTTCATATAAGAGAGAGGCGTGGCGGCGGTAACAAGATCCACGTTGGAGCCGAAGAGGGCCGCCTTGCCTCCGGCGGGGTCCGCCCAGGTGGTCATGGACCCGGCGTAGCTGGCCAGCAGCACGGCCCGGCCCGCCAGGGCGGGGTTCACGAAGTTTTTGCCAATGCCGCCGAAGAGCTGCTTGACAATGATGATGGCGAAGGCGTCGCCGATGAGGATCATCCAGTAGGGAATCTGCACGGGGCTGACGAAGGCCAGCAGCATGCCGGTGACGACGGCGGAGAGGTCCTGGAAGGACTGGGGCTTCTTCATCAGCTGGCGGTACAGCCACTCGAAGAAGACGCACCCCGCCACGGACACGGCGGTGAGGGTCAGGGCCCGGAGGCCGAAGTTGAAGCAGGCGTAAGCCAGGGCGGGCAGCATGGCGATGATAACGTCCTTCATGATGCCCTGGGTGGTCTCGCTTCCGCGGATATGGGGCGAGGAGGTGGCGATCAGCTTGAGATTCTTGTAGTCCGTCATTTGTTGACAACCTCCTTTTTCGCCTCTTCGGCGGCTTTTTTGGCCTCGGCGGCGGCCTTGGCCTTGGCCGCGGCGTCCTTCACCAGCTGCTTGCCGGTCTTGAACATATGGGTCAGGTGCAGCCGGGCGGGACAGGTATAGGCGCAGGCGCCGCACTCCATGCAGTCCATAATGTGGGCATCGTTCAGCTCGTCCACCAGACCCTTGGAGGCATACTGGTACAGGAACAGAGGCTCCAGGTGCATGGGGCACACGCCCACGCACTTGCCGCAGCGGATGCACTGGGGATGCTCCACGGTCTGCTCCTCCTTCTCGCAGAAGGCCAGCATGCAGCCCGTGCCCTTGGCCACGGGGATATCGGCGGTGTACTGGGCCATGCCCATCATGGGGCCGCCGGCAATCAGCTTATAGGTGCCGTCCTTCAGCCCGCCGCAGAAGTCGAACAGAAGGGACACAGGGGTGCCGATGGGACACTCCACGTTCTTGGGCTCCACCACGCCGGAGCCGGAAACCGTTACCACTTTTTTCACCACGGGCATGCCCGTCGTGATGGCTTTGTAGATGGCGCAGGTGGTATTGATATTGAAGACCGCGCAGCCGATGTTGCTGGGCAGTCCGCCGGGAGGGACCTGCTTGCCGGTGACGGCCTGGCAGAGCTGCTTCTCACCGCCCTGGGGGTAGCGGCAGCGGAGGCCCTCCACCACCACGGGAGCGTGCTTTTCGGCGATGGTCTTATTCAGCTGGTCGATGCCGTTTTGTTTGTTGACCTCGACGCCGATGACCACCTTTTCCACGCCGAACATCTTGGCCAGGTAGGTCGCCCCGCCGATGATCTCCTCGGAGCGCTCCAGCATGGCCCGGTGGTCGCCGGTGATGTAAGGCTCGCACTCCGCGCCGTTGATGATGACGGTGTCTACTTTTCCGATTCCGCCGGAAATCTTGACGTGGGTGGGGAAGGTCGCGCCGCCCATGCCGACGATGCCGGCGTTTTTCACGATTTCCACCATTTCATCCACGCTGAGGGTGTCCGGGTTGGCGGGGGCCTGAACCTCTTCGCTGACCTCGTCCTGTCCGTCGTTGTCAATGACCACGGACATCATGTTTCCGCCCATGGAATAGGGCCGGGGCTCCACCGCCTTGACGGTGCCGGAGACGCTGGCGTGGATGGGAGCGCCGAGACCGCGGAACTCGCCGATCTTCTGGCCAACCTTCACATGGTCGCCGGCCTTCACCAGGGGGGTGCATGGCGCGCCGAAATGCTGGGACATGGGAATGACCACTTGAGCCGGGGCAGGCAGCTGCTCAATGGCCTTTTCATTGGTCGCGGCTTTCATATCATGGGGATGAACGCCGCCAAAGAACGCTTGTGCCATTATTTCACCTCATTTTTTAGTGCTGACAGCGGCCCGGGCGCGGACGGAGAGACCGTCCACTGTCGGGACGGGCTGACGTGCCTGGACAGACTATCACATACTGCATGATATTGTACACCCTTCTTGGAAAAATGTCCAGTCTGTGAACGGCTATTTTTCTGGAAAATTTGTATTTTCTTGCGAAGCTCCGGCGTCCCCGGGCCGGAACCGCCGGTAATCGTTTAAATCGCTTAAAAACCTGTATTCATAACCGGAAAATACCGGATAGAGGCGGATTTTTCCCGTCAGACAAGCAGCTTTCCCGCGGCGCGGGATGGCGGAAAAAGACCGTCCGGACAATGTCCAACGGCTGTGGCTCCAGCATCTTACACGGCGGGCCGCTGGCCCCCGTCCTCCAGGACCAGCTCCGCCAGCCGCTCCCCCGGGTCCAGGACGGGCAGGGCCGTCCGCTTTTGCAGGGCCTCCTTTACATAGGGAAAATGGGTGCAGCCCAGCACCACCGCCTCCGCTCCGTTCCCCTCGAAAAAGCGGAGCAGATGCTCCAGGCCGCAGTCACGCACAAGGTCTTCCGGCGGCCTCCCCGCTTCCACTCCCAGCACCAGCTCCAGGTTCGACGCGCCGAACACCCGCGTTTCGGGGGAAGCGTTCACCATGGCCCGCTCCACTCCGGCGGCTCCCTGGCTGTTGGCGGCCAGAACGCCCAGACGGCGGTACCGGCGGGCCGTCTCGCCATAAACATCCATAGGGGTCCAGATTCGCAGGCCCCGGGCCACCCCCAGGGCGCGGGCGTCGATGGTGGCGCTGAGGGAGTTGCAGTAGAGAAGCACCCGATCCATTCCCGCCTCTTTGATCCGGTCCAGAAGGGCTCCCACCGCCTCTTCCCGGGCGGACTGAGCGCCAACCTGGAACGCGGTCTGCTCCTCCGGGGTCCTGGAGACTGGGAAGCTAAGCCCCTTTACACCATGTTGGTTCAGAAGGGTTACACCCATCCGCGTGTCCACCGGCGTGCCGGCAATGACGGCAATCTTCATTCATATCCTCTCCTTTTCGCCGCCTATTGTACCACAGCCCCGCCGCCGGTTCAATACGGGTGTTCTCCCTTTCTGTCCTACCCGCCTTCCGTGGTCCATATAGTGTAGGATGGGGGTGTTTTTTTGAAAAAAGGAAGCTCTATGTTCTACGGCGCGCTCCTGCTCACCGGGGCGAATCTGGCCCTCCGGATGGCGGGCATGAGCTTTCAGGTCTACCTCTCCGGCCGGGTCGGCGCCGCCGGAGTGGGCCTGCTTCAGCTCATTTTATCTGTAAAGATGCTTGCCTTTACAGTTGGCTCCGCCGGGGCCCGGACCTGTGCTCTCTACCTCTCCGCCGAGGCTCTGGGGCGGAGGAGGAGCGTCCGCCCGGCCTTGTCCGGCTGCGTTTGGTACTGTCTGCTGTTTTCCCTGCCCACGGCGGCGGGACTCTGGGCCCTCACCCCCCGGATTGCCGCCGGCTGGATTGGAGACGCCGCCGGAGAGGACGCTCTCCGGGCCTTTGCCCTCTTCCTCCCCGCCGCCTGCCTGGGGGGCGTGATGACCGGCCTCTACACCGCCGCCGGCCGTCTGCGGACCCTGGTGGCGGTGGAATTTCTGGAGCAGTTCTGCGCCATGGCGGCAACCTTTGCCCTCCTCTCCCGCTGGGCGGGCGGAGACCCGGGGCGCTGCTGTCTGTCCGTGTCCCTGGGGGCCTCCGCCGCGTCGGTGCTGTCGCTGTGGGTGCTGTGGCTCCTCCGGCGGGAGGGCGCTCCCCTGGGGCGGGAGGACCGCCCGCCCTGGCGGCGAATCCTCCACATCGCCCTGCCCGTGGGCCTGGCGGACGACCTCCGGGCCGGGCTGAATACAATTGAAAACCTCATCATTCCCCGCCGTCTGGCCCTTTACGCCGGGACGGTGAACGCCATGGCGGACTATGGCGTCCTTCACGGCATGGTATTCCCTGTGCTGATGTTTCCCGCCGCCATCCTGGCCTCCCTGGCGGACCTTCTGGTAGCGGAGTTCTCCCGCTGTGCCCGCCGCCCAGGGCAGGTCCGGGTCCGGTATCTGGCCCGGCAAGGACTGCGGGTCTCCTGGCTCTTCGGCGTCTGCGCCGGGGGAGCTATTTTCGCCGCCGCCCGCCCCTTGGGAGAGCTGCTCTATCACAGCGAGACCGCCGGAGCCTGTCTCCGTCTTTACGCGCCCCTGGTCCCCATTCTCTATCTGGACGTGGTGGTGGACGCCATGTGCAAGGGTCTGGGCCAGCAGAGCGCCAACGCCCGGTACAACCTGATGACGAACCTGCTGGACGTGGCCCTTCTCTGGCTGCTGCTGCCCCGGTTCGGCATGGGTGGATACTATTTCAGCTTTGCCGCCTCCCATCTGGTAAACTTTGCCCTCAGCTTCCGCCGCCTGGGGCGGTCGGTGGAGCTCGGGTCTCTGGGAACGCTGTTCCGGGGGCTGGGAGCGGAGGACGCCCGGTGGCTCCGGGGCCTTCTGGCCGGACGGAAGTCTGACGATTGAATTTTGCCGGAAGTCCTGTTATAATGGTGGACATGATCTCACGATTCCACCGGAAAGGAGCTTCCGCTATGGCCTTTCGCAAACCCTGGGTCTCCCCTCTGTTTCCCTTCTCCTGGCGGGACCTGGCTCTTACCGCGGCGATTTTCTCCTGCGCTGTGGCGCTGTGCTTCTTCCTCCAGAACGCGGGAGTTATCGAGGGCTTTGCCCCTCCGGTCTTTGTACTGGCGGTACTGCTGATCTCCCGGCTTACCACCGGCTATCTCTTCGGCCTCATCGCCACGGTGCTGGGCATGGTCTGCGTCAACTTCGTGTTCACCTTTCCCTACTGGGCCTTTAATCTGAGCCTCTCCGGCTATCCCCTCACCTTTTTCACGCTCTTGATGGTCTCCCTCATCACCTGCACCCTCACAGCCCAGGCCAAGCGCCAGGCCAACCTCCTGGCGGAGAACGAACGGGAGAAAATGCGGGCCAACCTCCTCCGCTCCGTCTCCCACGACATCCGCACCCCCCTGACCT
>CAJUQQ010000098.1 GCA_910588175.1 uncultured Oscillibacter sp.
TGGAAGGAAAAGAGAAAATGGGGGGTGCAAAGAACCAGCCATCTTCATGGCTGAATTCTCCCCGCCCAAAGGGCAAGAAAAACTCCCCCTTTCGGGGGAGCTTCTTCCTATCGCCAAGCGCAGCTTAGAAGTCGGCACTGCCGACCGTGCGGGGATGAGGCAGCACGTCCCGGATGTTGCTCACGCCGGTGAGGTACATCACCAGCCGCTCGAAGCCCAGGCCGAAGCCCGCGTGGCGGCAGGTGCCGTAGCGCCGTAAATCGCAGTACCACCAGTAGCTCTCCGGGTCCATGTTCAGCTCCCGGATGCGGCTCTCCAGAACCTCCAGCCGCTCCTCCCGCTGGCTTCCGCCGATGATCTCCCCGATGCCGGGAACCAGGCAGTCCGCCGCGGCCACGGTTTTCCCGTCGTCGTTGAGGCGCATGTAAAACGCCTTGATCTCCTTGGGATAGTCCGTGACGAACACGGGGCGCTTGAAGACCTGCTCCGTGAGATAGCGCTCGTGCTCCGTCTGGAGGTCGCAGCCCCAGTAGACCTTGTAATCAAACTTGTCGTTGTTCTTCTCCAGAATCTCCACGGCCTCGGTGTAGCTCACCCGCCCGAAGTCGGAGGAGGCCACATGCTCCAACCGCTGCTTGAGACCCTTGTCCACAAAGGAGTTGAAGAAGTCGATCTCATCGGGGCAGCGCTCGCACACCCGCCGGATGGCGTACTTGATCATGGCCTCTGCCACGTCCATGTCTCCCGCCAGGTCGCAGAAGGCCATCTCCGGCTCGATCATCCAGAACTCGGCGGCGTGGCGCTGGGTGTTGGAGTTCTCCGCCCGGAAGGTGGGGCCGAAGGTGTACACGTCGCCGAAGGCCATGGCGAAGTTCTCCGCGTTCAGCTGGCCGGAGACGGTCAGGTTGGCGGGCTTGCCGAAGAAGTCCTGGGTGAAGTCAATTTGCCCGTCCTCGGTTCTGGGCGGGTTCTCCGGGTCCAGGGTGGTGACCCGAAACATCTCCCCCGCGCCCTCGCAGTCGCTCGCGGTAATGAGAGGGGTGTGGACGTACACAAAGCCCCGGCTCTGGAAGAACTCGTGGATGGCGAAGGCGGCGGCGCTCCGGACCCGGAAGGCGGCGGAGAACAGGTTCGTCCTGGGCCGCAGGTGTTGGATGGTCCGCAGGTACTCCACCGTGTGCCGCTTTTTCTGGAGGGGATAGTCAGGGGTGGAGGGGCCCTCCACCTCGATGCGCGCGGCCTTCAGCTCTAGGGGCTGCTTGGCCTCCGGGGTGAGGACCACGGTCCCGGTGACGATCAGGGCCGCGCCCACGTTCTGGGCGGCGATGTCCTTGTAATTCTCCAGGGTCCCGGCCTCCATGACCACCTGGAGGTTTTTGAGGCAGGAGCCGTCGTTCAGCTCCACAAAGCCGAAGTTTTTCATGTCCCGGATGGTGCGGGCCCAGCCGCCCACGGTGACGGTCTGGCCGTCCAGAGATTCTTTGCCGGCGAAGATCGCCGCGATTTTTTTGAGGGTCATTGTGTTCACCTGATTTCTGTTATTTCATATGGATGGTATATTATATCATAAATTTTTGCTTTTGCAAGAGGGGGGGATTGTACTCGCCCTTGCGGGCGGGGCGGATTGGATACCAGCGATGGCTGGTTCATTGCACCCCCCATTTTCTCTTTTTCTTCCAGAAGAAAAAGAGAAAACGGGCCGTGCACGGTCCAAAAGAGAAAAAGAAGTATGACCCCTCGGGGGGACGAGAGACCGGGGACGCGCAAGGTGTGCCTCTGTCTTTTACGCATGTCTCCAGTCCGCGGCGTGGTGCGGGCGGGGGGTGTTCTTCGCCGAATGGACAAGCTCCTCTTTTCGCTGCCGCTCATCTGGTGATAAGGGGCGGGTGTTTGCCGTTTCCAGGACCCCCCTTTTATCAATAGATCACCCTGTAGGGGCCGCCGCACCGCATTTGCCGTTGGCGGCTTTGCCGCTTACGGCGGCGTACCCCTTGCGGGTACCCGGCGGCCCGTTCCCCCGGGCCCGTCCTTTTGCCAGCAGGACACCCTATGGGGCCCCCGCCGGAACGTAAGCAAAGCGGTTCCGGTGGGGAGAGGAGGAAGGAACGGAGCTGAGCGCAGTCCTCGCCGCCAGGCGGGGACGGAGTGGGCGGAGTTTCTTCTGACGATGTGGGCCTGACCCCCCTGGTCAGGTCATTTCCCCAGGAATTGCCCTTCTCCCGGCCGACCATTCCCCCAGGGCGGGCTCACTTATGATACCGCGTCCCGGCGTTGATCTGGCAGGCCCGGTAGATCTGCTCCAGCAGCATCACCCGGGCCAGGTGGTGGGGGAAGGTCATGGGAGACATGGAGAGCCGGTCCCACGCCTCCGCCTTGATGGACTCGTGGAGGCCGAAGGACCCGCCGATGAGGAACACCAGCCGCTTTTCCAGCCCGCTTTCCGCCCCCACGTCCCAGGCGGCCATGGTCCGGGCCAGCTCCTCGCTGGAGCGGAGCCGTCCCTCCACGCACAGGGCGACCAGACGGGAGGAGGGCGGAATCTTCCGGCGGATGGCCTCCGCCTCTTTCCGGAGGGCCCCGTCAATCTGGGCGGGAGAGGGGTCCTCCGGCAGGCGCTCCTCCGGCAGCTCCAGAATCTCCAGCTTGCAGAAGCGGCTGAGGCGCTTGGCGTATTCCGCCGCCGCCTCGGCGTAGAATTTCTCCTTCAGCTTCCCCACGCACAAGAGGGTTATCCGCCGCATACCGCCCCTCCTTCCAGCACATAGGCCCCGCCGATCCCGTCCCGGGGAGCGGCGGAGAGACGGGGACGGAGCCCCGCCGCGTTCAGGGCCGTCTCCACCGTCCGGAGGGCCATAGCGGGGGTGTTGTTCTCCCGGCTCAGGTGAGCCAGGACGATCTCCCGGGCTCCCGCCCGCGCCAGGGTGACGGCGAAGGCGGCGGCGTCCTCGTTGGGGAGGTGCCCCTCCGGGCCCAGAATACGCTTTTTCAAAAAGTAGGGATAGGGACCGCTCCGCAGGGTTTCCACGTCGTGGTTGGCCTCCAGCACCGCCAGGGCCACACCGGGGAGGACGGCCGCCGCCTCCGGCGTCACCACGCCGCTGTCCGTCAGCAGGCCGAAGCCCCCGTCGGGGGTGTCGAACCGGTAGCCCCGGGAGCCAGGGGCATCGTGGGAGGTGGGGAAGGCGGTGACGGCGCAGTCCTTCACAAAAAAGCTCCCCTCCGTCTCCCGCAGCCGGTCCTCCAGAAGCACCATCCGCCGCAGCAGGTCCCGTCCCGCCTGGACGGAGGCGCAGACGGGACAGTCCGTGCGCTTCAAAAGAGTCTGGAGGCCGGAGATGTGATCGCTGTGGGTGTGGGTGATAAAAATGCCGTCCAGGTCCCCAAGGTCCAGGCCCAAGGCCTGGAGCCCCTGGCGGACGCGGCGGCAGGAGATGCCCGCGTCCACCAGAATATGTCCGCCCTCCCAGGAGAGCACCAGCGCGTTCCCGGAAGAGCCGCTGGCCAGGGTATGTACCGTCGTCAACGCGGGGAACCTCCTTTTCCTTTCAGCGCGTCGCTGAATTCCTTCAAATCCGCCTTCGTCTCCGGGGGAAGGGCGTTGAAGTCCACGTCCCGGACCGCCCCCTCCAGGGCGTAGAGGTGGACCAGGCAGACGCCGGGGTACCGGGTTTTCAGGCGGAAAAAGGCCTCCTTGGCCCCGGCCTCCGCCAGCTCCTCCGGGGAGCGGATGCCCGCCGCCGCCAGCTTCCGGGCCATCTCCGTCCCGATGTTTTTCATAGATGTCAAATCCCTCATGCCGTTCCTCCCGTGCTTAAAACCTGTCTTCCGAACCGGGGAATGCCGGATGAATGAGACTTTTTCCCGCTAGAGTCTGTTTTAAAACTGGCGGAATGCCGGATTGGGGCAGATTTCTCTGCCAGGCAAGGCGATTGGACGCGGGAATCCTGACGGATTTCAAGTCCAATCAACGCAGTCCTGGCGGAAAAAGATACCCCAAGACGGCGTTTTGGCGGTTTTTAAAACAGACTCTAGGCAAGGAGCTTCTCCCCGCCCATCCTGGCGGATAGCCGGGGGAAGCGGCGGGGCATGGCGGGAAAAAACGATCAGGCGGCGCTTCACCGTTGGGAATACAGGGTCTTATAATCTCATATACAAAAGCGGGTAGGGCCCGCCCTGTTCATCCGTCTCCGTCCGCCGGTAAACCTGGAAGCCCATGCGCTCATAAAAGCCCCTGGCCTGGAGGTTCTGCTCGTTCACGGTCACCTCCCGGAGGTCATAGCGCTCCACTCCGTATTGGAGCAGCGCCCTTCCCAAACCCTTCCCCCGCGCCTCCGGCAGAAGGAACAGCATCTCCAGCCGCCGCCCGCCGGCGCCTAAAAAGCCGGCGGGGTCTCCCCCTTCGTCCTCCGCGACCACCAGATGGGGAACCTCCCCCATGGCCTGGGGAACATAGGCCTTGATGGCCTCCACCTCGCCGCCGGACAAAAAAGAGTGGGTGGCCCTTACGGAGCGCTCCCAGATTTCCAGCAGGCGGTCCAGCTTCTCCTGCGTTCTGGATTCCAGTTCTATGATCCGCATAAGCCCTCCTCCGCAAAAACCGGGAGACGGAAGGCCTTCCCCCTCCATCTCCCGGCAAATTTCCAATGTCAGCCCAGGTTTAGCCGCTGCCGCTCCTCGGATTCCTCCACGGCCCGGATGTTCGCCCCCAGGCCCCGGAGCTTTTCCACCAGGTTCTCATAGCCCCGCTCAATGTAATGGACGCAGGAAATCTCGCTCTGCCCCCTGGCGGCCAGGGCGGCGATGACCAGGGCGGCCCCCGCCCGCAGGTCCGACGCCTGAATGGGCGCGCCGGCCAAATGGTCCACGCCCTCCACCACGGCGGTCTTGTCGTCCACCTGAATGCTGGCCCCCATGCGGCGGAGCTCGTCCACATAGCGGTAGCGGCTGCTCCACACGCTCTCCGTCACCAGGGAGATGCCCTGGGCGAGAGAGAGGACCGTGGTAATCTGGGGCTGCATGTCCGTGGGGAAGCCGGGATAAGGCAGGGTCTTGATATTCGCCCGGCGCAGGGGCCCGTTCCGGCGGACCAGAAGGGTGTCCTCGTGCTCCTCCACCTCCACGCCGCACTCCTGAAGCTTGGCGGTGATGCAGTCCATGTGCTTGGGGATGATGTTTTTCACCAGAATCTGGCCGCCCGCGGCGGCGGCGGCGGCCATGTAGGTGCCCGCCTCAATCTGGTCGGGGATGATGGCGTAGCTGCCGCCCCGGAGGCGGTCCACGCC
>CAJUQQ010000099.1 GCA_910588175.1 uncultured Oscillibacter sp.
GCCATCGTCCAGAAGGAAGTGGACGGCCTCAAGGCCATGGGCGTCACCATCGCCACGGACACCGTCATTGGCCGGACCATCTCCATCGACGAGCTGATGGAGGAGCAGGGCTTCGAGGCCGTGTTCATCGGCTCCGGCGCGGGCCTTCCCATGTTCATGGACATCCCCGGCGTGAACTACCGGGGCGTGTACTCCGCCAACGAGTTCCTGACCCGTATCAACCTGATGAAGGCCTATCTCCCCGGCTCCGACACCCCCATCCAGCGGCCCAAGAAGGTGGCCGTGGTGGGCGGCGGCAACGTGGCCATGGACGCGGCCCGCTGCGCCAAGCGCCTGGGGGCCGAGGTGTACATCGTCTACCGCCGGGGCATGGAGGAGCTCCCCGCCCGGAAGGAAGAGGTGGAGCACGCCGAGGAAGAGGGCATCATCTTCAAGACCCTCTGCAACCCGGTGGAAATCTTTGCCGACGAAAACGACGACGTGAACAAAATCCGCTGCATCCGCATGGAGCTGGGCGAGCCCGACGCCTCCGGCCGGCGGCGGCCCATCGAGGTCCCCGGCAGCGAGTTCGACCTGGATGTGGACTGCGTGATCATGTCTCTTGGCACCAGCCCCAACCCCCTGATCAAGTCCACCACCAAGGGCCTGGAAATCAACCGCAAGGGCGGCATCGTGGTCAACGAAGACGGCCTGACCTCCCGTGAGAAGGTCTATGCCGGCGGCGACGCCGTCACCGGCGCGGCCACGGTCATCCTGGCTATGGGCGCGGGCAAAACCGCCGCCAAGGCCATCGACGAGGCCCTGAGCAAGTAATATGAAAAGAAACGTCACGGGCGTCCCCGCTCTGGCGTTGGCGCTTTGCCTCCTGCTCGCCGCCTGCGGCGGGCAGGGGGCTTCGCCGTCCGAAGCGCCGCCGCCCCCAGCCAAGATCACGGAGACTGCCCCGCCCACCAAGCCCGCGTCCCCGGTCCCCTCCGGATTCCCGGAGCTGGAGGAGACGGAGTGGGAGGCGGTCAGCATCGACCTGGAGTCCTTCGGCATTTCCCAGACCTTGAATGATGAACGCTTTGAGTATATCTTCAACCATACGAACACAGTCCCGTTGGACCAGCTCATTGTCTTCGACCTGTGGGGCGACGCGCTGACGGAGGGGTCCAGCGAGGAACTCCGCAGCCGCTTCCTGGAAGCGCCGGACACGGTGCTGGCCTATCTGGTCCTCATGGGAGAGCAGGTCGTGACGCTCCCCGGCTGGGAGCCCATGCCCGCGGCGGAGATTGTCTGCCGGAGCATCGCCTCCGCCGACGCCGCCTGGCACGGCGGCTCGGAGGAGTTCGCCGCAACCATGGCCTCCTGCCGGGAGCGCTATCCCTCCGGCAGGATTGCGGAGCTTCTGGATGTCATAGAGCAGGAGCACGCCGCATCCATGGAGCGGCAGCAAGAGGCGATAGAGGCGTATCAGGAGCACTTAAAGCCACAGGAATAAAACAAGCGCCCCGGGGAGGGAGGTCCTCTCCGGGGCGCTGTCTGCGTATTCTCTTCCGAATCCCTCAATGCCCTTTCCGCTTCTGCCGCCGCTTCTCCTGGCGAAGGGCAAACTTCCGCGCCTCCTCCGCCTCCCGCTCCGCCCGGCTGCGGCGGGTCCGGGCGGCCTTGCCCGCCTCCCGCTGGAGGGCAAGGGCCTGTTGGGCCTTGGTGCCCAGAGCGGCGGGTCGGACGGCCCTCCGGGCCTCCCGGCGGGCGCGCTTAGGACTGACCTTCCGCTCTAAGGGGCCCCCGGCGGCAACGGGCGGGCTGAAGCTCAGGCTCCGCCAGTTCTCCAGCAAAAAGGCGTAGACCTCCTGGTCTTTCGGCTCGGCTCCGAAGGGGAGCTTGCAGACCTCATAGGTCCCGCCGCCGCCCCGTTCGTAGAGGAGGACCCAGAAGGGGTCCTCAAAACGGACGGTTAATCTTGCGTATCCGGTTTCCATATGCGCTTCCTCCTTTTCGTGTCTCTCACGGAGAACGGACAACCAAAGGAGGCAGGTTACTGATACCCCGGCGCGGGCCCCCGGGGTACGCCCGGACTACCGACCGGGCCGTGTTTTTATCTCCGCGAGTTTATCATAGCGGAAAGGTATGCAAAATGCAAGGGCAAGCACCAGCCTCCCCCCAGGAGGAGAAACTTCTTTCAACTCTGTAAGATTTGAGAAAGAATCTGGAAAGATTCCTATGGTAAAGTATCCACAATGAAAGCCCACCGGCTGAATACTTTACCATGGAGGTAATGCAATATGATCATCCTGGAAACAAAAGACCTGCGCAAGCACTACGGCTCCGGTGAGACGGAGGTCCGCGCCCTGGACGGCGTCGACCTGACGGTGGAAAAAGGCGAATTCGCCGCCGTGGTCGGCACCTCCGGCTCCGGAAAGTCCACCCTGCTCCACATGCTGGGGGGCCTGGACCGCCCCACCTCCGGCTCCGTCACCGTGGACGGGAAGAACATTTTCTCCCTCAAGGACGAGGCCCTGACCATCTTCCGCCGCCGGAAGATCGGCTTCGTCTTCCAGAACTACAACCTGGTCCCCGTCCTCAGCGTCTATGAGAACATCGTCCTCCCCATCCAGCTGGACGGCCAGAAGCCGGACGCCGGCTATGTGGACCAGATCATCGAGACCCTGGGCCTGGAGAAAAAGCTCCAGAACCTCCCCAACAACCTCTCCGGCGGCCAGCAGCAGCGGGTGGCCATCGCCCGGGCCCTGGCGGCCAAGCCCGCTATCATTCTGGCCGACGAGCCCACCGGCAACCTGGACTCCAAAACCAGCCAGGACGTGATGGCCCTGCTGAAAATCACCAGCGAGAAGTTTGCCCAAACCATCGTCATGATTACCCACAACGAGGAAATCGCCCAAATGGCGGACCGCATCATCCGCATTGAGGACGGAAAAATCCGCTCCTCCCGGACCACCGGGGAGGAGGCGTAACCATGATCCGTGTCGCCAACAAGGGCTGCGTCCGCCGCCTGGGATTCCGGTCCATGCGGGCCGCCCGGACCCGCAACATCGTGGCCGTCCTGGCCATTGCCCTGACCACCGTGCTGTTCACCTCCCTCTTTACCATCGCTTCCTCCATCAACTATTCCTTCCAGCAGGAGAATTTCCGCCAGGCGGGCGGCGACTTCCACGGCACCATCAAGGGCCTCACCTGGGAGCAGGTGGAGGAAATGCGGTCGGACCCGCTGATTCAAGGGGACTTCGCCCGGTTGTTCGTGGGCATGCCCGCGGACCCGCCCTTCAACAAATCCCATGTGGAGGTCTCCTACCTGGAGCCCGCCGCCGCGCCCCACTACTTCTGCCAGCCAGTCGAAGGGACCCTCCCCCGGGAGGGCACCGATGAGGCCGCCACGGACACCCGCGTTCTGGCCCTTCTGGGGGTGGAGCCGAAGGTGGGCGCGAAATTCACCATTTCCTTCTACCTTGACGAAAACACCTCCAGCCGGAAGCTGGTCACCCGGACCTTCACCCTCTCGGGATGGTGGGAGTACGACAGCGCCCTGGTGGCCAGCAATGTGCTCCTGCCCCGCTCCGCCGCCGAGGAGTTCTGTGCCCAGGGCAGCGGGGACCCCTACTCCATGACCGGAGAATGGAACCTGGACATGATGTTCAAAAGCGATCTCCAGATTGAGGAGAACATCCTTCAGATCCTGGAGAACCACGGCTATCAGCACGACGACCCCCAGGGGGAGAATTACTTGAGAATCGGCGTCAACTGGGGCTACTCCGGGGCCCAGCTTTCCAACAGCTTTGATATCTCCACGCTGATCGCCATTGTGGTTTTGCTGCTGCTGATTATCTTCACCGGCTACCTGATTATCTACAACGTCTTCCAAATTTCCGTCACCAACGATATCCGGTTTTACGGCCTTCTGAAAACCATCGGCACCACCGGGAAGCAGATCAAACGCGTCGTCCGGCAGCAGGCCCTGCTTCTCAGCCTTATCGGCATCCCCATTGGACTGCTCCTGGGCTTTGTCATCGGCAACAAGCTTACCCCGGTCATCATGACCCAGCTGAGCTACAAGAACGCCTTCGTTTCCTTCAACCCCCTGATTTTCATTGGAGCGGCGGTGTTTGCCCTGCTGACCGTGTTCCTCTCCTGCGCCCGTCCGGGCCGCATGGCGGCGAAGGTCTCCCCGGTGGAGGCCGTGCGCTACACCGAGGGCGGCGGTCCGAAAAAGGCGGGGAAGCGGGAGAAGGTCCGCAAAGCCCGGAGCGGCGCGTCCCTTCCGGGCATGGCCTGGGCCAACCTGGGCCGGAGCCGGGGGAAAACCGTGGTGACGGTCATTTCCCTGACGTTGGCGGTGGTGCTGGCCACGATTACCTACACCTTCTCCACCGGCTTCGACATGAACAAGTACCTGGCCCATATGGCCGACGTGGACTTTATCCTGGGGGACGCGGCCTACTTTCAGACCAGCGGCGGCTTCCGCACCGCCGATCAGGCGGTGCCGGAGAGCATCATCTCCGACGTGAGCGCCCGGAGCGGCGTGGAGGAGAGCGGACGGGTCTACGGCGGCGTCTCCGCCATAAAGCAGTTTGTCACGGAGGACTGGCTCCGGATGGGCTATGGAACGTATAATACCCCGGAGGTTGTGGATGAAATTATCGCGGGAACGGCCCGGCTGCCCAGCGGGCTTCTGGAGGCCGGCGTGCAGATGTACGGCATGGAGGACTTTCCCCTGAGCCTGCTGGACGTGCTGGAGGGAGACCTGGCCCCCCTGTCGGACCCCAGCCAAAAGGCCATCGCCGCCGTGTACCGGCCCGACGACTATAACGCCACCCAATGGGGCAGCAATTGGGCCAAACTGGGGGACACCGTGACGCTCCGCTATATCACCGAGATGGAGTATTTCTACCGGGACACCGGGGAGATCGTTGAGGACCTGGACGCCGCCATCGAGGGAAACCGCCCCTGGGGAGAGCGGGCCAAGGTCTACGAGGACATCGACTACACCGTCTGCGCCCTGGTGCGGATTCCCAACTCCATCTCCTACCGCTATCGGGTTCTGGGCTGCGATGATTTCATCCTGGGGGCGGAGCGGTTCAAACAGGACACCGGCACCGACAGCGTCATGACCTATCTCTTCAACACCACCGACGAGGCGGAGGCGGGCATGGAGTCCTTCCTGGCGGAGTACACGGAGAGCGTCCAGCCCCTCTACGACTA
>CAJUQQ010000100.1 GCA_910588175.1 uncultured Oscillibacter sp.
GCAAGGTCCCCACGGACAACGACGTTGTCTTGGAAAATGTGACCTTCCGCTACACAGGCGGAACAACGGACGCGCTCCGTGATGTGACCATTCGGGTGGGCGCAGGCGAGACTGTGGCTCTGGTAGGCCCCTCCGGGGGCGGCAAGACCACTGTGGCCGGCTTGATCTCCCGGTTTTGGGATGTGGCTGGCGGTTCCATCCAGATCGGCGGTGTCAATGTGAAGGACATTTCCAAGGAGACGCTGATGGACACCGTGGCCTATGTATTCCAGGACAGCCGCCTGCTGAAAGCCTCCATCCTGGAAAATGTACGCCTTGCCAAGCCCAATGCCTCCCGGCAGGAGGTGGAGCGGGTACTCCATGAGGCCCAATGCGATGACATCATCGCCAAGCTGCCCCAGGGCATCGACACGGTGATCGGCACAAAAGGCGTGTATCTCTCCGGGGGCGAACAGCAGCGTATCGCCATCGCCCGTGTCATGCTGAAAAATGCGCCCATCCTCATCCTGGACGAAGCGACAGCCTTTGCGGACCCGGAGAACGAAGCTCTGGTCCAGCGGGCCTTTGAACGGCTTTCTCAGGGCAGGACCGTGATTATGATTGCCCACCGGCTGACCACCATCAAGAACGCCGGCCGCATTTTCGTCCTGCGAGAGGGCCGCGTGGAGGAGAGCGGGACCCACGATACCCTTGTGGCCGGAGGCGGCCTATACGCCAAGATGTGGCAGGATTATCAGACCTCTGTGAGCTGGAAGGTAGGTGCCGCGAAATGATTGAACGACTGATGAAACGCTTTGCCCTCTCCGAAGAAGGAGCGAAAGGGCTTGTGCGGGCCGTTGCCGCCTGCACAGTATGGTCTTTACCCGCCAGCTTTTGTCACTGAATTCTGGACCCAATCATGATTATGGCAAGGAAAAGAACAAAAAGGCAGCAAGGGAGTGATTGCCCTTGCTGCCTCTTTTTTCGCGGTCAGCCACGATTTGACCGGACACTAAAAGTAATGTGTTATCCGATGCTTTGAGCCTTTCTTGGCTGAATTGGTTTGGGTCGTCATATCCGATGACGCTGGCGATATAGGTCACGCTGCTGTCCGTGTCCGTCAGCAGGGACTGAGCCTCTCCAATCCGGCGGAGGGTTCGGTAGCGCACGATGGTCATGCCGAAAGTTGAGGAAAACGTATGGGACGCATAATAACGGTTGACATGCAGGTTTTCCGCCAACTCCGACAGGGAAAAATTGCGGGTGTAGTTGCGGTCCACGTAGGAGCGGATTTCCTCCGCGAGAGATCGGTCTCCGGCGGCGGCGCTGTCCTCCGGGGCGGCGTGTCCGTTCAGCAGTTCGGATGCGATGGCCAGCAGCGACTGCAAAAAACCGTGGGCCATAGTGGAAATGTACGGCGACGAATGGGGAGGATGGTTTTGAATGCTGTGCTCCAGCATTTCAAAGCCCCTGTAGAGAAACTGCCCATATGGTCCGCTTTTAATCAAGTAGCTGTCCGGGTTGGAGCTCAGGACGCCCGGCAAACGCCCCTCCAGCTGAAGGCCCCGGATACCGCACAGGTAAAAGCACATCGGCTCTTCTCCCGTGCTGGACAGGTCCTGATGCAGAATCCCCGTGTTATACAGCAGTAAGTCTCCGGGTTCACTATTATAAATGCGGTTGTCGATCTTGTGCGCCCCGTGCCCCTGATATACCAGGGCAATTTCCGCGGTTTCCCTGTGGCTGTGAATCGCACGTACGGAACCGCTGTCATCCAGCTCCGTGTTGGTTATGTAAATCATGCGGGGCTGGCTTTGACAGGCTGAGAAAGCCGCGCCTGCGGGAACTGAAAACATATGGACCATTTTTCCGCTCCTCCCTCCGATTTGCCGCTATACAATGTTCCACATTCATTATACCATCCTGCAAAACGGGTGTCCTTAAAAATTTTGCGTTTTTTAAATAACGTGAATCTTCAAAAGCCCCATATTCCAGCAGGTTGGATAGGCGGCGTATCGTTACCATTGAAAGATTGCGATTTCCGAAAAAACTGCCGGGGGAGAAGGCGTTTTGCCGGAAAGGCCCGGCCTCCCCTCCGTATACATGCCGCTCTAAAATTTTTGCAGTTCTCTCCCATCACCTATGAAATATTGCGCATGGTTGTTATGCCGACAAACAACCATGCGCAATTGTAGTAATTGCACAATCAAAAAACAGATTTCACAAAACAGCAAAAAAATCCTGTATAAAATCACGGCCTTTGGGAGTTCGCCGGCAAAGAGAGCGCAAAGCCGTATTCTGCAAAGCGGAACCCCGGGTCTCCAAAACAGGACATTAAAAAAGCAAAAAAGGCAAGGCGAAAACATGACGCTTCCTTTATATTGAGGGCAGACACGGGAACTTCCCCTCTCAGGCGCCGGGGCAGGAAAGCCGGGCCCCGTTCCCACCGGAGAATCAGAAGGAAAGAAGGAGCAATTATGAGAGCATTTTATGTGGAAGCCGATTACGCCCCCCGTGAGGGCTACGTCCTCTCCCAGCGGGAGAAGGACACGGGCCGCGCCCTTCGCGGCAACAAGATCTGGAAGAATATCCGGGGCAGCGTGGTGGACCGCCCCATGCCGGTGTGCGGGGACGATCAGGTCCTCCTGAAGGTGGGCGCGGCGGGCATCTGCGGCACGGACCAACACCTTCTGCGCAAGGACGCCGACGGCTACACCATGTACGACGGGCACAGCAAATACCCCATCATCACGGGCCACGAGTTCTCCGGCGAAATCGTGGAGGTGGGCAAAAACGTCAAGAAGCTGGCTGTGGGCGATCTGGTGAGCGTGGAGTCCATGCACTGGTGCGGCCAGTGCGACGCCTGCCGCCGGGGCATGTTCAACCAGTGCAAGGACCTGGAGGAGCCGGGCCTGACCTATGACGGAGGCTTCGCCGAGTACGCCACAGTAAACGCCAAATACTGCTACAAGCTCAACGATATCGTGAACTTCTACGGCGGAGACAAAATGACCGCCTTCGAGCTGGGCGCCATGGTGGAGCCCACAGGCGTGGCCTACAACGGCCTCTTTGTCCGGGCGGGCGGCCTCCGGCCCGGCGGACACGCGGCGGTGTTCGGCTGCGGCCCCATCGGCCTTGCCGCCATCCAGCTGCTCAAGACCTCCGGCGCGGCGAAGCTCATCGCCTTTGAGAGCGTCCCCGAGCGGATGGAGCTGGCCAAGGCCTGCGGCGCGGACGCCGTGTACGACCCCACCAGCTTTAAGGACGCCGACGAGCAGGCGGAGCTGCTGATGGACCTGACCAATGGCGCGGGAATCTCTCTCTTTGCCGAGTGCGCGGGCGCGACCAAGTTCACGTACCCCGTCATGGCAAAGTCCTTGGCCATTGGCGGCAAGACCGCCCAGATTGGCCACACCGTGGGCCTGACCCCTGTGGACGTGTTCGGCTGGCAGTGGAACGCCGCCATCATCGCCGGGTCCAACGGCCAGTCCGGCCAGGGCATCTACCCCGACGTCATCGCCCTGATGGCCTCCGGCCGAATCGACATGCGGAAGATGTGCACGGGCCGCTACAACCTGGAAGACATCGACGAGGGCATGAAGATCATGGCGGGCAAGGTCCTGATCTCCACAGAGTATCCCCGCCTGAAGAAATAAGGAATGGAGGGAAAACGCGTATGAAAAAGCTGAAAGTCGGACTCCTGGGCATGGGACGCATCGGCAGGCTCCATGGTGACAACATCACTTACTTCGTCAAAAACGCGGAAATCATCGCCGCCGCAGACCCCATGCTGAACAGCACCATGGAGGAATGGGCCGCAGAGCTGGGCATTCCCAAGGTCTACAGCGACCCCATGAAGGTAGTCCAAGACCCTGAGGTGGAAGCTGTCTTTATCTGCACCTCCACCCCCGCCCACGCAGAGCTGTCCATTGCCGCCGCCAAGGCGGGGAAGCATATCTTCTGCGAGAAGCCGGTCCACACCGACCTGAGCGAAATTCGGAAGATTCTCGCCGCGGTGGAGAAAGCCGGGGTGAAGTTCCAGGTGGGCTTTGTCCGCCGCTTCGACCACAACCACAAGGCCGTCCGGGATACCGTGGCCTCCGGGAAGCTGGGCGCGCCCAGCGTGGTGAAGGTCACCTCCCGGGACCCCGCCGACCAGCCCATGGAGTACATCGCAACCTCCGGCGGCATCCACATCGACATGACCATCCACGACTTCGACATGGTCCGCTATCTCTCCGGCAGCGAGGTCACGGAGGTGGTGGCCTACGGAAGCTGCGCGAACCCGGACTATGCCCAGTACAACGATGTGGACACCACGATTATCATGCTGAAATTTGAAAACGGAGCCTTGGGCGTTATTGACAACACCCGCGCTTCCAAGTACGGCTATGACCAGCGGACGGAGGTCCAGTGCGTGGGTGGCTGCGTCCAGGTGAGCAACGACCTGGAAAACACCGCTATGATTTCCTCCGCCGAGGGCGTCTCCTCCGCTAAGTGGTACAATGCCTTCGGCTCCTGCGGCATGGAGTGCATCTGCCAGCCCGAGGGCGTCATCGGAGACGCCCGGATGGCCGACGGCGAAAAGGCCAAGGCCGGTGTGGAGCGGACCCTGGACTACCTGACCAAGCTGGTGAACGACATCCTGGAGAAGTATCCCGCCGGGAAGCTGCCTCCCATCGACAAGATGACCCAGCGGAATCCCGCCGACATCGAGGCCGTCATCAAGGGGCCCAACGTCCCCGGCGGACGGCACATCTACACCCTGGAATATTAGAGCGGTTCTCTGAAATAGCAATAAGAGAAGAGATATGGTAAGATGGCA
>CAJUQQ010000101.1 GCA_910588175.1 uncultured Oscillibacter sp.
TTTGCCGGAAACTGCACTCTGGTGGGAATTTCTTCGCTTTCGCCCCCGACTCGCTTCGCTGGACGCGGGGACGAGGGGGACGGGAGGGGCGGGGACAGCCGGTCTGGGAAATTGCTTTGAACCGTTTATTCCACGGATAAACCCTTGAACCGCAGCGGTTCGAGGGTTTTTTACTGCCGTCACCGCCCCCCAGGCGGACCGAGCCGGTCTGGCGGACCGAGCCGGTCTGGCGGACCGGGCCGGTCTGCCAGCCTGCCCAGGCTGTTCAAATACGGGTCCACCAGCAGATCGCTCTCGCTTTCCGCGATGCAGTTGTAAATCGTGGCCATGATATAGGCCGTGGAGTTCTTCACCGGCCGTCCCAAATTCGAGCGGAGCTTGTCCCTGGCGGCGTCCAGAACCATCCAGTTCAGCAGGCGCAGCCGGGAACGGACCCGGCTTTGGGGCAGGGTGGCGCCGCCGGTCCGGAAGCTGTCCGAGTAAAACAGCCGCTCAATGGCGTTCTCAAACACCTGGGCGATTTCCGGCTCAAAGATATCCAGCTCACAGCCGTCCAAAATCTCCTGGAGTTCTTCTTCACCGCCGGTCCGCCGGTCCGCGCCCCCTGCGGATGGACTGACGTAAAGAGTACTCTCTTCTTTCTTTTTCTTTTCTTTATAACTTGGCCGCAGATCCGGCGGTTCCGGAGCCGTGGATTCCGCCGTTTTGGAGCCGTGGAACCGGCGGGTCCAAAGCGGCGCTTCCGGCGGTTCTTGGGGTTCCGGAGCGGGTTCGGGGGCAGGTTTTCCACCGTCAAGACCCGCAGAACCGGCGGGTCTTGGCTCGTCGGTATGCTCCTCCGGGATGAAGGGCGCGCCGGTATACTCCGGGCCGTCTTGGGGCCGGACCTGGGCCAGATAGATTTGATTCGCGTCGCCCCGGCCGCAGCGCCTCTCCCAGATCAGCTCCAGCTTCGCCAGCGTTTGGAACGCCGCCGTCACCCGCTTCTCGCAGATACGGAGCTCCCTGGCCAGCTCCTTCCGGGGGAAGATGACAAAGACCTCCCCCCGGTCGTTGGTCCAGCCGTTCCGGCGGGAGAGCCGGAAGCGGTTCAGCAAAAAGGTGTACGCCACCTTGGCGTCCAGGCTCAGCTCCGCGTAGCGGGGGTCCGTGAACAGCCAGCAGGGCATCTGCATGTGGGTAACGCTCTGTACGTCCGTCTGCCGCATCAGCGGGAAGCCGGGACGTTTCTTCATCTCCGCGGCCCTCATGGGCGCACCTCCTTTGTTCCGATTGACACCCTATGCGGTGTCATGCTATAATACTAGGGAAAGGGCGGAAGGCCCGGTCCGCCCGCAGACCGGCCCGCCTGTCGGGAATGATGATGTCTGCGATCGGGAAAGGATGAGTGATCTTGAGCCAATGGGATAAGCTAATTACGGAAATTCTCAGCAAGAGCCCCCATCTGCGGTTTGAAGACCTTGCGAAGGCCCTGACGAGGCTCGGATACCGCCAAACCCAGCCAAAGGGCGGAAGCAGTCATTACACGTTTCGAAAAAGCGGCCGTGGGTCCCTTACCATTCCCAAACAGGTTCCCATGAAAAAGGTATACATTGAACTGGTCAGCGAAGCGGTAAAAGCCGATTTGGAGGAGGCAAACCATGGATAAGACGTTGGACTATTATATGAAGCTCCCCTACAAGATCGAACTGTTCGAGGATTTGGAAGAGGGCGGCTACGCGCTCCGCTGCCCGGAGCTCCCCGGCTGTATCACCTGCGGGGAAACCGTGCAGGAGGGCCTGGAAATGCTGGAGGACGCCAAAAAATGCTGGTTCACCGCCTGCCTGGAGGACGGCGTCCCCATCCCGGAGCCCGCCCGGCTGGAGGATTACAGCGGCCAGTTCAAGCTCCGCCTGCCGAAGTCCCTGCACAAGCAGCTGGCCCAGCGGTCCAGCGAGGAGGGCGTGTCCATGAATCAGTATTGCGTGTATCTGCTCAGCAAAGGGCTCTGAGACCCGTCCCCGGGACGGGGAGAAGCCCCCGGAGCCGGGAGGCTCCGGCTGTCGAAAATGTCTTTTCGACAGCCGGAGCAAGTTTTTTGGACCTTTAAAAAGTTCCAAAAAACTTCTGATTGAAAACGAGAGAAACCCCTGATGGGTTCCTCTCGTAACGCTCTTCCTTCCCGTTGTTGGAGGTTTTACCGTTTTTCGACACTCTGAGTCCCCGGAGCCTCTCCGGGGGGGGTCTCCGCTTCCGGGCTCAATCCCTTCTTCTTCGCGAAGCGGTACAGCATGGTGCACATCTGCTGCCGGGTCACCGGCTCGGTGAGCTTCAGGTCCCCGGACCCGTCGCCGGTCAGGATGCCCATCTCCTTCGCCCACTCGACGCCCTCCTGATGGGCGGGGCTGGGTACATTGTCCATATCCGTTTCCTCCTCCTCAAACCGGGGGCGCACCGCCCCCACAATCTGGCCGGCGGGCCGGGTCTTCCGGCAGACCTGCCCGCCGTTGGACTGGCTTCCGCTCTGGCTGGTGTTGCCCTCAATCGCCGCCACGCCGGAGGCCGTCACCTTCTCCACGATGCCCGTGTGGTCCGTGGCCGCGCCGCCGGGAAAGTCGTAAATCACCACATCCCCGGGGCGGTAATCCCCGGTCACCCACTGTCCGGCCTTTTGGGCGGCGCTCCTCATGGCCCCGCAGGAGGCGGTCTTCACCGGCAGCGGAACCCCCGCCTGGTCAAAGCACCACTGCACAAACACCATGCACCAGGGGTAGGCGGCCCCGGACACCTCCCGGCCATAGTACCAGGTGTTGTATTTGACCCGGTTGGAGTTGGCGGGAGACTCCGCCGTGCCCAGCTCCCCCCGGGCGATGTCCAACAGCTTCTCCACCGGCTTCATCGCGCCTCTCCTCCCCGTCCCGGTCCGTCCTGTGTGCCGAAGTAAAACGCGATCACCACGGCGTACACCGTCATAAACTCCTGGGTAATGGTCCGCGCCACCGACATATAGGCGAATACCGCCGTCAGCGCCAGCGCCACCAGGCTCTTCACGCTGAGGAGATTCCCCAGCCGCTTCATCACCGTCTGCTTCATAAAACTCCTTTCTCTCCCTTTCTCCTATCCGCGCCGGAGGCGCTCCCCCGGCCCCAGGGGCGCCGGAGCGGCCCCCTTATACAGAATATGACGGCCGCCGCCGGAGGGAACGGCGGAACCGCCCCGCTTCGCCGGGATGCACGCGCCTCTTTCCTTCCGGCGGCGGGGGCAAAGTTGCCCGGGGGCGTGCAATTCCCCCGGGCAAAAGAAAAGACGCAAGTTTTCAGAGCTTCCCGGAAGCTCCGAAAACTTCGGATAAAAAACGAGAGAAACCCCTGATGGGTTTCTCTCGTAGCTCTTTTCCTTTCCGCAAACTTTCAGACGTTCTCGCTTGCGGGTTTTGATGGTAGGTCCTTGCCGTTTACAGGTCCTCAAACAGCGCGGCGCTGGGGTTCAGATACCCCAGGTCCTCCGTCCTTCCCGTCAGCGTCCGGAGATTCCGCACCGCCGTGCGCTTCTTGCCCTGGGACGCCTTCCGGAGCTTTTCCAGGCCGCCCTCCATGGCGTCTTTAAACTCCAGCACGCCCCGCTCCCGGGCCAGGTTCAAAAGCTGCTCTCCCCGCTGGGACCGGACGATGACCTGGTTCCAGCCCTTGTCCACGTCCCAGCCCTCCGGGCTCCGGGCCCCGCCGATGGAGAGGTCCGCGAACTCCGCCGTCATGTCGGCGCAGTAATGGCAGCCGGAGCGGACCAGGGGCGTCACCTCGTCCAGGTCCACGGAGACCGTCTCCCCCTCCGTCCGCAGCTCCAGGGAGTGGTACTTGCTGGGCGGGATGTCCATGTGGGAGACCGGACCGGCGTGCTTTTCCGCCAGGGCGTTCAGCCCGTCCCAGTCCAGGCCCCAGCCGCAGAAGAGGCCGAACACCATGCCGATGTTCCCGGCGTGGTTGTCGTTTTCCGGAAGGGGGTTGGCCCTCATCTTATAAACCGCCAGGGTCTTGCAGGGGGTCCCCACCACGCCGATGCTGTGGTACCGGTCCTCTTGCAGCGCCTTATTCAGCGCCGCCAGGGTGGGCGGCACCTGGAAGCTGGAGCCGGAGCAGGCCCGGACCTCCTCCGCCGTCACGGCCAGCACGCCCTGGGGGTTCAGCCCCCCCTGGGAGCGGGTCAGGACCGCCGCGTCGAGGAAGCCCTCCTTCAGGGCCAGCTCCACCAGGGCGGTCACGCTGCCGCCGTGCTGGGCCTTGGAACGGATGGATTCATCGGCGGCCCGGGTCAGGTACAGCCCCCGGAAGGGGCCGATCTCCGGGAGGATGGTCTCCTCCGGAAAGAACCGCTTCCGCAGGGCGCCCAGGTCGGTGGGCATCCGGGGGCAGAAGCGCTGGCAGCGGCCGTCGCTCCGCTCGCAGTCGAAGAAGCAGACGGTCCGCCCGTCCACGCCCCCCCAGTAGGGGCAGAGGCCCTGGCAGGCCCCGCAGCCGGTGCACAGGCCCGGACGGAGGACCTGGGTGTC
>CAJUQQ010000102.1 GCA_910588175.1 uncultured Oscillibacter sp.
GCAAAATCTCCGGCAAGGACGAGGTGCGCCAGCATCTGGCGGAGCTGGGATTTGTAGTGGACAGCGATGTGACGGTGGTCAGCGAAATCGGAGGGAACCTGATTGTGCAGGTGAAGGACAGCCGAATCGCGCTGGACAAGACCATGGCAAACCGCATTATGATTTAAGAATCAAAAAGGAGGAGAGCAAGATGAAAACGCTGAAAGATGTGAAGGTGGGCGAAACCGTGACCGTGGCGAAGCTGCACGGCGAAGGTCCGGTGAAGCGCCGGATCATGGATATGGGCATCACCAAAGGCGTGGAGATTTTCGTGCGCAAGGTGGCACCTCTGGGCGATCCCATGGAGCTGAATGTCCGGGGCTACGAGCTGTCCGTCCGCAAGGGCGACGCGGAGATGATCGAGGTCCAGTAAACAGACGCGGCAGAAAGCCGCTATTCTTTGCACCATAAGTTAGCATTGGCTAACAACCGAAAGGAGAGAATGACTATGGACATCAAGATTGCCCTGGCGGGCAACCCCAACTGCGGCAAGACCACGCTGTTCAACGCCCTCACCGGCTCCAGCCAGTACGTGGGCAACTGGCCCGGTGTTACCGTGGAAAAGAAGGAGGGCAGGCTGAAGGGTCATAAGGATGTGGTCATCCAGGATCTGCCCGGCATCTACTCCCTGTCCCCCTATACCCTGGAGGAAGTGGTGAGCCGGTCGTATCTGGTGAACGAGAAGCCGGACGCCATCCTCAACATTGTGGACGGCACTAACATCGAGCGGAACCTCTACCTTACCACCCAACTGATCGAGCTGGGCCTGCCCGTGGTAGTGGCCGTGAACATGATCGACCTGGTGCGAAAAAACGGCGACACCATCGACCTTGCCAAGCTGGGAAATGCCCTGGGCTGTGAGGTAGTAGAGATGAGCGCCCTCAAGGGCGAGGGCGGCAGGGCAGCGGCGGAAAAGGCTGTGGCCCTGGCCCAGAGGAAACAGACCGGGGAGCTGCCCCATGTGTTCATGGGCAGTGTGGAACACGCCCTGGCCCATATCGAGGAATCCATCCAGGGCAAAGTGGCAGACGGTTATCTGCGCTGGTATGCCATCAAGATTTTTGAGCGGGACGAGAAGGTTTTGGAGGAGCTGGACCTTTCCGCCGACCTGAAAGCCCATCTGGAACAGCACATCGCCGACTGTGAAAAGGAATTGGACGACGACGCGGAGTCTATTATCACCAATCAGCGGTATTCTTACATCAACTCTGTGGTCACCAAGGCGGTGAAGAAAAAGGCGGCAAAAGGCAGCCTGTCCGTCTCGGACAAGATCGACCAGATCGTCACCAACCGAATTCTGGCCCTGCCCATCTTCGCGGTGATCATGTTCTGCATCTACGCCATCGCTATGGGTGCTTCCGTTGCGGACGGGGGCGTGGGTATCGGCACCTTCGGCACCGATTGGGCCAACGATACACTGTTCGGCGAGATCGTCCCCAATTTCTTTGACAGCATCCTCGCCTCCCTGGGCGTCAGCGGCTGGCTCTACGGCTTGATCCAGGACGGCATTGTGGCCGGCGTGGGCGCGGTGCTGGGCTTTGTGCCTCAAATGCTGGTGCTGTTCCTGCTGCTGGCTATCCTGGAGGACGTGGGCTATATGGCCCGTGTGGCCTTCATCATGGACCGCATCTTCCGCCGCTTTGGCCTGTCCGGCAAGAGCTTCATCCCCATGCTGGTGGCCACCGGCTGCGGCGTCCCCGGCATCATGGCCTCCCGGACCATTGAACAGGACCGGGACCGGAAAATGACCATCATGACTACCGGCTTCATCCCCTGCGGGGCAAAAATGCCCATCATCGGCCTGTTCGCCGGAGCGGTGTTCGGCGGGTCCGCTCTGGTGGCCGTCTCCGCTTTCTTCATCGGCATCGCCGCCGTGGTGATTTCCGGCATCATGCTGAAAAAATTCAAAGCCTTTGCTGGGGAGCCTGCCCCCTTTGTCATGGAGCTGCCCGCCTACCACGCTCCCTCCGCTTCTAACGTCCTGCGGGCCACCTGGGAGCGGGGCTGGAGCTTCATCAAGCGGGCCGGGACGGTGATCCTGCTGTCTACCATCGTGCTGTGGTTCCTCCAGGGCTACGGCTTTACTGACGGCGTGTTTGGCCCGGTGGAGGACAACAATACCTCCCTGCTGGCCGCTATCGGCAATGCCATCGCCTGGATTTTCTATCCTCTGGGCTGGACGGGCGATATGGCCTGGAAGGCCACCGTGGCCTCCTTCACCGGCCTGATTGCCAAGGAGAATGTTGTGGGCACCATGGCCACGCTCTACCACTTCGCCGGTGAGGTCAGTGAGAACGGCGATGAGATCTGGTCCCTGGTGGGGGCGGACTTCGGCGCCATCACCGCCTACAGCTTCATGATCTTCAACCTGCTGTGCGCCCCCTGCTTTGCCGCCATGGGAGCCATCAAGCGGGAGATGAATAATGCCAAATGGACCGCCTTTGCCATTGGCTATATGTGCGTGTTCGCCTATGTGATCTCCCTGATTGTCTACCAGCTCGGTGGGTTGATCGCGGGTGCCGCCAGCTTCAGCCTGTGGACCGTCGTGGCCTTGGTTCTGTTGGCCGGTATCCTCTACCTGCTGTTCCGCAAGGGTTATCAGGGCGAGGAGAACGCCCGGCGGCTGACCTCTGTGGCTGCCGCACAGTGAGGGGTAACGAAACATGACTCTTGGAGAAATTGTCGTTCTGCTGGTACTGACAGGCGTTGTGGCACTGGCTGTCCGGTCCCTGTGGAAGTCCCACAAGTCCGGTGGAGGCTGCAACGGTGACTGCGGGAACTGCCGCGGCTGTCACTAAAACTTCAAATTTCGCAAGACACGGTGAGGAGGCATGGGCAGCGGGATCTGCTCATGCCTCCTCCTATTGGGGAGGAATTGTTCTATGGCAGAACTACGGGAAGCCCATCTTCGCTATTTGCTGGCAATCTACGAATTGGGCAAAAGCAATCCAGATGTGGGGACGCAGGCTGTCGCAAAGGCGCTGAACTGCTCGAAAGCCTCTGTCACGAAAATGATGGCGACTCTGATGGATATGAACCTCCTGGTGCGGGAGAAATACGGAAAAATCTACCTGACAGATACCGGCTATCTGCTGGCGAAGGATATGCTCCGGTGTGTTGAGATGATTCGTGAACGGCTTCCGGCGATGGGGTTTGATTTGACCGAAGAAGAAACGCGGGACTTTGTGCGCACAATGGTGGTAAATCTGCCTGAGCATTGCCGGAGGCGGCTGGTTGGCAGAATGTGACAGCGGAAGGATTTGAACGGTTCATTTCAGAGCATAATTTTCAAATCACACATACAGCCCTGCTTGGCGGAAGCCTTGCGCCGCTGTGCTATTTGGAGGCGAGTATTCAGAAATGACAAAGAATGTGATCCTTGAACTGCTCCTTCCCTTCCTGGGAACTTCATTGGGAGCAGGATGCGTGTTCTTCTTAAAAAGAGGAATGAATCTGCTGGTTCAGCGGGCCTTGACCGGCTTTGCGGCGGGTGTCATGGTGGCGGCATCAATCTGGAGTCTGTTGCTTCCCGCCATGGAACAGGCGGAGGATATGGGCCAATGGGCCTTTTTTCCGGCAGTTGTGGGGTTCTGGCTGGGTATCCTGTTCCTGCTGATACTGGACAGGACGATCCCCCACCTGCACCAAAACAGCAGTCAGCCGGAAGGACCCCATACCCGGCTGAAACGGACCACCATGCTGGTGCTGGCCGTCACCCTCCACAACATCCCGGAGGGGATGGCGGTGGGCGTGGTGCTGGCGGGCTGGATGGCCGGAAACGGCGGTATCACCGCCGCCGGTACGCTGGCCCTGTCCATCGGCATCGCCATTCAGAATTTCCCGGAGGGGGCGATCATCTCCATGCCCCTCCAGGCGGAGGGAGTGGGAAAAGGCCGCGCTTTCCTATACGGCGTTCTCTCCGGCATCGTGGAGCCTTTGGCGGCGGTCCTGACCATGCTGGCGGCAGGATTGATCCTGCCCGCTCTGCCTTATCTGCTCGGTTTTGCTGCGGGAGCGATGATCTATGTAGTAGTGGAGCAACTGATCCCGGAGGCATCCGCCGGGGAACATTCCAACCTGGGAACGATGTTCTTCGCGGCGGGATTTACCATCATGCTGGCGCTGGATGTGGCGTTGGGATAAAAGGGTCTTGACAAATTTTCTTCTGTCTGCTATTCTGTAACAGTGATATATAACACCGTTATGAGCGAGGTATACCATGGAAGGACAGAGTGAGACTTTGGCTCGTATCCATCAGGCAGCAATGGAGGAATTTCTGGAAAAGGGCTTTGCGGACGCCTCCCTGCGGCAGATCGTCAAGAATGCCGGAGTGACGACCGGAGCCTTTTACGGGTACTACTCCAGCA
>CAJUQQ010000103.1 GCA_910588175.1 uncultured Oscillibacter sp.
GGTCTGCGCCGCCCTGGACTGCCAGCCGGGGGACATTTTGGAGTACGTCCCGGATAAAACCGGCGGCGCTGAATAAGAACCTGTATGCACAACCGTTGGGCTCCGTATGAGCGGCCTTTTTCCCGCCATACCGCGTCAATTTTCCTTGAAATCCGTCAGGATTCCTGCGAAAAATTTCCTTGTCCGGCGGAAAAAATCCTCGCCCATCCGGCATCCCCCGGTTATGAATACAGGTTCTAAAGAAAAACTGTCCGCATAAGACGGACAGACGAATAGGAGAATTTCATATGGATGAGCTGAAAAACGCCCTTCCGTCGGAAGGGTCCCTTGTGTGCGCCCAAAAACGGAAATTGCCGGAGGAATCCATGGTCCGGTACCGGCGGAATCTTCTGCTGACCCTGGGATTTTGTCTTCTCCTGGCGGACGCGCTGAACTGGTCCTGGGGCATGGGGAATACCGTGACGGTCTTCGCCTGGTATCTCCTGCTGGCCTTGGCCGTGGGGCGGGAGGAGCTGTTCCGCCGCCGGGAAAGCCGGGTGCTGCTGGGGGTGAATCTGGCCCTGGCGTCCACGTTTGCCCTGACCTCGAACCCCCTTTTCCGCTGGTGGAATTTCCTGGCGCTGGCGGCCCTGGTCCCCCTTCACGCCGTGTCCGGCCTGGGGAGCCGCCCCTGGTGGGACCCCAGAATGTTACTGGAGCGGTGCGGGCTATTCTTTCAGGGGATGTTCGGGAATTTGTGGGCCTGTTTCGCGGCGGCGGTTCCCGAGGGGCGGAAGACGGAAAAGCGGGACAGCCGGACATTGACCATCGTCCTGGGGCTCTGCGGGGCCGTGGCCCTGGTGTCCTTCCTGATTCCGGTGCTGGTCTCGGCGGATGCCCTGTTTGCCGCGTCAATGGAGCGGCTGAACTGGAAGTTTCAATTCCGGATGCTCCATTTCGGGGACCTGTTCCAGCGGATGTTCTGGGCGCTGGTATTGACGCCCTTTGTATTCAGCCTTCTGTACGCAATGGCCCACCCGAAGCGGCTGTGCCCTCCGGAGGAGAAGAGAATTCTCCAGGTGGACGCTCTGGGTTTTGTGCTGGCCCTGGCGGCGGTGGACGGGCTGTATCTGGCCTTCCTGGCGGTCCAGTCCGCCGGGCTTTTCGGCGGGCCGGGGTACGTGGAAAGCCTGGGGGTCAGTTACGCCGAATGGGCCCGGAGCGGCTTTTTCCAGATGGTGGGAGTGACGGTGCTGAACCTGAGCCTGACGCTGGCGTCCCTGTGCCTCTCCCGGCGGGAAGGGCGGGCCTGGACGGCCCTGCGGTGGCTGTGTGGGCTGCTGGCGGGGGAGAGCTTGATCCTGCTGGCCTCCGCCGCCTGGAAGATGACGCTGTACGTCTCCGCCTATGGCCTGAGCTTCAAGCGGGTGATGACGTATTGGGGCATGCTCATGATGGCCCTGTTCCTGCTGATGGGGCTGTGGAAGGCCCAAAAACCGGACTTCCGGTTTTGTAAGTGGGCCTTTCCCGTGGCCCTGGCGGGGTGGCTGCTTATCAACTGCGTGCCGGTGGATTATCTGGTGGCAAAGAATCAGGTGGACCGCTATTTACGTGGGGAGAGTCCGGTGGTGAGCGTACAGTACCTTCTGTACGGCTTGTCCTACGACACCATTTCCCAGTTGGAGCGGCTGGACAGGGAGCCGTTGGTTTCCGGCTATACCGGAGATCCGCACTGGAGGCAGGGGGAAACCCTGGCGGAGGCTTTGCGGGGCAGGAGGCTGGATGCCCAATGGGAGTGTGAGAATTGGCGAACCTGGTCCCTGTCGGCATGCCTGGCGGCAGGGAGGATTCAGCCATGACGGCGGCCCTGTCTGTTCGGAAAGGAGGAGAGCTGCGAGAGGGACCCATCAGGGGTCCCTCTCGTTTTGAATAAACCCGCCGCAGCGGCCGATTTGGAGCTTGCTCCAAATCGTTGGCCCTTGGTTTGTCTCAAGACAAACCAAGGGCCAGCCTGGTGGAGAGGCTGGCCCTTGTCTTCACTGTCCCCCCGCCGCGTGTTGGAAGATCCTTGCGGACAGCCGCTTTGGGAACGGACGGAGAAGCAAATTATTGGAGTACGGAGGCGGCGATGGCGTCGGCCAGCGCGTCGATCTCCGACTCGTTCTGGGGCTGGAGAGAGGACGTAACGGTCATCTCGTCGTCCAGAATCTCCATGTGCTTGAGCTGCTCGATCTCCTCCCGCATCAGCGCTCCGGACCGGGGAGCCCAGGAGCCGCTGCCCATGATGGCCACCGTGCGCTTCTGGAGGTTCAGCGCCTTCATGTCCATCAGGAAATTGTGCATCGGCGGGAAGATGCCGAGATTATAGGTGACGGAGGCCAGCACCAGGTGGCTGTATTTGAAGAGGTCCGAAATCAGATAGCTGACGTGGGTGCTGGACACGTCGTAGAGCCGGGTGTTCGTCACGCCCCGGGCCGTCAGCTTGGCGGCCAGCACCTCGGCGGCGGCCTCGGTGTTGCCGTACATAGAGGCGTAGACGATCATGACGCCCTTTTCCTCCGGCTCATAGGTGGCCCAGTGGGTGTACTTGTCGATGATATAGCCCAGGTCCTTCCGCCAGATGGGGCCGTGGAGGGGGCAGAGCATCTTGATGTTGTCCAGGCCCACGAGGGTCGCCGCCTTATTCAGCAGGGCCACCACCTGGGGGCCGTACTTGCCCACGATGTTGGTGTAATAGCGCCGGGCGTCGTCAATCCACTCCCGGTCGAAGTCCACCTCGTCGGCAAACAGCTTCCCGTCCAGGGAACGGAAGGAGCCGAAAGCGTCGGCGGAGAAGAGCACGCCGTTGGTGGTGTCAAAGGAGACCATGGCCTCCGGCCAGTGGACCATGGGGGCGTAGACAAAGGCGATGGTGTGCTTGCCAAAGCACCGGGTGTCGCCTTCCTTCACCTCGTCCACCTGATTGGGGTCCAGGGCGAAGCCGAACTGGTTCAGCAGGGTCACGGCCTTGGGGGTAGTAATGATCTTCACCTTGGGCCAGCGGAGAAGAATCTCCTCAATAGAGGCGGCGTGGTCCGGCTCCACGTGGTTGATGACCAGATAGTCCAGGGGACGGCCCGCCAGGACGGCTTTCACGTTGGCGATGAACTGCCGGCCCACCGCCCAATCGGCGGTGTCGAAGAGCACGGTCTTCTCGTCCAGGAGCACGTAGGCGTTATAGCTGACGCCGTGGTACAGGGGATGGATATTCTCAAAGAGGGCCAGCCGGTGCTCGTCCGCGCCTACCCAGTAGAGGTCGTCGGTAACTTGACGGTAATTATACATAGATCTGCCTCCTTATTTTCGTTCCGGGGCTTCTTACACTTCGATCTCGATGAACGCGTCCACACCCTCGCCGCAGTGGGGGCAGGTCCAGCCTTCCGGCAGGTCCTTGAAGGCGGTGCCGGGCTTGACCTCGTTTTCGGGGTCCCCGACCAGCACGTCGTACTCGTGGCCGCAGCCGTTGCAGATATAGAGCTTCCGGGGCGGGGTGACCTTCTTGGGTACCATCCGCTTCATCTTCACCATGGGCGGCGCGGGCTGCTTTTCTCCCGTGTCCAGGGCGGCGGTGAGCAGGGGCAGAATCTCCATCACATCCCCCACAATGCCGTAGTCGCAGTTTTTGAAAATTTTGGCGTTGGGGTTTTTATTGATGGCCACAATGCAGGAGGCGTCCTTGATACCCTTCAAATGCTGAATCGCGCCGGAGATGCCGCAGGCAATATAGAGATTGCCCTTGAACTTCTGGCCGGACATGCCTACATAGCGGTTCAGAGGCACGTATTTCAGCGTCTCCGCCACGGGGCGGCTGGAGCCCACGGCGGCGCCGGCGGCCTTGGCCAGATTCTCAATGAGCTTCATATTTTTCTTCTCGCCGATGCCCTGTCCGGCGGACACCACCCGCTCCGCCTGGGTAATGGGGGTGTCAATGGGGATGCCCACGGTGAAGTCGTGTCCGTCCTTCTTGAGGCTGGCCACCAGGGCCTCCACCTTCTCCTGAGCGGAGCCGTCCTTCCAGATCTGGCGTTTTCTCGCGCCGGTCTCGGGGCCCCGCTGCTGGGCGGGAGCGGCGCTGTCGGCCTTGCCCGCCTTGCCCAGGATGTGGGAGGCGATGACCACTCTTTGAATTTCGTTGGTGCCCTCGTAGATGGTGGTGATTTTCGCGTCCCGGTAGAAGCGCTCCACCTCCATGCCCTTGAGGTAGCCGCAGCCGCCGAAGATTTGCAGGGCGTCGTTGGTGACCTCCAGGGCGATGTCGGAGGC
>CAJUQQ010000104.1 GCA_910588175.1 uncultured Oscillibacter sp.
CGTAACTCTCTTCCTTCCCGTTGTTGGAGTTTTTACCGTTTTTCGACACTCTGAGGCCCGCCGGTTCCGGCGGGCCTTTTTCGTGGTTTCCCTTGTATTTCCTCTCGGGAACTGCTATAATAAACAGCTATGAAAGGGGGAGGACCATGGATTTTGACAGCCTGCTCCGTTCCATCGACTGGTATTGGCTGGAAACTACGGTGATGCGGGTCCTCGCCGTTCTTCTCTGTCTGACGGTCCACGAGACCTGTCATGGCCTGGCGGCGTATGCCCTGGGAGACCCCACCGCCAGGGATGGCCGCCGCCTGAGCCTGAACCCCCTGCGGCATATCGACTGGCTTGGGTTTGCCATGATGCTGTTCGCGGGCTTTGGCTGGGCCAAGCCTGTGCCGGTGGACCCCCGGTATTTCAAAAAGCCCAAGTGTGGCATGGCCCTCACCGCCCTGGCCGGGCCGGTCTCCAACCTGCTGCTGGCCTTTTTGGCGATGCTGTTCTGCCACAAGGTGCTGGCGAATTGGATTGTCTCCGACACTTGCCCGGCCTATTGGCTGTATGTTTTTCTGCACCTCTGGGCAGCCCCTCTGTCCATCGGCTTGGGGCTTTTCAATCTGCTGCCCATCCCGCCTTTGGACGGGGCTAAGGTGCTGGGGGCGTTTCTGCCGGACCAGACTTATTTCGGCCTGATGCGCTACGAGCGCTACGGCATGCTGCTTCTGCTGGCCCTGAGCTGGTTCGGCGTCACGGGGGACCTCATCAATGGGGCCATCCTGGGTATTTATGACTTCTTTCTGGAGCTGTGCAGCTGAGGAGAAGCGTTTAGAACCTGTAATTTCTAACCGGGGGATGCCGGGAGGATTTTTCCCGTCAGACAAGGACCGTTCGATCGCAATCCTGACGGATTGCCGGGGAAAGCGGCGCGGTATGGCGGGAGAAGCCCGTCCAGATGGCGTTCAACGGCTGCGAACACAGGCTTTTACACCGGATAAAAGGAGGGGACTTTTTGGACAGTCCCGTATTCAAACTGGAAAAGGTAGTCCACTCCCGGACGGAGGAGCTCCAGGACTTCGAGGGCCCTCTGGACCTGATCTTGTTCCTGCTGGGAAAGAACAAGATGGAGATTCAGGATATCTCCATCTCCTTGATCTGCGACCAGTATCTCGCCTGGCTGGACCGCCGCCAGCAGTTGGACCTGGAGATTGCCAGCGAGTTTGCCGCCATGGCCTCGCACCTGGTCTATCTCAAGACCCGGATGCTCCTCTCCATTGAGGACGAGGAGGCCAAGACCGAGATGGAGGCCCTGATTCAATCCCTGGAGGAACGCCGCCGGGGGGAGAGCTACGCCTACATTAAGGCCATGGGAGAGAAGCTGGCCCCCCTGGGGGAGTTCGGCCGAAACGTCTGCGTCCGGGGCCCGGAGCCCCTGAAAGGCGCGGAGGTCCTCTACGACCACCGCCCCCGGGATCTGATCCGGGCCATGCGGGAGCTCCAGGCCCGGGCGGAGCGGAAGCTGCCGCCGCCTAAAACGGCTTTTCAGGAGATTGCCCAGCATGAGCCCTACCCGGTGGAGCGCAAGGCCCTGGACATTTTGGGCCGTTTGAGACGGGGAGGCGTGACCCTCTTCCGCCAGCTCTTTCAGGGCAGCCGGAGCCGCAGCGAGATTGTGGCGACCTTTCTGGCGGTGCTGGAGCTGTGCCGGTCCCACGTGCTGCAATTGACCGGCTCGGAGTCGGAGTGTACCGTCCGCCAGGTGGGAGAGCCGCCGGACCATCTCGCCGTCCAGGCGGAGGAAACCTAAGGAGAGAGCATGGAGAGAAAAGAGATTGAAAGCGCCGTAGAGGCGATTTTGTTCGCCTCCGGCGAGCCGGTGCATGTCAAGCGGCTCTGCGACGCGCTGGAGCTGGCCCGCCCCTCTGTGGAGCGGGCGCTGAAGGACCTGAGCGACCGCTATGCCTTTGATCAGCGGGGAATCCGCCTGGTTCAGATGGAGGACAGCTGGCAGCTTTGCTCCGCGCCGGAGTTTGCCCATGCCGTCCACCGGGCGCTGGAGGTCCGCAAGCCCGCCAAGCTCAGCCAGCCCGCACTGGAGGCGCTGACCATCATCGCCTATTACCAGCCCACCACCCGGGCCAACGTGGACCAGATCCGGGGCGTGGACAGCTCCTACACCATGAGCCTGCTGCTGAACCGGGAGCTGATTGAGGAGTGCGGACGGCTCCAGGTGCCGGGGCGGCCCCGGCTGTACCGGACCACCAAGCAGTTTTTGCGGGCCTTCCACCTGAAAAGCCTGGACGACCTGCCGGAGCTGACGGAGCCCTCGGAGGACGGCCTTCTGGACCCGGAGACCGACGTGCAGATGCGCCTGGGGGAACACGGCGAAATCATGGAGGACCCGGAAGAGCTGGAAAACCCGGAGGAGGAAATCCGGTAAGGAGGGGCGCCTATGCTGTGGCTTTGGATACTGTCGGCGGTTGTGCTGCTGATTGCCCTGACGCTGTGGACCCGGACAGGCGTCTGGCTGGCCTTCGAAGGAAAGGACCTCCGCCTGGACGTGAGATTCGGCCTTCTGCGGATGCGGGTTCTTCCCGCCAAGCTCCGGAGGGCCAGGGCGGAAAGGCCCCCGAAGGAGAAGAAGCCTAAGAGCACGGGGAAGCCCAAGGAACCGGAGGGGGAAAGCGCGAAGCCCAGGCTCTCCTTCACGCTGGAGGATGGGAAGGACGCTCTCCGCACCCTGCTTCCCCCGCTGGGCCGGGTTCTGAAACGGCTGGGCCGGGGGATTCGCGTCAAGCCCCTGCGGCTGTCCCTGGTGCTGGGGGGGCAGGAGGACCCAGCCGCCTCCGCCCAGCTTTACGGGGAGCTTCAGGCCGCCGTCTGGGGAGGAATGCCCTTTCTGGAGCGGCTGCTGGATATCCGGGACCCGTCTATCCACATGGATGTGGACTTCGGCGCCGGGGAGACGGCGGTAAAAGGGGAAGTTGGCGTCACCCTCCGGGTCGGAACGCTGCTGGCGGCGGGTTTCGGCATAGCCATCCCGGCCCTGGGCTGGTTCCTGCGCTGGCGGAAGCGCTGCAAAACCCGGCCGCCCAAGCCCGAGAAGAAATCCAAGAGGCCCGAAAGCCCTCCGCCGGAAGAGCCGCCAATGGAAAATCCAGCCGCGTAAGGCGTGTGTGACCGCTATTTTTATAGAATCCGACAATCCGACAACAGGAGAAAGGACGTTCATGATGGACAACACGATGGATCAAAAGCACCCGGTCAGCGAATTGATGCGCTCCACAATTGAAAAGATTCACGAGCTGGTGGATACCAACGTCATTGTGGGACAGCCTATCCACACCCCGGACGGCGTGACCCTGATTCCCATTTCCCGGGTCAACTTCGGCTTTGGCAGCGGCGGCGGGGATTACGGCAAGTCCATGAAGGGGGAAAACTTCGGCGGCGGCGGCGGAGCGGGGGTGAAGATCGACCCCGTGGCCTTCCTGACCATCAAGGACGGCGTGACCCGGGTCCTGCCCGTGGCGGTGCCCCCGGTGTCCGCGGTGGACCGCATTGTGGATATGGCGCCGGACCTGATGGACAAGGTGGAAAAATTCCTCGATAAGAAAAAGGCGGAAAAGGAGCAAGAAGTCCTGTAAACCGGACATACTATCATCACTTGACTGTTGACCAAACGGGGTGATGAACCATGCAGAATTCCTTCTCCCGCCGGACCGGGGCGCTGCTGCTGGTCCTGGCCTGCCTGCTGGCGGGCCGGGTCCGGGCGGTGGAGGTTTCCGCCTCCGCCGCCGTTTTGATGGACATGGACAGCGGCCGGGTGCTCTATGAGCGGAACGCCGGAACCCGGATGCTGATTGCCAGCACCACGAAGATTCTGACGGCGCTGGTGGCGATCCGGGATGGAAATCTGTCCGACACGGTGGAGGTGAGCCGGGAGGCCGCTTATACCGAGGGCTCCTCCATGTATCTGAAAGAGGGGGAGGAGCTGACGTTGGAGACTTTGCTCTACGGCCTTCTCCTCTGCTCCGGGAACGACGCCGCCGTGGCGGTGGCGGAGCATGTGGGGGGCAGTGTAAAGGGCTTCGTGAAGCGGATGAATGAGACGGCGGCGGAATTGGGGATGGAGGATTCCTCCTTTGCCAATCCCAATGGCCTGGACGACGAGAAGCATTACTCCACCGCTTATGACATGGCCCTTCTGGCCCGGGCGGCCATGGGGAACGAGACCCTGGTCCGCATTGCCTCCACCCGGACGG
>CAJUQQ010000105.1 GCA_910588175.1 uncultured Oscillibacter sp.
GCGACGAATCGCGGTTCCACTCTCATTTATCACTCAAGGGGCCCTTGACGGGGGCTGGGCGGAGGGGCTCTCCCTCGCGCTCACGGACGCACTTCACGGGGCCCTCCGCAGGCGCGCTCGCAGCCGGTGACGCGCCCTCTCTGCCCTTTGGGAAACCGTTACTCTTTCCGATCATCGCGGTATTCACTTCGCTCTCTCAGTATATTAGCAGGACTTGATCAACGTGTCAAGGTTTTTCAGTCCTCGCTTTTCAGCTGGTAGCCTAGCTCCTGAACCTTCTGCCGGATTTCCTCCTGCCGCACGCCGGTGGAGTCGTAGTCCACCGCCACGCAGCCCCGTCCGCTGAGACTGACGGAGGTGACGCCGGGCAGCGTGTCCAGGCCCCGCTTCAAAAGCTTTTCGTCCTGCTTGTCCCCGGCGTTCTCCAGGGAAAAATAGGTGCTCAAATGAACCATGGGAATCTCTCCTTTCGGCAGTAGCTTTCCCACGCTCACGCATTTCATTCCCGGCGGCGCTCAGCCCTTCTCCCCCGGTTTTTTCTCCGGCTTCTTCTCCAGCCGGGAGGCCAGCTCGTTCAGCTCCGCCCCGGTCTGGTCCAGAGCCCGGGGCAGCTGGCTGAGGGTCACCTCGATTTTCCGCAGCTCGCTGTTCACGTGCCCGGCGGTGGACTCGAAAGCGCTCATCAACTGCTGGTACCGGCTTCGGAACTCCTCCACCGTCCGGCGGGTCTGGACGGCGGCCTCCTCCTCCAGATCGTCGGCCCGGTTCCGGGCCTCGCACTCGATGGCCCCCAGCCGCTCCCGGAAGCGGGCGTAGCTCTCCGCGTCGGGCTTGAGGGCGTCCCGCTCGGCGGTGAGCCGGGCCACATCCTTCTCCAAAGCCCGCAGGGGCTCCAGATCCGCCCGGGCGGCGGCCTCCGACTCCAGCTTCTCCCGGAGTCCGTCCCGCTCGGCGGTCAGCTCCTCCACCTGGGCCCGGAGCCGTTCCAGCTCCTCCGCCGTTTCCTCCGCCTGCTTGCGGAGGTTCCCGTTTTCCTCCTCCAGTTCCCGCTGGACGGCGGCGGCCTTCTCCGACGCCTGCTCCAGATACCGGACCACGTCCTGCTTGTCAAATCCGCCGAAGGCCACGCTTTTAAAAGAATAATTCTCCATACACCCACCGTTCCCTCTCAAAGTTTCCCCATTATTTTACCACAGGCGACGGCGTTTTACAAGTGGTATCCGGTCCGCCGTTCCGGCAGCTCCATCTCATGGTTCATGGCGGTGAAGCCGTATGCTTCGTACAGCGGCCGGCCCATGGCGGTGGCCTCCAGGGAAATCGCCGTGACCCCTCTGCTCTCCGCCTCCCGGACCAGCAGATCCAGCGTCCTGTACGCGATTCCCCGCCGCCGGTAGGCGGGCTTTGTGTACATGTTCATGATGTAGGCTTTCCACCCGCTGGAATTGTGGTAGGTGGGCATCACCTGGAAAAAGCTGACGCCGCCCGCCCCCGCCAGGCATCTCCCGTCAAAGACCAAATACGCGGTGTGCGTCCCTCCGGCCAGCGCCGTTTCATAATAGCGGCGGGTCTGTTCCCTCACCTGGCTCATGTCCGTCCCGCCGGGCAGCCCGTTGGCGGCCAGCAGCACCTCGATTCTGGTCTCCGTCAGGATGTCCAGATCCTCCGTCCCCGCTTTTTTATACACAAAATCCATATCCGGTCCTCCCGCTTCCGCGCGTTTTCCTGATGATACCACGTCCTTCCCGGAGCGTCAACCGGCCATCCCCGCGCATGCCGTTGACAAGCGCAGACCCAAATGATAATATGAGTATCGTATATGCAATCCGGCGGAGCGCCGGCAGAACAAAAGAATAGGAGAGCGGTATGGCTACGAAATACGTATTTGTCACCGGCGGCGTGGTCTCGGGACTGGGCAAGGGCATCTGCGCGGCCTCCCTGGGGCGGCTGCTGAAGCAGAGGGGCATCCGGGTGCGCAACCAGAAATTCGATCCCTATATCAACGTGGACCCCGGCACCATGAGCCCCTATCAGCACGGCGAGGTCTTCGTCACCGAGGACGGCGCGGAGACCGACCTGGACCTGGGCCACTACGAGCGCTTTGTGGACGAGGACCTCAGCGGCAACAGCTCCATCTCCTCCGGCAAAATCTACTGGTCCGTGCTGAACCGGGAGCGCCGGGGGGATTACCTGGGGGCCACCGTCCAGATCATCCCCCACATCACCAACGAAATCAAAAGCCGGGTCTACGCCATGGCCAGCGAGGACGTGGACGTGGTCATCTGCGAAATCGGCGGCACCGTGGGCGACATCGAGTCCCAGCCCTTCCTGGAGGCCATCCGCCAGGTCCGGGCCGAGCGGCCCCAGGGGGACGTGCTCTTCATCCACGTGCCCCTCATTGTCGAGGTTCCCGGTTCCGGAGAATTGAAGTCCAAGCCCACCCAGCATTCCGTGAAGGAGCTGCTGGGCCTGGGCATCCAGCCGGACATCCTGGTCTGCCGGTGCGACACCCCCATTACCGCCGACGTGCGGCGGAAAATCGCCCTCTTCTGCAACGTGGAATCCGACTGCGTCATTCAAAACGCCACCGCCGAAACCCTCTACGAGGTTCCCCTGCTGATGGCCAAGGAGGGGCTGGACGAGGTGGTCTGCCGGAAGCTGGGCCTCATCACCCATCAGCCGGACCTGCGGGAGTGGACCGCCATGGTCCAGCGGGAGAAGAACGCCCGCAAGCGCGTGGAAATCGCCCTGGTGGGCAAGTACGTCCAGCTTCACGACGCGTACCTTTCCGTGGTGGAGTCCCTGAACCACGCGGGCACCGCCAACGACGTGGTGGTGGACATCCGCTGGGTGAACTCCGAGTCCCTGACGGAGAAAAACGTCCGGGAGGAGCTGGAGGGCTGCGCCGGAATCATCGTCCCCGGCGGCTTCGGCGACCGGGGCATCGAGGGCATGATTCAGGCCGTCCGCTATGCCCGGGAAAACCAGATCCCCTATTTCGGCGTGTGCCTGGGGATGCAGATGGCCGTGATCGAGTTTGCCCGGCACGTCCTGGGCTACGCCGACGCTCATTCCTCCGAGTTCTCCGAAACCACCCAGCACCCCGTCATCGCCCTGATGCCGGACCAGGTGAACGTCACCGAAAAGGGGGGCACCATGCGCCTGGGCCGCTACCCCTGCGAGCTGAAAGAGGACACGGAGAGCCGCCGTCTCTACGGCGCCGCCGAGATTTCCGAGCGGCACCGCCACCGCTTCGAGTTCAACAACGACTACCGGGCGGAGATGGAGGCCAAGGGCCTGGTCCTGGCGGGCCTGTCCCCCAGCGGCCACCTGGTGGAGATTGTGGAGCTGCCGGACCACCCCTGGTTCGTGGGCGTGCAGTTCCACCCGGAGTTCAAGAGCCGCCCCGACCGGCCCCACCCCCTGTTCTATGGGTTTGTAAAGGCGGCGGCGGAAAATGTAAAAAGCGAAAAGTAAGGAGTTCCCTATGAAACTGAACCAATTTACCGCGGAGAGTGTCTGCTGACCGGGAGGCTGGCAAATACACACTCCGCCATTCCTCCCGGAAGATGACCGCATTTTCAGGAGGAACCATGAACCGCGAGAATAAACGGAAGCTCTACGAAAAAGGCTACTATAAAACCCACCCCTGCACCGACAGCTTCACCTGCCGGGTCTGCGGCCGTCTGGTCATCCCGGCGGGAGCGGGGGCGGACCACCGCAACCACTGTCCCAACTGCCTTTCCAGCGTCCACCTGGACATCGAGCCCGGCGACCGGGCGGCGGACTGCGGCGGGGTCATGGACCCCATCGCCGTGTGGGTCCGCAAGGGCGGCGAGTGGGCCGTCGTCCACCGCTGCCGCCGCTGCGGGACCCTGGGCTCCAACCGGGTGGCGGCGGACGACAACCCCATGAAGCTGATGAGCATCGCCATGAAGCCCCTGTGCTCTCCCCCCTTCCCGCTGGAGCGGATTGAGGAGATGACCGCCCTTATGGGCGGCAGCGGGTCTCTTGGATAAGCGCGCTGGGCAGGGCCGCCACACGGCCTTGCCCATTTCAAACCGGAAGGACAGTCTTTACTATGAATCGTTATGAAAAAATCGCCTCCGTTCTGGAGGCGGAAAACCTGGACGCGGTCCTCCTCACCGGGGAGGCCAACCGCTTTTACG
>CAJUQQ010000106.1 GCA_910588175.1 uncultured Oscillibacter sp.
TGGTGCCGCCGGTGGGGAAGTCCTCCCGGATGGGCACGGTGGCGGGGTCGCCGTAGACCGTGGCGGAGGAGGAGAAGACGAAGTTCTTCACGCCGTGTTTCCGCATGATCTGGAGGAGATACAGGGTGCTGATCAGGTTGTTGGAGTAATACTCCAGGGGCTTGGCCACGCTCTCGCCCACGGCCTTCAGTCCGGCGAAATGGATGACGGAGTCAATGTCCGGGTGATTGGTGAACAGGGTCTCCACCTGTTCCAGGTCGCAGAGCTCCGCCTTGACGAAGGGAATCTTCCTTCCCACGATCTTTTCCACCCGGCGGACGGCCTCCTCACTGGAGTTGTAGAGGTTGTCCGTCACGATGATGTCGTAGCCCGCCTGAACGAGCTCTACGCAGGTGTGGCTGCCGATGTAACCCGCGCCGCCGCAAACAAGAATGGACATAGAAAACCGCTCCTTTCAGAATATGAAAATTAACCGTTTTTGTGAAATATTTTCAAGATTCAACTAGCTTTATTGTAGGCCTGTTGTAGGAAAATGGGAAGGGAGGATCGTCCTGGTTATTAGGAATATCGTCCGGATTTCGAATTTATTATACTAGAAAGCCGGGGGCTTGTCCATAGGGGGAAAGATTTGTATTGGGCCCCAGCGCTTGCGGAAGGCGGCGGGGCGTGCTATAATCGAAAAAACGAAGCGGGGAGGCGCGGAGCATGAAGATTGCGGCAAAGGCCGTCAGGCGCGGGGCTGCAGTCCTGGTTTTGGCGGCTGCCATTCTGGTGGCGGCGTACCACTTTTCCTATCCCGTTGAGCTGAACATGGTCACGCTGCCGGAGGAGATCGCGGCGTTCGCCGGCCGGTTCGATGCCGGGGGAGAGCCTCCCAAGGTCACGGTGTATGGCGGCGTGGTCCTCGGAAACCGGGAGTATTACCTGATCGAAATCGGGGAGGAGCTGGGCGCCGTTACCCTGAAGCGGGGTCTGACGGGACGGTACAAGATTGAATACCTCCGGCACGGCACCGGGGGACTCCGGGACGCTATTGTGGAGAGCGAAGGGAAGAAATACCTCCTGCTGGGGGGCAGGGATCCCCAGTCCCGGCTGGCCAGAATCACCGTCTCCATTGACGGCCGGTCTTATGATTTGGAGAACCATACGCATCGAGACCATTTCCTGCTCTGGACGGAGATCGACAGCCGGGCGGAAGGCCGCTGGGTGGACCGGGACAAGGTCCGGTTCTACAGCGCGGACGGCGAGGACCTCACGGAGCTTTACGACTTGAGCGGCGGGGGAATTTGACGGCGGGGTTCTGCCGTTGCGGCGAAAGATTTTTTCGAACCGGGTAGAAACTTTGTTCCCGGTGTGCTATAATCCTGTCTCATATAACGAAAAAGGAGGGACCGCTATGCAGCGCCCCCTGGCGGACGAGATCCGCCCGAAAGCATTGGACGAGGTTGTCGGACAGCGGCACCTCCTGGCCCCCGGCGCGGTGCTCCGCCGCCTGATCGAGAGCGGGACCGAGGCCAACATGGTCTTCTACGGTCCCTCCGGCACCGGAAAAACCACCATCGCCAACATCGTGGCGGAACGGACCCACAAGGCCCTCTACCGCCTCAACGCCACCACCGCCTCCCTCCAGGACATCAAGGACATCATCGCCGACGTGGGGACCCTGCTGGCCCCCGGCGGGGTGCTGTTGTACCTGGATGAGATTCAGTATTTCAACAAGAAGCAGCAGCAGAGCCTCCTGGAGTTCATGGAGAACGGCAAGCTGACCCTCATTGCCTCCACCACGGAGAACCCCTATTTTTACGTCTACAGCGCCCTCCTCAGCCGGAGCACGGTCTTCGAGTTCAAGGCGGTGTCGCCGGAGGAGGCGGAGCCCGCCGTCCTCCGGGCGCTGAACATTGAGAAGGAGCGCTCGCCCCTTCCCCTGGAGTGGGAGGAGGGTTTGCCCCTGCAAATCGCCACCGCCTGCGGTGGGGATGTGCGGAAGGCGGTCAATGCCGTAGAGCTGCTGAGCAATGCCGCCCAGCCGAAAAAGGGAACGCTTTTTATTTCCAAGGAGGACGCCGCCCAGGTCTCTCAGCGCAGCGCCATGCGCTATGACAAGGGGGGCGACGCCATGTATGACATCGCCTCCGCCCTGATGAAGTCCCTTCGGGGCAGCGACCCCGACGCGGCCCTTCACTATTTGGCCCGCTTTCTGGAGGCGGGAGACCTGGTGACCCCCTGCCGCCGCCTTCTCTGCTCCGCCAGCGAGGACGTGGGGATGGCCTATCCCCAGGCCGTGGCCATTGTGAAGGCGTGCGTGGACACGGCCATGCAGCTGGGGCTTCCGGAGGCCCAGCTGCCCCTGGCCCAGGCGGCCATTCTGCTGGCCACCGCGCCGAAATCCAACAGCGTCATCGAGGGCATCGGAAAGGCCCGGGCAGACGTGCGGGCGGGCCGCACCGGGGACGTGCCCCGGCAGCTCCAGAACGTCCACGCCGACACCACCGGCTTTGATAACCAGCAGCACTACCTCTATCCCCACAATTTCCCCGGCCACTGGGTGGACCAGCAGTACCTTCCCGACGCCTTGAAGGGTGTGAAATACTATGAGTGGGGAGAGAATAAGACGGAGCAGGCGGCCAAGGCCTACTGGGAGAAGCTCAAGGGGAAGGAGCTGTGAAGACCGTCTCCACCGGGGCTTTTTCATAGTTCGGCGGGGAGTAAACCCAGCGCTCCAGCCTCCCGTCGGTGATTTGGTAGTGGATGGGTTCGGCTGGGGCCGGAGGCAGCTTTTCGATGACCTGGAGCTTGATTTTCATCCGCTCCGGGCGGATGCTCTTAATGTACACGCTGACCCCGTCTCCGGGAGCGAGACGCTCCTTGGCGTCCGCCAGGCCGGAGAGGTTGGGGGCCAGCTCGATGAAGCTGCCGTAGTCCTTCACCGTCCGAACCACGCCCCGCACCGTCTCTCCGGGGCGGAAGCGGCTGGCGTTGTCCATCCAGGTGCCCAGCAGCTCCCGGTGGGTGAGGGTGATCCGCCGGGTCTCCCGGTCCAGGGACCATACGGCCGCCAGGATTTTCTGCCCTTCCTGGAAGCGCTCCCTGGGGTGGGAGATGCGGGAAACGGAGATATGTTCGATGGGCAGCATGGCGATGATGCCGCAGCCCACGTCCACAAAGGCCCCGAAGCTCTCCAGCCGGGTGACCCGGCCGGTGAGAACGGTCCCCGGCTCCAGACGCTCCAGGAAATAGGCCATGGCCTGTTCCTGGGCCGCCCGGCGGGAGAGCAGCGCGGCGGGCGCGCCCTTTTCGTCGGCCTCCAGGGCCGTGACGGTGAAGCAGGTGGGTTTTCCCACCCGGGAGAGGACGGCGATGTCCCGCTCCGCGCCGCTGATCCAGGGAGCCACGGCCTCTTCCCGGGGAATGCAGCCCTGGACGCCGCCCAGGGTCAGACGCAGGGTGTGGTCCACGCCGCAGCGCTGGACGGGGGCCTCGAGAATGTCTCCGGATTCCAGGGCCTCCCGCAGACGGTCGAGGGTGAGAGGGACGGGAGGGCGGAGCCCCTCCGGCGGGTACAGTTTATTTTCCGGCATGATATCGCATCCTTATCGTTGATAAATCAATATATGCGGAAAACCGAAATGGTTGACAGGAGGACAAGATGGACCTGCACCTTCATGATCTGGTGGAATTGAAAAAGCCCCATCCCTGCGGCGCCGTCCGATGGGAAATTCTGCGGGTGGGCATGGATATCAAGCTCCGGTGCCAGGGCTGCGGGCATGAGCTGATGCTCCCCCGGAGCAAGGCGGAAAAGAGCATCCGGAAAGTATGGACAAAGGAGGAACCGACATGAACGGCAAGCTGAAGCGGGTTATCGCACTGACCCTGGCGGTGGTGCTGGTCGTGGCCCTGCTGGCCTCGATGATTTTGCCTTACATCGGATAAACGCCTATGGGCACGAAAAAAGAGGCTGTCGAAGACAGCCTCTTGCAGGCTGTCGAAAAAGTGTTTTCGCCAGCCTGAGCAAGTTTTCAGACCTTTAAAA
>CAJUQQ010000107.1 GCA_910588175.1 uncultured Oscillibacter sp.
TGCGGTACAGGGCGCTCATCTCCTCGCCCTGGGAGCCGGTGGTGACAATGACCTGCTTGTTCTTCGGCAGGCTCTTGATTTTATTGATGTCTACCAGGGTGTTTTTGGGCACCTTCATGTACCCCAGCTCCGTGGACACCCGCATGATGTTCTCCATGGACCGGCCGGTGACGGCCACCTTCCGCCCGTAAGCGGCGGCGGCGGTGAGCACCTGCTGGACCCGGTGGACGTTGGAGGCGAAGGTGGTGACGATGATCCGCTCGTCACAGCCCTGGAACTGGCGGCTGAAGGTCTGGCCCACGGCCCGCTCGCTGAGGGTGTAGCCGGGGCGCTCCACGTTGGTGGAGTCGGCGCAGAGGGCCAGAACCCCCTCCTTTCCCAGCTCGCCCAGGCGGGCCAGGTCGATGACCTCCCCGTCGATGGGGGTGGAGTCAATTTTGAAGTCGCCGGTGTGGACCACGGTGCCCATGTGGGTGTGGATGGCGAAGGCCACGGAGTCGGCGATGGAGTGGTTCACGTGGATGAACTCCACGGTGAATTTCCCCGCCCGGACGGACTTGCCGGGCTCCACGGTGATGAGCTTGGTGGACTTCACCAGGCCGTGCTCCTCCAGCTTCAGCTGAATCAGCCCGGCGGTGAAGCGGGTGCAGTAGATGGGCATGTTCACCTGCTTGAGAACGTAGGGAATGGCCCCCACGTGGTCCTCGTGGCCATGGGTGATGAAGAGTCCCCGGATACGGGCCCGGTTCTTGATCAGGTAGGTCACGTCGGGGATGATGCAGTCAATGCCGTACATATCGTCCCCGGGGAAGGCCATGCCGCAGTCCACGACGATGATCTCTCCGCCGTACTCATAGGCGGTCATGTTTTTGCCGATTTCGTCCAGGCCGCCCAGAGGGATAATTTTCAGTTTTTCTGCCATAGATTGTAGAACTCCTTAACTATATAAAAAGATGTACCGCGGCCCTGTACCCGGCATATGGGCATAGCAAAGAAGAGACGCCCGCCGTCCGCCCGGCCCCGTTACGCCGGCGGAGGGTTGGATGCGCCCGTGTCCGAAATATAAAAGCCGCTGAGGCCCGGGCTCCGGGTGGAAGCACGGGCATTTGAAACCTGTATTCCGAACCGGCAGAAGCCGGAAGGACGGGAATTTTTCCGTCACACCAGGAGATGTTCCAACGCAATCCTGACGGATTGGGAACCCAACGCGGTATGGCGGGAAAAAACCATCCGGACGGCGTCCAGCGGTTACGAAGACAGGTTCCTATTATTTGACCGGCCGGGAAGCGCGTCCCGTCCCGGAAAAATACCAAATCAGCGCCGGGAAAACACCCCCGGCGGAACCGCCCCAGGGGCCCGATACCAGGCCGCCGGAACGTCAACTCGGTATAGTATAGCACAGGAAAACCGGTTTGTATACAAAAACTTTTCGAATTTTGCGGACGCGTCCCCTTCGATGAGGATACCCCGCAGGAGCGGACCCGCCGGCCCTCCCCCGCGCTGCCCCTGTAAAATACACGAGAGGACAATCCCGAATTTCGCCTTAAGATTGACGGTGACGGGAAAGTATGCTATCATAATTTTTTAGACCTTGCTTGATAAATGGCAGAGTGTCCGGCGGCGGGAAATTTCCTTCCAATCCAGGCGATTGGACATCGTCATACGCTGCGTACGGCAGGGAAACGCAACGCGAAGCGGCGGAAAAAGCGCCCCTGTCCGGGCGTTCTGCCACTTTTCAAACAACCTGTATCCAGTCCCGCTCCATCCGGCGGAGCGGGCGCCGCGGGGGTGAGAACATGAGCGTCCACGACGGGCACCGGGATCGCGTGCGCAAGCGCTTTTTGGAAAACGGCCTGGACGGCTTCGCGGACCACGAGGTCCTGGAGCTGCTGCTTTATTACGCCATTCCCCGGGGAGACGTGAATCCCCTGGCCCACGCGCTGGCCGACCGGTTCGGCAGCCTGTCCGCCGCCCTCTCCGCCCCCATGGAGCTGCTGACCCAGGTGGACGGCGTGGGCGAGCGGACGGCCATTCTGCTGCACCTGGTCCCACAGATCGCCCAGAAAGCCCGGCTGGCGGATCTGAAACGCGATTTGGCCCTGAATACCCGGGAGCGGGTGGGGGACTACCTGCTGGAGCTTTTTTCCCGGGAGCGGAACGAGGCGGCCTACCAAATCTGCCTGGACGGAAAGGGAAAGCTGCTGGCCTGCCGCCGTCTGGGGGAGGGCAGCGTCTCGGCGGTGGTTCTGGATATCCGCAAGATTGTGGAAAATGCCATTTTGTACTCCGCCAGCTCCGTGATTTTGGCCCACAACCACCCCAGCGGCATTGCCCTGCCCTCGCAGGAGGACCAGGCGGTCACCCTCCGGGCCAAAGCGGCCCTGGAGGCCATCGACGTGCGGCTGGAGGACCATATTGTGGTGGCCGACAACGATTTTATCTCCTTTCACCAGTCGGGATTCCTCAGCTGAGGGGCTCCCGGCGGCGATGGGTGCAAAAATTATCGAACAAATGTTGTAATCCCCTCGGACTTGTGGTAGAATACCGATCATCGGAAGCTTTCCGAATCCGGCCGACAGGAGGTCCCCATGCCGAAATTTCAAGTCGTATCCGAATACCAGCCCTCCGGCGACCAGCCGGAGGCCATCGCCGCCCTGGCGGCGGGCATCGAGAGCGGGCTGAAGGAGCAGGTCCTCCTGGGCGTCACCGGCTCCGGCAAGACCTTTACCATGGCCAAGGTCATCGAGGCCATTCAGCGGCCCACCCTGGTGCTGGCCCACAACAAGACCCTGGCGGCACAGCTCTGCGCGGAGTTCAAGGAGTTCTTTCCTAACAACGCCGTGGAGTATTTTGTCAGCTACTACGACTACTATCAGCCGGAGGCCTATATCCCCCACACGGACACCTATATTGCCAAGGACGCCTCCACCAACGACGAGATTGACCGACTCCGCCTCTCCGCCACCTGCGCCCTGCTGGAGCGGCGGGACGTGATTGTGGTCTCCTCCGTCTCCTGCATCTACGGACTGGGCGAGCCCGACGACTTCGCCAAGATGGTGGTCTCCCTCCGGGCCGGAGCCGAATGGGACCGGGACGAGCTCCTCCGGCGGCTGGTGGAGATCCGCTATGAGCGCAACGACATCGCCTTCGAGCGAAATATGTTCCGGGTCCGGGGGGACACGGTGGAAATCTACCCCGCCTATTACAAGGACAAGGCAATCCGGGTGGAGTTCTTCGGCGACGAGATCGAGCGGGTCAGCGAGTTCAACCCCATCACCGGCTCCGTAAACCGGGTGCTGAACCACATCGCCATCTACCCCGCCAGCCATTATGTCACCACCAAGGACAAAATGGACCGGGCCATCGGGGAAATCCGCCGGGAGATGGAGGAGCAGGTCCAGGCCTTCACGGAGAACAACCAGCTGGTGGAGGCCCAGCGCATCCGCCAGCGGACGGAGTACGACATGGAGATGATGGCGGAGCTGGGGTACTGCTCCGGCATTGAGAACTACTCCCGCATTATTTCCGAGCGGCCCCAGGGCTCCGCCCCCATGACGCTGCTGGACTTCTTCCCCGACGATTTTGTGCTGTTCGTGGACGAGAGCCACGTTACCCTGCCCCAGGTCCGGGCCATGTACAACGGCGACCACGCCCGGAAGGATTCCCTGGTGAAATACGGCTTCCGCCTCCCCTGCGCCTACGACAACCGGCCCTTGAAATTCGAGGAGTTCGAGGGCCGCATCGGGCAGGCCGTCTTCGTCTCCGCCACCCCCGGCCCCTATGAGCGGGGGCGGGCGGACCAGGTGGTGGAGCAGGTCATCCGTCCCACGGGACTGCTGGACCCCCGGGTGGAGGTCCGGCCCGTCACCGGGCAGATCGACGATCTGATGGAGGAGATCAACGCCCGGGCGGCCCGGGACGAGCGGGTGCTGGTGACCACGCTGACGAAAAAAATGGCGGAGGACCTGACGGAGTATTTCAAAAACGCCGG
>CAJUQQ010000108.1 GCA_910588175.1 uncultured Oscillibacter sp.
CCGCCGACGTGGTGCTGATGGACGACAACCCGGCGAAAATCGCCGCCGCCATGCGGATATCCCGGAAGACCCTGCGGATTGTCAAGCAGAACATCTGGTTTGCCCTGGGGGTTAAGGGCGCGGTGCTGCTGCTGGGGGCCTTCGGCGTGGCCACCATGTGGGAGGCGGTATTCGCCGACGTGGGCGTGGCGTTTATCGCGATTCTGAACGCCATGCGGTGCCTCCGCGTGGAGGAGTTCAAAGCGTAACAAGAAGAGCCGGACGGAAAAATCCGTCCGGCTCCAGAGTGTCGAAAAACAGTAAAAACTCCATCAACGGGAAGGAAGAGAGTTACGAGAGGAACCCAGGAAGGGTTCCTTTCGTTTTCAATCGGAAGTTTTCAGAACTTTTTTAAAGGTCTGAAAACTTGCTCAGGCTGGCGAAAACACTTTTTCGACAGCCTGGAGCCGGACGGAAAAATCCGTCCGGCTCTTTTTCATGCGTTTTAAAACGGGTGCTCCTCCTGAAAATACCGCCTCGTGGTCTCCGCGTCGGCGGCGATCTGGGCCCGGAGGGCGTCCAGGGAGTCGAACCGAATCTCATCCCGCAGGTGCCGGTAGAACTCCAGCCGGAGGGTCTGCCCGTACAAATCCCCCTGGAAGTCCAGCAGGCACGCCTCCACCGTCACGTCGGTCCCGCTGTTCACCGTGGGCCGGGTCCCCACGTTGGTGACGGCGGGGAAGCTGGTCCCGCCGGTAAAGTACACCCTCGTCACATAGACCCCGTGGCTGGGGACCAGCACGTGGGGGGGCACCGGCAGGTTCGCCGTGGGAAACAGCCGGGAGGAGCCCAGGCCCCGCCCGTGGCGGACGGTCCCCGTCAGAGTGTGGGGATGGCCCAGAAAGCGGCTGGCCCGCTCCACCTGGCCCATTTCCACCAGACGGCGGATATAGGTAGAGCTGACGGTGACCCCGCCGATCTCCACCTTGGGGATGATGTCGCAGCCCAGCCCCAGGGCGGCGCACTTCTCCTGTAAAAGCTCCGGCGTGCCCTGATTCTTGTGGCCGAAGCGGTGGTCGTGGCCCGCCACCAGGTGGACGGCGTGCCACCGGCCCACCAGCAGCTTTTCCACAAAGTCCTCCCACGAGGTGGTCATCATCTCCCGGTCAAAGGGGGCCAGAATGACCTCCTTGATGCCGTACAGCCGCCGTACCAGCTCCCGCCGGTCCTCCGGGGAGTTGATGAGGGGACAGGGAACTCCGGTGACCACCTCCTTGGGGGGCCGGTCGAAGGTGAAGACGGCGGGGGTGCAGTTCCGCCGGGCGGCCTCCTCCGCGGTCCGGCGGAGAAGGGCGGCGTGGCCCAGGTGAACCCCGTCGAAGAAGCCCAGGGCAATGACACGTTCTTTCATATTACGCTCCAAAGAAATTCTTGATAGAGGTCAGCGTTCCTCCCGCCTCCGCCCGGGACAGGCAGAGGAAGTCCCCCTCCCGTCCGTAGACCCGGTAAGTACCGTCCGCCGTTCCCGGCAGGGCGATGGGATTTCCGCAGCGGACCCGCTTCTCCTGCCCCGGGGACCGGACGGTCAGGGCGGGATAGTGGACAAAGAGGCTGTCCAGAGGGCGGAGCAGGGATTCTCCCTGCTCCTGCACGTCCTCCAGAGTCACGGCCTCCGCCAGGGTGAAGCCCGCCGCCATGGTCCGCCGGAGGCTGTACAGCGCCCCGCCGCAGCCAAGGGTCTGGCCGAGGTCGTGGCAGAGGGTCCGAATGTAGGTCCCCTTGGAGCACAGGCAGCGAAACTGGTAATCCGTTTCGCTCTCCGCCTCCAGCAGCTCCAGCTCGTGAATGGTGACAGGCCGGGGCTTTCGCTCCACCTCTTTGCCCCGCCGGGCCAGCTCATAGAGCTTCTTCCCCTGGATTTTTACGGCGGAGTACATGGGGGGAATCTGCCGGATGTCCCCCCGGAAGCCCGCCAGGGCGGAGGCCACGTCCTCCCGGTCCGCCGTCACCGGGCGGGTCTCCAGAATCGTTCCGGTCACGTCCTGGGTGTCGGTGACCAGCCCCAGGCGAAGGCCCGCCCTGTACTCCTTCCGCCCGTTCTCGGCGAATTCCACGGCTCTTGTGGCCCGGCCCACAAAGACCGGAAGCACCCCTGTGGCCATGGGGTCCAGGGTGCCGCCGTGGCCCACCCGCTTTTCCCGGAGGATGCCCCGGATTTTCGCGCACACGTCCATGGAGGTCCATCCGGCGGGCTTGTCTATGATGAGAATACCGTTGGGCATGGAGGTTCCTCCCGTTTTACAGAGTGAAGTCCGGGACCACCTGGGCGATGGCCTCCAGCATCCGCCCCTTGGCCTCCTGGAAGGGGGCCTCCACGGTGCATCCGGCGGCGGCGGCGTGGCCTCCGCCCCCCAGCAGGGCGCAGACCGTGGTGGCGTTGACCCGGGGCCCGGTGCGGAGGGAGAATTTCCACACGTCCGGCCGGAGCTCCCGCATGGTGACGGCGCAGTCCACCCCTTCGATCTGCCCGCCCAGGGCGGAGAGGTCCTCCGCGTCGGTCTCCGTGGCCTGGACCCGGGCGATGAGGGACATGGGAACCGCCAGCACCGCCACCCGGTCGTGGTCGTGGTACTCGATTTCGCTGAGCATGGCGGCCTCCAAGGCCAGGCGCTTCCGGCTCTTGGTGCGGAAAAACGCCTTGTTCACCGTCTGGAAGTCTATGCCGGTCCGGAGCAGGGCGGCGGCCACGGCGTGGGTATGGGCGGTGGTGTTGTTGTAGGCGAAGCAGCCGCAGTCCGTGGACACGGCCACGTAGAGGGGCAGGGCCATCTCCGCCGTGATGGGCCCCAGCTCCGCCAGGATGTCATAGATGATCTCCCCCGTGGCAGCGGCGGAGGGGCGGACATAGTTCTCCCGCCCGAAGCCCTCGAAGGAGGGGTGGTGGTCAATGGCCAAATCAACCCGCTCCGCGTAAGGCTTGGCGTTCTCCGGGAACAGCGCCAGGGCGGCAATGTCCGTGGAGACCACCTTCTCCGGCGCGAAGTCATCAGGGGCGGCGCAGGGCCGGAAGTAGGGCGCCAGCGTGTCCGTCAGCTCCGGGTTGGGCAGCAGGTACGCCGCCTTTCCCAGGGCCCGCAGTCCCGCGCACAGCGCGGCGGCGGAGCCCACGGTGTCCCCGTCGGGCCGGAGGTGGGTCAAAATCAGCACGTTGTCAAAGGTCCGCAGGCGTTCCGCGGCTTCGTGTACGGTCAGCATTCCTCCACCTCCGGCTTGGGGCCCCGGGCGGCGTCCTTCTCCTCTTCCTTGCGCAGAAGCTCTAAAATATGGGCCCCGTGCTGGATGGAGTCGTCTCCGAAGAACTGGAGCTCCGGCGTATAGCGGAGCTGGAGGGCGCGGCCCAGCTCCCGCCGGAGGAAGCCGGAGGCGGATTTCAGCCCCTTCAGCACGTCCTTTTCCTGCTCCTTGTCCAGCACGCTGACATAGACCCGGGCAAAGCGCAGGTCGCTGGTGGTGTCTACCCGGGTGATGGACACCATGCCGGTGCCGGAGACCCGGGGGTCCTTTAAATTCCGGAGCTGGGCCGCCAGCTCCCGCTGGATTTCGTCGTTGATACGGTTGATTCGGTTGGATGCCATAGGCGTTCTCCTTCTTGAAGAAAGGCGGCGGTGACCCCGCCGCCTTTCTTGTGACCTTATCGAGGAATTTCCTCCATAGTATAGCCTTCCACGATATCGCCTTCTTTGATATCGTTGAACTTTTCGATGGTCAGGCCGCACTCATAGCCGCTGGCGACCTCTTTCGCCGCGTCCTTGAACCGCTGGAGGGACGCAAGCGCGCCCTCGTGAATGACGATGCCGTCCCGGACCAGGCGGATGGAGCAGTTGCGGAC
>CAJUQQ010000109.1 GCA_910588175.1 uncultured Oscillibacter sp.
CGCCCTCGTGAATGACGATGCCGTCCCGGACCAGGCGGATGGAGCAGTTGCGGACGATCTTGCCGTCCTGAACGTAGCAGCCCGCCACGGTGCCCACGCCGGAGACCTTGTAGGTCTGGCGGACCTCCGCGTGGCCCAGCAATGCCTCCCGGTATTTCGGGGCCAGCATGCCCTTCATGGCGGCGGTGATTTCGTCGATGCAGTCATAAATGACCCGGTACATCCGCATATCCACGTTCTGCCGCGCCGCGCCGTCCCGCGCCGCCGCGTCGGGCCGGACGTTGAAGCCCACAATGATGGCGTTGGAGGAGGAGGCCAGCATGACGTCGGACTCGTTCACCGCGCCCACGCCGCCATGGATGACCCGGACGTTGACCTCGTCGTTGGAGAGCTTTTCCAGGGACGCCTTCACAGCCTCCACGCTGCCCTGAACGTCGGCCTTGACGATGAGGGCCAGCTCCTTTCGCTCGCCGGCCTGAATCTGGTCGAAGAGGTTTTCCAGGCTGACCTTCTGCACGGGAGCGGCGGCCTTGGCCCGCTCCTCGGCCTTGCGCTGTTCCACCAGCTCCCGGGCCATCCGCTCGTCGCTGACGGCGAAGAAGGGGGACCCGGCGGTGGGAGCCTCGCTGAGGCCCGCGATCTCCACGGGGACGGAGGGACCCGCCTCGGTGAGCCGCCCGCCCTTATAGTCCAGCATGGTTCGGACACGGCCCACGGCGGTGCCCGCGATGATGACGTCCCCCTGCTTCAGGGTGCCGTTTTGAACCAGCAGCGTGGCCACGGGGCCCCGGCCCTTGTCCAGCCGGGCCTCGATAACGGTGCCCTGGCCCGCCCGGTTGGGGTTGGCCTTCAGCTCCGCCATCTCGGCGGTGAGGGTCACCATCTCCAGCAGATGGTCAATGCCGATGTTTTTCTTGGCGGAAATTTTGCAGCAGATGGTCTCGCCGCCCCAGTCCTCGGGGACCAGGCCGTGCTCCGTGAGCTGCTGCATCACCTTGTCCGGATTGGCGTTTTCCTTGTCGATTTTGTTCACCGCCACCACGATGGGGATATTGGCCGCTTTCGCGTGGCTGATGGATTCGATGGTCTGGGGCATGATGCCGTCGTCCGCCGCCACCATCAGGATGGCGATGTCCGTCACCATGGCGCCCCGGGCCCGCATGGAGGTAAAGGCCTCGTGGCCCGGGGTGTCCAGGAAGGTGATGGGCTTGCCGTTTACCTGTACCTGATAAGCGCCGATGTGCTGGGTGATGCCGCCGGCCTCGCCGGAGGCCACGGAGGTATTCCGGATGGTGTCCAGCAGGGAGGTCTTGCCGTGGTCCACGTGGCCCATGACCACCACCACGGGGGCCCGGGACACCAGGTCCTCCGCCTTGTCCTCGGACACGTCGATGAGCTTTTCCTCAATGGTGACCACGACTTCCTTTTCCACCTTGCAGCCCATTTCCTCGGCGATGAAGGCGGCGGTGTCGTAGTCGATCATCTGGGGCAGAGAGGCCATGATGCCGTTTTTCATCAGGGCCTTGACCACCTCCGCGCCGGTTTTCTTCATCCGGCTGGCCAGCTCGCCCACGGAAATCTCGTCGGGAATCTGGACCTTGACGGGGGCCTTCTTGGCGATCTCCAGCTGGAGGCGGCGCATTTTCTCCGCCTCGTCCTGGCGGCGCTTGTTGGAAAAGGCGGGGCCGCCCCGGCGCTGATTCCGGCCCTGGACCTTCTCCCGGCCGGAGCGCTGCTGGCGCTGCATCCGTTCGCCCTGCTGGCCGCCCAGGGTCTCCAGGCGCTCGTCGTACTTGGCCAGGTTCACGTCGCCGCCCTTCCGGGTGTCCACGATCTTCTTCTGGGGCACCCGGCTGGCGGGCTTCTGAACGGGCTGCTGGCCCTGCTGCGGCTGGGGCGGCTGGGGAGCGGGACGGCCCTGGCCGCCCTGGTGTCCGCCCTGGGGGGGCTTTTGGGCGGGCTGGCTCTGCTGGGGGGCGGGACGCGTCTGGCCGCCTTTACTCTGGGCGGGCTGCGCCGCCTGCGGCTTGGGAGCCGCGGGCTTTTCCTCCGCCGCCGGAGCGGGCTTCGCGTCCTGATAGGTCTCCTGGAAGATGACCTGTATGTCGGAAATGGGATGGTCTTGGGTCAGCCGGTCGAAGATGATGGACAGTTCCCGGTCCGTAAGCACCTGCATGTGGTTTTTCGGCGCCGCGCCGTACTTGGTCAGGATCTCCGTAATGGTTTTGGTGGGGAGGCCGAAGTCCTTCGCCACCTCATGGACTCTGTATTTTTCAATAGCCAAATAAAACACCTCGTTCGGTTCCTCTCCAGAAGCCCGTTTGAAAACCGGCGGACCCGCCGCCGGCTTTCAGACGGACTTGGGAGCGGAGAATTTTTATGATGAATGGGCCGGGCCCAGTAAACCGCGGCGGCACCTCAGCGCCCCCCGCCTTTGCCCCGGTCTCCGCCGGAGCGGGGCCCCGGTTTGCCCGGGTGAGGACGGCCGGAATAGGGACGGCTGGAATGGGGACGGCCCTTGGCGGGCCCGTATCCACGGGGCCGGCCGGGGGTCCGGGGACGGGCCTCTCCCGGCTTGCCGCCTTGGGGGCGGCGGGGTTCGCCGGGTTTCCAAGGCCCGGAACGTTCCCGCCGCGCGCCGCCGTCCCGGCGGTCCTCCGGCTTGCGTCCGTCCCGGCGGTCTCCCTCCCGGCGGGGCCTGCGGCGGTCCCGCTCCTTGGGCGGCTCCTTTTTCGGCGGGTCCCGGCGGGGGGCCGTCTTTCGCTCCGTGGCCCGGCGGCGCTTCAGGTCCATGCGGGCGGCGGCTTCGCCGTACCGCTCCGGGTCCAGTTGGGCCAGCCGCTCCGCCACGGCGGCGGCCAGGCCGGTGTCCGTCAGAGCCGCGAGGGCGGCGCTGCCCCGGCCCAGGGCCCCGCCCAGCTCCGCCTTGGTAAAGGGAAGCGTCAGCCAAAGGCAGTGCCCCTCCACCGCCAGGTGCTCCGCCCGGCGGAGGGTGTTGCCCGCCGCGTCGGAGGCCGCCAGCAGCAGCCGCGCCTGTCCGGCCTTGGCGGCCAGGGCCGACGGCTCCTCGCCCACGGCCAGCCTTCCGCCCCGGAGGGCAAGGCCCAGCATGGATAACACGTTGTTTCCGCTCATGTCCCGCCTCCCAGCTCCGCCTCCATGGCGTCGTAAACCTCGGGGGGGATGGCGGTCTCAAAGGCCCGCTCCAGGGCCCGGGATTTCCGGGCCTTTTTCAGGCAGGCCGCGTCCGGACACACATAGGCCCCCCGGCCCAGCTTCTTTCCGGTGAAATCCAGGCTCACCGCCCCCTCCGGGGAGCGGACCACCCGCAAAAGGGACTTTTTGTCCTTCATCTCCCGGCAGCCGACACACTGGCGCTGGGGAATCTTTTTCACCTTGGGCACACGGGTCCCCCCTTTCTGAATGATATCGTAAACAGCGGATCACGGATGAGGAAGAACCCGCGGCTCTCCGTCCGGCAAAGCGCCTTCCCGGAGGCCGGAGGAACCGGATCCGCCGTCCGCCTCCTTTGCTCAGGCTTCGGCCGGTTCGTTTTCCTCCGGGGTCTCCTCCGGGGCTTCGGCCACCGGAGCATCCTGAGGTTCCAAAGCTTCCTGAGAGTCCAAAGTCTCCTGGGGTTTCAAGTCCTCCTGGGGCTCCAAAGCCTCCGGGGACTCCGGCGTCTCCGCGCCGAAGAAGTCGTCGTCCTCCCCGGGCTGGTAGCTCTGGGGCTTGATGTCGATTTTGTATCCCGTCAGCCGGGCGGCCAGGCGGGCGTTCTGCCCCTCCTTGCCGATGGCCAGGGACAGCTGGTCGTCGGGCACCACGCAGCGGCAGG
>CAJUQQ010000110.1 GCA_910588175.1 uncultured Oscillibacter sp.
GCGCCATGTTTGGAAAGACTACGAAGAACTGGCCGATGACGCCAGATACACCCCGGAATACAAGGACCTTTACGCCAAACGCAAAGAAACCATTGAACGGGTCTTTGCGGATGCGAAAGAAAAGCATGCCATGCGGTATACTCACTACCGTGGTCTGGCCCAGGTTTCCAACTGGGTGAGGCTTAAATTCGCTGCCATGAACCTCAAAAAGCTGGCAAGGTGGAAAACCAGAAAACGCTTTGCTCCCTCCTCCTCTGCCACTTCCTACATTTTATCCCTCATTAACTTTGTGGCCTGTCTGGTAATGAAGACAGACAGGCCTTTTTTCTGAAGTAAAAAATCTTCGCCCGAAGGGAACAGAAGGGTCTGCCCAAACGTGTTATAAGTGAAAGGCGCTTTTCAGACGAAAGAAAGGAGGCATTGCCTTGACGGAACAGGAATTGAGCAATGCCATGAAAACTTACGGCGACACAGTGTACCGCCTGGCCCTCTGCCGGACACAGAACGCCGCCGACGCGGAGGATGTCTATCAGGACGTGTTCCTCCGGCTGCTGGGGCAGAAGACCTCGGGCTGGGACGGGGAGCACCTGAAGGCCTGGCTGATTCGAACCGCGCTGAACCGCTGTGCCGACCTGGGACGCCTCCGGCGGCGGCGGGGAGAAACCCTGTCCCTGGAGGAGGTGCCGGATATGGCCCGGCCTGTGGACGAGACGGCGGCGGAGCTGTGGGACGCGGTAGCCCGTCTGCCGGAAAAACTGCGGACGGCAGTCCACCTCTTTTACGGCGAGGGCTATGAAAGCGGCGAGATCGGCGTTCTGCTGGGGATTCCGGCGGCCACGGTGCGCAGCCGCCTCCGCCGGGCCAGGGCGGAGCTGAAGGACTTATTGGGAGGTTTTGACGATGGAAAATCGCTATCGGAAGTTGACGGAAAATATCCATACACCCGCCGGGCTGAATGAACGGGTGCTCTTCGAAGCCCGGAGACGGACGGCGGAATCGGAGCCCTCCCGCCGGGAGCGGCGAAGCTGGCCTCTTTTGCGGACGGCGGTCTGCGCCGTCTGTGCTCTGGCCCTGGTGCTGGGAGGCTTCACCCTCCGGCCCGCGCCTGCGGCGCCGCCGGGCGCTTCCGGCCCCGCCGGGAACGCCGCTCCAGGCACAGAGCAGGGGGCTCCGGCTCAAGTGCTGGTCCCCACCTTCGGTCTGACGGCCTATGCCGCCGGAACCGATACGACCTACGGTCCTGCGTCGGACGGCAGCATCGCGTTCTCGGTGGGCGAGGGCTGCACCACACCGGAATTCGGAGATTTCACCGGCTGCCTCTTTCAGATTGCCGGGGAGAACATTGCCCAGGTGCGCCTCTCTATCGACCGGGGCGGGTTGTACCGCTATGAAGTCCGGGAGAACCTGACCGAGGAACAGATGGACGGATACCGCCAGGCCATGGCCGAGGGCAGTCTGGTCCCCGCCGCCATCAGCCAGCGGGACGACGGGGTCTGGTATATGCCGGAGATGACCGCGTTGGGAACCAGCGTGGAGGAGGATTACGACCCCGATGCCCGATATGGTTTCTGGGTGTCTCCGGAGGAGATGGCTCCTACAGGCCTGGGCATCAGCATTGAGGCCCAGATGGACGCGGATTTCTTCGATGGCGGGCTGCTGACGGTGGCGGTAATTTCCAGCGATGGAACGGAAAAAACGCAGACTTACCGGCTCCACACCGGAGATCTGAAGGTGGAGTGGACCGGGGACGGGGATATGACCGTCCTGCCGGAGCTGGCGGGGCCGGACGATCTCTTTGTCTACGGCATCTACGCCGTACCGGAGGACTGAGCGCATAGCAAAAAGCCACGCCGGAAGGCGTGGCTTTTCGCGGTCAGTCTGTCGTGGTTTCGTAGGGCCAGTCCTGAATGCCGCCGAAGTCAGCCACATTGGTATAGCCCATATCCGTCAGCTTCTCCGCCGCCTCGGCACTGCGGCGGCCGGAGCGGCAGTACACCAAAATCTCCGCGCCCTTCTCAAAGGGGAGGGGGAGCTCCGGCAGAATATCCTCATTGGGGAAGCACACCGCGCCGGGAATGTGGCCGCTGTCGTACTCCTCCTGGGTCCGCACGTCCAGAAGAATCACGTCCTCGCTGGCGTCCAGCCGTTCTTTGGCCTCCCCGGCGGTGAGGGTGGTCCAGGGCTGATGGGCGGCCTTGGGATCGGCAGGGGAGCCGGAGCGGTTCATCCGGGCGGAGTAAAATTTGAGGATGGCCATGCCGAAGCAGATGACGGCGGCCAGAAGAAAAAGCTGCCTCATAGAGCGCCTCCTGTGTTTGTAATGTTAGGGACTGGGACACAGTTTACAGGAAACAGCGGGAAAAATCAACTGTTTTCCCAAAATTGACGGTGGAATACCAAACCGTCCCTTCCGGTTTTCCGGAAGGGACGGTTTTGCTTACGGTCAATTCGGACTGGATACACTCCGGAGCATCCGGCGTTTGAACGTATCAGAATTCCAGGTTCTTGCCCTCGCTGTCGAACAGGTGGCAGACGTTGCCGTCAAAGCTGAGGTGGATGGCGGTGCCGGGGGCAAAGCTGACGCTGGAGAGGTCCAGTGTGGGCACGATCACCACTACGTCCCGGCCCTCGGCGTTGGCGTGGAGGTGAACCTCGCTGCCCATCATCTCGGAGACATCCACGGTGGCCGTCAGATTGTTGGCCCCGTTGCCCAAGGTGATGTGACTGGGCCGGACGCCCAGGGTGATGGCCTGAGAACCTACATTTTTGGCCGCCAGAGCCTTTTGCTTCACGTCGGAGAGTTCGACCTTCATGCCGCCCACGGAGACGCTGTATTTGCCGTCTTCCTTCAGGAGCTTTGCGTCGAAGAAGTTCATCTGCGGCGTGCCGATGAACCCGGCCACGAAGAGGTTGGCGGGGTGGTCAAAGACCTGCTGCGGCGTGCCGATCTGCTGGATGAAGCCGTCCTTCATGATGACGATCCGGTCGCCCAGGGTCATGGCCTCGGTCTGGTCATGGGTGACGTACATGAAGGTGGTGTTGATCTTTTGCCGGAGCTTGATGATCTCGGCGCGCATCTGGTTGCGGAGCTTGGCATCCAAGTTGGACAGCGGTTCGTCCATCAGCAGCACCTTGGGCTCCCGGACGATGGCACGGCCAATGGCCACCCGCTGGCGCTGGCCGCCGGACAGAGCCTTGGGCTTGCGGTCCAGATATTGGGTGATGTCCAGAATGGCGGCGGCCTCTTTGACCCGCTTGTCAATCTCCTCCTTGGACACTTTGCGGAGTTTCAGGGGGAAGGCCATGTTCTCATACACCGTCATGTGGGGATAGAGGGCGTAGCTCTGGAAGACCATGGCAATGTCCCGGTTTTTGGGCTCCACGTCGTTCATGAGCTGACCGTCGATGTACAGCTCGCCCTCGCTGATCTCCTCCAGACCGGCCACCATCCGCAGCGTGGTGGACTTGCCGCAGCCGGAGGGGCCGACCAGGACGATGAACTCCTTGTCCGCGATATCCAGGTTGAACTCCTGCACCGCGACAACACCCTTTTCCGTCACTTGGAGGTTGACCTTCTTTTCAGGGTCCGCCGCCTTTTTCTTGGCCTTCTTCTGGTCTCCGCTGTGGGGGTAGATCTTCTTGATGCTTTTCAGGTTCAGAGTTGCCATAGCGTACTCACTTTGACGAAGCGGCCTCCGCCGTCTCCGCCTC
>CAJUQQ010000111.1 GCA_910588175.1 uncultured Oscillibacter sp.
AAAAGGGGAGTCCGCTGGCGCGGGCTGAGAGGGGGCCGTGAAGGTCCCGACCCGGAACCTGATTTGGATCATGCCAACGTAGGGAGATAGTGTGCGGCTTGCCGCGGACAGACCAGGTTGGTTTGTCCGCGGTTTTTGTATAGTGAGGAGGCGTTTATATGCGCGTTGATCGGGAGACCCTGCGGCTCTACGCCGTGACGGACCGGGCCTGGGCAAGGGACGAGGCGGCGTTGTTCCGGCAGATTGAGGCCGCCGTCCGGGGCGGGGCCGGGGTGGTCCAGCTCCGGGAGAAGGATATGGAGCCCGCCGCCTTTTTGGAGGAGGCGAAGCGCTTCGTGGCCCTGTGCCGCCGGCTGGGGGCCGTCAGCATCATCAACGACAGTGTGGAGATTGCCCTGGAGGCCGGGGCCGACGGCGTCCACGTGGGGCAGAGCGACCTGGAGGCCGGACGGGCCCGGGCCCTGCTGGGGCCGGAGAAAATCCTGGGCGTCTCCGCCCACTCGCGGTCGGAGGCCCGCCGGGCTCTGGAGGCCGGGGCGGACTATCTGGGCTGCGGGGCGGCCTTTGCCACCGGCACCAAGAACGACGCCGCGCCCATCTCCCGGGAGACCATCCGGGCGGTCACGGCGGCGGTGGACATTCCCGTGGTGGCCATCGGCGGCGTGAACCGGGAGAACATCCTGGAGCTGAAGGGCCTGGGTCTTTCCGGCGTGGCCGTGGTCTCGGGAATTTTCGGCCGGCCGGACGCGGAGGCGGCGGCCCGGGAGCTGCTGGAGCTGGCGAAACGATTGTAAGGGAAAGCCGCCTGCGGGCGTTTTTCATACGGTACATCGGGGGCACCACTTTGTATCGTGTAATAAAACTTCAATGCGAAAAGGAGAACGGAATATGAAAACAGCATTGACGATCGCTGGGACCGACCCCAGCGGAGGCGCCGGGATTCAGGCCGACATCAAGACCATGACGGCAAACGGGGTATTCGCCCTCACCGCCGTCACGGCCCTGGTGGCCCAGAACACCACCGGCGTCAAAAGCATCCAGGAGTCCACGCCGGACTTCCTGGCGGAACAATTGGACTGCGTCTTCACGGACATTTTCCCCGACGCGGTGAAGACCGGCATGGTCTCCAGCATCCCCCTCATCGAGGTCATCGCGGACAAGCTGACGCAGTACAAGGCCCGGAACATTGTGGTGGACCCCGTCATGGTGGCCACCTCCGGGGACCGGCTGATCTCCGAGGACGCCCTGGAGACCCTGAAGCGCCGCCTCCTGCCCCTGGCGGCGGTGCTGACCCCCAACATCCCCGAGGCGGAGATTCTCGCCGGCATGGCGATTCACACGCCGGAGGACATGGAAACCGCCGCCCGGCTGATCGGCGAGGCCTACGGCTGCGCCGTCCTCTGCAAGGGCGGACACCACGTGAACGACGCCAGCGACCTCCTCTGGCGGCAGGGGCAAAAGCCCCTCTGGCTCCTGGCCAGGCGGGTGGATAATCCCAATACCCACGGCACGGGCTGCACCCTCTCCAGCGCCATCGCCTCCAACCTGGCCAAGGGCATGGACCTGGCGGCGGCGGTGGAGCGGGCGAAGGAATACATCATCGGGGCCCTCTCCGCGATGCTGGACCTGGGGCATGGCTCCGGGCCCATGGACCACATGTGGGACCTCCGCAGCGGCTTCACCGGCGGGGAGGACGCGCCGTGAAAAAGACCTCCGTTTTTCAAAACGGCCTCATCTGGTTCGGGGCCGGGGTCTCCCTGGCGGAGATTCTCACCGGCACCAGCTTCGCCCCCCTGGGCTTTGCCCGGGGCTTCGCCGCCATCGTGACCGGGCATGCAATCGGCTGCGCCCTGTTTTTCCTGGCGGGCCTCATCGGCGGGCGGAGCGGCAGAAGCGCCATGGAGACCGTGAAGATGAGCTTCGGCCAGAAGGGCGGACTGCTCTTCGCGGCGCTGAACGTGCTTCAGCTGGTGGGCTGGACCGCCATTATGATCTACGACGGGGCCCTGGCGGCGGGGGGCATCTTCTCCGCCGGGCACTGGGTCTGGTGTCTGGTAACCGGCGGGCTGATTCTGGTTTGGATTCTGGTGGGCGTGACGAATCTGGGCTGGATCAATCAAGTCTCCATGACGGCGCTGTTTGTGCTGACCGTCGTGCTGTGCTGGGTGATTTTCGGCTCCGGCGCGCCGGCGGGGCGGGAGCTGGGAGAGGCCATGAGCTTCGGCGCGGCGGTGGAGCTGGCGGTGGCCATGCCCCTGAGCTGGCTGCCCCTCGTCAGCGACTACACCCGGGAGGCGGAAAAGCCCCTCCAGGCGACGCTGGCCAGCACGGTGGTCTATGGCCTGGTTTCCACCTGGATGTACACCATCGGCATGGGAGCGGCGATTTTCACCGGAGAGTCCGACATCGCCGTCATCATGGTCAAGGCGGGCCTGGGGGCCGCCGCCCTGGTGATCCTGATCCTCTCCACCGTCACCACCACCTTCCTGGACGCCTGGTCCGCCGGTATTTCCGCCGAGTCCCTCAGCCCGAAGCTGAAAGGGAAGTGGACGGCGGCGGCGGTGGCGGCGGCGGGGACCGCCGGGGCCATGCTGTTCCCCATGGACGACATCACCGGCTTCCTCTACCTCATCGGCTCCGTCTTCGCCCCCATGATCGCCATTCAGATCGCGGACTTCTTCCTCTTAAAGCGGGACCGCTTCTCTGCGGACTTCGACGGGCGGAATCTGGCGGTCTGGGTCATAGGCTTCCTGGCTTACCGGGGGCTGATGGGCGTGGATCTGATCGTGGGCTGCACCCTGGCGGACATGGCGCTGACCATCGGGCTGTGCCTGCTGGCGGATAAGCTGCCGGGGAAACGGAGCTGAAAGGTCCGCCTTTGTCAGGATGTCAAAAATCCGGCTGAAATTTTGGCGGGGGCTGCCGGGGCTTTTCCTTGCAGAGCCGCCGGGGCTATGGTATCCTAAGAAAAATAAACATGTGAGGGGGCGCGGCGTATGTTGGTTTTGGATTTTATCAACGTCGGCAACGGGGATTCCATCCTGGTCCAGGAGTTGGAGAAGGGGGAACGGCGGTTCTCCATGCTGGTGGACTGCGGCCACGACAATTTGCTCCGGGACGACCACCCCGCTCCGCTGGACCCCCGGTCCCGCCGGATTTACGCCGGGGACTTCCTGAAAAAGCAGGGGATTGAACGGCTGGACCTTCTCCTGGCCACCCACTTCCACCGGGACCACATCGGCGGCCTGGGCCGGGTGCTGGAGGCGGCGGAGGCGGACCGCTTTCTGGCCGCGTACATCCCCCCGGAGGGAAACGGCCCCCTGGACCCCGACGGGGACAACGGCCTCCCCGGCGCGGCGCGGAACCTCCTCCGGTGCCTGGATATCTACGCCTCGGCCCTCCGGGACCACCCGGGGCGGGTGAAGGAATTCGCCGAGGTTTCCGGGGACAGGCCGGAGACCCTCCGTCTGACGGAGGAGCTGACCATGGAGATCCTCCCCGGCGAGCCCTCGCTGTACCCCCGGCAGAGGGAAGTGTTTGACGCCGCCTTCCGGGGGGAGCGGAACCGCTATGACCTGATGCGCTGGACCAAGGCCATGAACATCTCCAGCCTCCGCCAGCGGCTTCATTACCACGGGAAGGAGATCGTCCTAGGAGGCGACATGTACTGCGCCGTCTGGGACAACGACACCCTGACCCCCTGCGACATTT
>CAJUQQ010000112.1 GCA_910588175.1 uncultured Oscillibacter sp.
TAGAAGATGTTGTATTTCTGGACCGCCCGGCCAATCTGGACCGCCCCCTGGGCGTCAAGATAAGAATGGTTCTCCATGATGATGTCCACGTTGGGGCCCACGGCTTCCCGGACAGCCGCCACACGGTCCACCACCATCTGGACCTTCGCAGGCGGCAGGAGGCGCGTGCGGTCTTCATCATTCAGCCGGTGGCCGTCCATGGGGCAGAAGGTGAAGAAGTCGATTTTGATGCAGTCATACCCTTCCGCCACAGCCTTTTTCGCGTTTTCCACATAGTCCGACAGCTTGTAGGCGTCATGGGGCGCGCTCAGCTCCACGCTGTCCCGGCACGCGGCCCCCCAGCCGAACTGGAGCTGAGAGGCGTAGGTGCGCAGGTTGTCCCGGCGCTTGCCGCCCAGCAGCTTGTAAATGGGGGCGTTGAACGCCTTGCCCTTGATGTCCCACAGGGCGATGTCCAGGGCGGAGATGCCGGCAAAGACGACGGGACCGCCGTTCTGGCCCCAGAAGGTGGCCTTGTAGAGCTTGTCCCAGATGACCTCGTTGTCCAGCGGGTCCATGCCGATGATCAGCTTGGCCAGATCCCGGATCATCCCGGCGGCGGCCGGGGCGGCGGTTCCGTAGGCCAGAGCGGCCTCGCCGTCGCCATAGACGCCCTCGTCCGTATAGATGCGGCAGAGGATGGGACGCCATGCGGGGCGGCGGGTCTGGACCTCAAAAACTTCTACTTTTGTAATTTTCATAGCTGCCTCCCTTTTGCAGGATTTTCATTCTATCGGTTTACTGCTTTGCCATAGACGCGGCCATCATGGCGGCGGCCTTTTCGTCTCCCTCGGCGTCTCCGCACCAGATGGAGGTGTGAATCTCAACATCGCCCTTCTTGCCGCGGATAAAGCCAGCGATGGCCAGGACCACAATGGCGATGATGTTCGCCGCCACCAGTCCGGGGCTCATGGACAGGCAGGACTTCCACAGCGTGACCATGAAGCCAGCCAAAGAAACGCAGCAGAGGAAATAATACGCGCCGTTGGGAATATGATAGCGGGACTTGGCCCAGGCGTCGGGATACAGCTTCGGCATGCTGATATAAGCCTTGAAGTTCAGGAAGGCATAGCACGCGCCAATGAGCTGCACCATGTTCGTGATGGTGGTGATGGACAGGCCGAACAGAATCGGAATCATGCCCACGATGTACATGAAGGTCAGAATCCAGACGCGCCCACCCTTGGCGTTTTTCTTTCCAAAGGCTTTGGGCAACCAGCCGTCGTCACAGGCCGTTCCAATGGTGATGGAGTTGTAGGCAAAGCTGGAGTTCAGCGTGGATAGCAGGGCCATAATGGGACCGCCGATGATGAAGAAATAGAACAGCACCGTGGGGAAGAGGTTCCGGGCAGCCACAACCAGCGTCGTGGACGCGCCGTATTCTTCCAAAGTCGTGGAGCCGACACCGGCCATAGCCACACCCACATAGAGAACGCAGAGAGTGGGGACGCAAAGCAGAAGGACAAAGGGGATATCCCGCTTGGCGTTCCTGGAGGAACCACCATAAGCGGTGGTCATGTAATAGCCCTGGGTGGAATACACAAACAGCAGGGTCGCGCCCAGGAATCCGCCGGTAATCTGGCCGTCGGCAATATTGACGCCCCAGCCCTGGGTCAGGAAGGCAGGGTCGGAGAAGTCAAAGATGGGAAGCCGCATTTTGAAGATGCCCACAATCGCGAACAGCATCAGCGCGGCAATCAGTAGCCATGTCATCAGCTTCTGGGCGGACGCCATAATGTCAATGCCCAGCAAATTGACCACATAGAACAGTGTCAGCAGTCCCGCGCCGATGATGATGCGGGCGGTATGGCTACTCAGGGCCGGGATGATGTCCCCCAGGTAAGCGGCGGCGGAGGAGCCGAACAGCGACAGGGACAGGCACTGCGTCAGATACATGAACGCATAGATGCCCGCAATATTGGGACCGGCCAGCCCGGCCAGCATGGAGTAGTTGCCGCCGCCCAGGCGAACCGTAGACGAGACGAACACCGTGGGCAAAATCATAAAGAAGCCCATAAGGATTGCGACGAAATAGGCCAGCCAAGCGGAGTAGCCGGTCATTTTAATGGCGGGGACCACCAGTGTGATAACACCGGCTCCGATAACCTGACCGATTGCCAGCGCGTAAAGCTCCGGCTTGCCTAAAGTGCCGGGACCGGGCTCCGGTTCACGAACGAGTTTGATTGCCATATACTTCCCTCCATAATCTTTCGTTTTCCGGGGGGCGACGCCCCCCGGAATGGGAAAACCCTCGTTGTTCGCTTTTACTTCACAATGATCTTGTTTTCCGTTTTGAGCACCTTGTCAGTAAACTCACAGCCAAGGCCCGGTCCCTCGGGAACCTTGAACTTGCCTTTTACCGGCTGGAAGTCCACGGTGCAGAGGTCCTTGTTGTACTGTTTGAGATTGTTGGTGTGGTGTTCGTGGATGACGAAGTTGGGAATGACGGCCTCCAGGTGGAGGGCGGCGGCGGTGGACAGGGGGCTGGCGCAGACGTGGGCCTGGACGGAGATATCGTACACATAGGCCATGTCGCAGATTTTCTTGCCCTCGGTGATGCCGCCGCAGTTGCCCAGATCGGGCTGAATGACCTGAATGGACTGCTCCTCGAAATAGGGGGCGTACTGCCAGCGGGAATAGACGCGCTCACCGTGTGCAATCGGCATCTCCAGCTTGTCGCAGATGAATTTAGCGGTTTTCGGCGTAGGGGTGTTAGGCTCCTCGAAGTAGAAGATGTTGTACTTCTGGACGGCCCGGCCCAGCTGCACGGCGGACTGCGCGTCGGGACGGGAATGGTTCTCCATGATGATGTCCACACCGGGGCCGACGGCCTCCCGGACTGCGGCCACACGGGACTCGACGATCTCCACAATCTTCGGCGTCAGCAGACGTGTGCAGTCCTCAGCGGTGTAGACATATCCATCCTCCGGCGCATAAGTAAAGAAGTCAATTTTAACGGCGTCATAGCCCTCGGCCACAGCTTTCTTGGAGACCTCGCGGTAATCGTCCAGCGTGGTCATGATTTCGGGGTGATCGCTCCATCCGAACTGGAGCTGGCTGGCGTAAGTGCGCAGGTTATCCCGACGCTTGCCGCCCAGCAGCTTGTAAATGGGGGCGTTGAACGCCTTGCCCTTAATGTCCCACAGGGCGATATCCAGTGCGGAAATTCCGGCAAAGACAACAGGACCTCCGTTCTGGCCCCAGAAGGTGGCCTTGTAGAGCTTGTCCCAAATGACCTCGCTGTCCAGCGGGTCCATGCCGATAATCAAAGTCGCCAAATCCCGGATCATTCCGGCAGCAGCAGGGGAAGCGATGCCATAGGCCAGAGCGGCTTCGCCGTCACCGTAAATCCCTTCGTCCGTATGGATACGGCAGAGAATGGGACGCCACATGGGCCGCTCCTCGATGTGTGGAGACATAATGTCGACCTGCGTGATCTTCATGAGTAAAATCCTCCCATCATTTTGATTCAGGCTGTTCCTTATTCCACAGTAACCTTTTCGCCCACACCTTCCGTGAGCGCGTA
>CAJUQQ010000113.1 GCA_910588175.1 uncultured Oscillibacter sp.
GCCGTCAAAGTAAGTCATGAGGCCCCGCTCCTCCTCATCCGGCAGGCGCTCATCCTCAATGCCCTGGCGGATGGCATCCTGATAGCCGGTCAGCTCATAGCCCGACAAAATCAGCGGCTCACAGCCGGTTTCTGTTTCTTCCTCGGGGTCTTCCTCATACAGTACCGCGCTGAGAGGACTATAGAGCTTCAATTCCGTTATTTCCTCCGTAGACAACACCTTGCTTTGCTTCATTTTTTCATCGGCATGTTCTGGAGCGAGAAGCTCCTCAAAGCCCATGCGGTCCAAAACCGACCGATACAGCTTCTCCTCAAATGCCAGATACTCCGGCGCGGAGGTATCCACCTCCCGCAGGATGGCCTCCTCATAGCAGGTCCCGGTCACGATCTCCCACTCCACGGCGCCGAACCGGGCGGCGGTCAGCCAGCGCAGAAGCTGGCGGCCATCCATCTGCTCAAACAGGCCGCGGCTGTCCTCGTAGGCGAAATAGCTGTACAGGTCGATGCCGGTCATCTTTTTCGCCGCGCGGAACAGTGTGAAGCCCTGGGGGTCCAGGCTGGGGGAGACCGTCTCATAAAACCGGATCATCTCCGCCAGGGAAGACAGCTTTGGGCAGTAGGCGTCCAAAGCGGCTTGCAGCGCGGCCGACTTTTTCTCGGAAAAGTTTGCCCGGCGCCTGGCCTCGCTGTAATCGCCGCTGAGGCGCTGGCACTCCAGCTCGCTCTTTTCCAGAGCCTTTTGCGCTTGATTCAGCTCCCTCTGTGCCGTTTCCAGGCGGGCACAGGCGGCGGGATACTCCCGGATCGCCTGGAGCATATCTCTCGGACCCATGGTCAGCCCGCCTTTCGGAACCGTGCGAGGAATCGGTCCAGCACCCGAATGCGTCCGCCCACCTTCATGGAGGACACCTCCAGGCCGTTCATCTGGCTCTGGATACGGCGGCGAATGGCCTGGAGGGCCTGCCGGTCGTTGCAGCACTCCAGCACGATGTATTCGCTGCCGCGGGCCAGAACCTCCCGGTGTCCCTGCTCGTCCCGGATGCTGGCCATGAGCCGCTGGCCCAGGCGCTTGCGGTAGCGGTCCTGGAGAAGTTCTGTGTCACAGGACACATGGTGTTTTTTGAGGATGGCGGCAATCTCGCCAGAGCTGATTTTCATATTGGTGAACAGCGCCGTCAGGATTTCCTCCTCCGCCTCCGGGGGCAGGAGGGGCCTGCCGGGAGGGCTTGCCGCCCGCGCGGGATATTCTTTGCTCATCGTTCCTTTCCTCCTCTCTTTTTCGGCGGTTTCTTCCCGTTATGGTCAAAATCGGGGGGCACCACCGCCTCATGGTTATGGCGGCTGACATAAATTCCGTTGATCTGCACCGCCTGACCTTTTTGGAAGCCTACGGGGGCGGCATCCGGATTCAGGGCCGCATGGATAAACTCTTTTCGGTTTTCTTTAGGCGTGAAAACGCTGTAGGTGTGCTCACTTATCCGGTGCAGGAAAGCGGCGTGCTGGAGATCCGGCTGGCTGGAGATGAATTCAGCGACGGCCTTTTCCTCCAGAATAAGCGGCCCAGGGACTTCTTTCTCCAGCTCCGCGCCCAGCTTATCAATGTACCGGAGCATTTCCCGCACATTGCCGCACACAAATTCCGGCGTTCCGAAGCCGTACCGCTCTGTGGTCAGCGCCCATTTTCCAGACTGGCAGGGATGATCCAGGGTGATTAGAAAACACTTCCCATCCCGTTTCCCGGACAGCGGCTCAAAGCGGACGTCGTCGTACATCTGGCCAGTGGTCAGGGCGTTATTTTTGAACCAGACATAGTAGTTGTCCAGGATGAAGGGGGAGGTAATTCCCATGACCACCTTGGCGATTTTCTTCAGCCGTCCGGCGAGAGCTTTATCCTGGCAGAACCAGTCGTACCAGCCCGCCCCGCATTGTGTGTGAATGTCCGGGCTGTCGTAAAATCCGGCCTTGAACTGCTCCTGCCATTGGCGGACGGAGATTTCTTCTTTCACGAAGACGCCTCCTCTCCTTGCGGCAGAAGACATTCCAGGACGTCTGCGATGGCGGTGAACACCTCCGCCAGCTCGCGGGCCTCTTTGACAGAATCCTCAATTTCGTCGGGCCGCATACGGGTATTCTCCACCCAGATACGGACGTTTTCCTCCGTGGGCGTGAGCAGCACGGCCCGCTCAAAGGCTTTACAGAAGAGAGAAGCGATCTTGCCCCGGCGGTCCGCCTCGGCGTCGATGGCCTGGACCTCCTTTTTTGCCTTTAGAAGCTCCACCGCCTGGGAGGCGGCCTCCTCCCGTTCCTCCTCCGGCAGCTCCTGGACCTGCCGGGTGATGTTGTAGCCCTGGTTTACGGACAGGTCTCCGCTGTCCAGGGCCTCCTTCACGGCGGATGGGGCGTGCTCATCAATCTGCATGACCTTACCCATGGTGACCTCGCCAATGCCAACCGACTCAGCCAGTTCCTTCCTCGTGCTGACAGGAGGGAGCGCTTCTGACAATGTTGTCAAAAGCGCTCCCTCTCCAGATTTGTCTCCTCCGGCCGCAGCCTGTTTGGCCCTGGCCTTCGCCTCAATATCCGGCCTCAGCTTCAAGGCGATCTTGCCCAGCTCCCACTTCTCCAGGTTCCGGCGGCCCCGCTGGTTCTCAATGGCCCAGCATTTTGCCTCCAGCAGGTCCTCAAACGAGAACACCGCCATTTTATACGGAATCCCGTGCTCCTCGCACAGCCTCTGGCGGTTATGTCCGTCGATGATGACCATATCCTCGTTGACAATGACAGGCGAATAACAGCCGTTTTTCAGCAGGTCTGCCTCCAGGGCGGCCAGCTGCTCCCCCGTGAGAGGGGGGAGCAGTTCCGCCAGTTCCGGCAGCACAACCGGAGTCCGGTCCGCGCTGCCGTACTCGGTTCCGGTGTTCCGCATTACGCGATGGCTTCGCTCTCAGGTATCCCGGCGGCCTCCTGGTTTGCTCTGGCAGCGTCAATGGCCCCGGCGGCTTCCCGCGCCTTTCTGGGGGAGAGCACTTCCACATCGCTGGCCTTGATGAGGAAGCCGGGCTGGCGGGCGGGGTCCTCGGAGGGCACAACAGTCTCGAAGTCCCCGACGGCGGCCAGCTTACAGCCCTTATAGGCGAAGGCGGCGCAGCGCTCCGCCAGGGGGCCGCGGACCTTGATGGAGATAAAATCGGTGAGGCGGGTTCCGTCCTTGGCCCGGTAGCGCCGGTCCGAGGCGATCCGCAGGATGGCGTAGGGTCTGCCGTCCTCCTGAGTCTTCAGCTCCACGTCGTTGGTCAGGTTTCCGGTTGCGGCAATTTTCAGCATAGACAGTCTCCTTTTTTGATGATATATATATATAAATGTAAGGACTCCAGGCGGCCCGCCGGGAAGCGGACCGCCTGGGGAAAAGGAATTAGTAGCCGGTGCGGGGCAGCTTGGGCACGGAGGGCTTCTTTCCGTAAACGGTGGTCACCCAGCGGCTGACCGCCTGGACCCATACGCCTTGGTAGGTGCCGCCCAC
>CAJUQQ010000114.1 GCA_910588175.1 uncultured Oscillibacter sp.
CCACGGCGTCGGCCCGGGCCACCCGGCGGCCGTCGTGGTCCCGCCACAGGCGGGTGAGCTTCGCGGCGTTGGCGAAGACCATGTTGGGCTCGTAGTCCGGCAGCATGTACTGGGTCCACAGCTCGCCCTCGGAGGCGTCCAGCAGGGTCTCCTTGGACATCTTGCGGTATTTCTTCCAGCGCTCCTCCAGCTTGGCGAAGAGCTCGTCATGGGTCTCGGTGGTGTGAATCAGCTCCATCAGGCCGGCCTCGGCCTTGTTGATGAAGTCCTGTTCCTTCAGCACAATGCGGAGGGTGTTGCCAACATCGAAGAAGATCGTTTTGATATCGGGGGTCATGGAAATTCCTCCTTTAATATGCGCGGTCTCCGCGGCTTTCCGGAAGCGGCGCCCGGGGCCCCGGAGCCGTCTCCGGCCCGCTCGTAAACGTTTGCGGCTTTTCAGTTTCATTCTAAACGAAACAGCGGCCTCTTGTCAATGTGCCAAACGCCGAAGACTTTGATTGTTTTTCGTTTTTCTGCCCAAAGATGGGAAAAATCCAGAATGTTGTTGACATTGCCGCAAAAATCAGATATTCTTTACTTGACAATTTGAACCGGCCGGAGTCTGGCCGGTTCCAAAAAATAAAGCGGAAACGTTTGCGATTCCGGGCGGGGCGGAAAGGAGAAAAAGCGATGAAAAGTGTAACCTTAAAGGACGTAGCCAAGGCTGCCGGCGTGTCCTACGCCACCGTTTCCCGCGCCCTCTCGGGCAGCCACCAGATCGGCAGCGACACCCGGGAGCGCATCATCAAGCTCTGCGACGAGATGGGCTACACCACCAACTACGTCGCCCGCTCCATGGTGACCAAGCGCACCGGGCTCATCGGGCTGGTGGTCCCGTCCATTGACAACCAGTTCATGTCCGAGCTGGCCTATTACGCCGAGATGAGCGCCCGGGGCCACGGCTACAACATCATGCTCTGCAACTCCGGACCGGACCTGAAGCAGGAGAAAACGGTGGTGAAGCTGCTCCTCAGCCGGCAGGTGGACGGAATTTTGATTGTCCCCCAGAGCCCCAAGACCTATGAGAACATCCGGGCCTATACGGACCAGGTGCCCACGGTGTTCCTCAGCGAAAACCTCCGGGACCAGCCGCAGAGCTACGTGGCTGTGGACAACAGCCGGGGAACTTATATCGGCACAAAGTACCTCCACGAGCTGGGCCACCGGGACATTCTCTACTTCGGCCGCCGCCATACCACCACCCACCAGTTCCGGGCGGAGGGCTATATCCGGGCCTGCCATGAGCTGGGCCTGACGCCCCGGTTTTTCAACAGCGAGTTCACCCGCTCCTCCATCACAGGCGGCTATCAGCTGGCGAAGGAGCTCTTTGCCAAGCCGGTGGATTACTCCGCCATCTTCGCCTCCACGGACTCCAATGCCCTGGGCGTGTTAAAGGCGGCGGACGACGCCCGCATCAACATCCCGGGTCAGCTGAGCCTGATCGGCTTTGACAACATTTCTTCCACCGCCCTGCCCCGAATTGAGCTGACCACCATTGAGCAGCCGAAGCGGGACATGGCGGTCCAGGCGGTGGATATGCTCCGGGACAAGATCGAGAACGGCACCCAGGGCTATGTCCATCAGATCTTGATGCCGGCACTGATCAAGCGCAGCACTTGCCGGGATTTGAACGCGTTATAATTTTTCGGAAAGAGGGAATTTCATATGAACGGCTACCGCTATGACCCCCACACCCACACTGCGGAAACCAGCCGGTGCGGCCACCTGTACGCCGCCGACGTGGTGGACCGCTATGTCCGAAGCGGCTTTACCGGCCTGGTGGTCACGGACCACCTGCACCCGGAGTACCTCTCCCGCGTGGACACGGAGCACAACTGGGACCTGGTCTGCGACCACTATCTCAGCGGTTATCACGCCTCCAAACGCCGGGGGGACGAGGTGGGCCTGGATGTCATCTTAGGGGCGGAGTTCCGCTTCCCGGAGAACGACAATGATTATCTGGTCTATGGCATTGACGAGCAGTGGCTCCGTTCCAATCCCTACGCCTGCTGCATGAGTGCCCAGGAGTTCTTTGACAAGTTCCACGATCAGGTCCTCATCATCCACGCCCATCCTTTCCGCAAGGGCAGCGCCCCGGTTCAGGAGACCGCCGTCCACGGCGCGGAGATCATCAACGGAAACCCCCGGCATGAAAACAACAACGACAAAGCGCTGGAGCTTTGCCGCCGCCACCCCGAATACTACCGCCTGGCCGGGTCCGACACCCACCGGGACGGGGACGAGGCCCGGACCGCCGTCATTCTTCCCGAGCGGGTGCGGGATTCCTTCGCCTACAAGCGAATCATTGAAAGCCATAAATTCCAACTCTGGAGCCCCGCGTTCCAGGAGTTTGTAGAGGCCGACGAGGCCATTCGGAAGGAGGAGGAGACATGAGCCGGTTCAACACCCTGATCATCGGAGAGATCGCCCAGGACACCAATGTGGACTACGACGGAACCACCGTCCAGGCCATCGGCGGAGCGGTGTACTACTCGGGCTTCGCCGCCGCCAACATGGGCCACCAGACCGCCGTTCTGCCCAAGGCGGACACGGCCCAGGTGGACCTGAAGGCCGCCTTTGCCGCCGCCCCCAACGTCACGGTGTTTCCCCTTCACAGCACCCATTCCTTTGTCACCAAGAACATCTACCACACCCCGGACCGGGAGCGGCGGACCTCCACCGTGGACAGCAAAATCGACCCCTACCGGCCCGAGGAGGTCCCGGAGGAGATCGACGCGAAAATCTGGCACCTGGCGGGCCTGGTGGGGGGCGACATCCCCAACGAATTCCTGCCCTTTGCCGCCAAGAAAGCCATGCTGGCCATCGACGTGCAGTGCATGCTCCGCTGGGAGGAGAACGGCGGCATGGTCTACCGAGACTGGGAGGCCAAAAAGGAGCTTTTGCCCTATGTCCGCTTCCTGAAAACCGACGCCGCCGAGGCGGAAATCCTCACGGGCCTCACGGACCGGGCGGAGGCCGCCAAGGTCCTCTATGGCTGGGGGGCGAAAGAAATCCTCATCACCCACAACACGGAGGTGCTGGTCTACGACGGCAGGGAGATCTACACCTGCCCCATCAAGGCCCGGAGCCTGGGAGGCCGCACGGGCCGGGGGGACACCACCTTCGCCTGCTACATCAACGAGCGGCTGACCCAGGATATTCCCACCGCCCTTCAAACCGCTACGGCGCTGGTCTCCCTGAAAATGGAGACCCCCGGCCCCTATATGGGCGCCCGGGCGGACGTGGAAGCGTACATCAAGGAATTTTATTGAGCTTGTTATAGATATAGATAGTAAGGGCCCCCGGCTTTTTGCCGGGGGCCCCAGCCTGTCGAAAAGCAGCCTGCCAGGGAAAAGTCCTGGCAGGCCGCAAAGCATAAAAGA
>CAJUQQ010000115.1 GCA_910588175.1 uncultured Oscillibacter sp.
ACCCGCCTGTGGCGGGACCACGACGGCCGCCGGGTGGCCCGGGCCGACGCCGTGGCAACCATCAAGGAGCTCTGCGCCCGGGGCTATACCCTGGGCATCATCGCCAACACCGTCACCGAGACGGAAATTCCCGACTGGATGGCCGCCGACGGCGTGGCCCAGTGCTTTAAAACCACCATTCTCTCCTCCAAGGTCCGCCTCCGCAAGCCCAACCCGGAAATCTACCACCTGGCCTGCCGCTGCATCGGCACACCCGAGGCCAACTGCGCCTACGTGGGCGACAACCCGGTCCGGGATGTGGAGGGCACCCAGGCCGCAGGCTTCGGCATGATGATCCGCATTGACGAGCCCGACACCCTGAACATGGAGCACGCCACCGGCAAGGAGTTCACCCCCGACCATGTGATCACCGCCCTGAGCCAACTGCTGGACATCTTCCCCGCCCGCGCGGAAAAGTAAGGAGAGAACGTCATGGATACGACAAAGCGCTACAAGGCCGTCTTCTTCGATCTGGGAGGCACGCTGCGCATCGCCCTGCTGGAGCAGCCCTGGATGAAGCACGCCCGCCGCAAGATGGCGGAGATCGCCGGCTCTCCCCTGCCCTATGAGGAATTTTACCAGATGATCGAGGAGCGCTACGAGCCCTACCGCAAGTGGGCCTTGGGGGAAAACAAGGAGTCCAATGACGAGGAGCTGTGGTGCAAGTGGCTGCTGCCGGACTACGACCAAACCCGGATCAAGCAGGTCTGCCACGAGCTGAGCTTCCAGTACCGCCAGTGCAAGGGCCGCCGCGTTGTGGTGGACGGCGGCGTGGAGGTCATCAAGGGTCTCCACGAGCGGGGCTACAAGCTGGGCATCATCTCCAACCTCATCGGGGAGAACGAGGTCCCCGACTGGCTGGAGGAGGATGGTCTGGACCAGTATTTCGACAGTGTGATTCTCTCCTCCGTCTGCGGACTGCGGAAGCCCTGCTTCGAGATTTACCAGCTGGCGGCCAAGGAGATGGGCGTGGAGCTGAGCGAGTGCGTGTCCGTGGCGGACAACATCAAGCGGGACATCCCCGGGGCGAAAAAGGCCGGCGTAGGCTGCAACATCATTTTCTCCTCTCCGGAGAAGAAGCACCCGGTGGAATACACCGACGAGAACCGCCCCGACGCGGTGATTGAGGATTTCCGGGAGATTCTGAATCTGCTCCCTTCCCTGCGTTAACGTAAACGCGGTACGTCCGGGGAAACCCGGACGATCCGCCTTTCAGAGAACTACATGAACGAGGAGGCCGATAGGGTATGAATTCCGATATCCGTTACATCTTCCTGGACCTGGGGGGCACCTTCCGGGTCATCGACGAGGACCCCGCCTACCTCTCCGCCGCCCGGGCGAAAATCGCCCAGCTCTGCGGCGTGGAGACCGGCAACCCGAACCAGTGGTTCAGCGACGTGATTGAAAAGCGGTATGACAAATACCGGGACTGGGCCCTGAAATTCATGTGCGAGGCGCCGGAGGAGGTTCTCTGGACCCGCTGGCTGGCCTATGACATGGATCAGGAGCGCATCCGGAAGAACGCCGCCGAGCTGACCTACCAGTACCGCCAGACCAAAGGCCGCCGCACGGTGGTGCAGGGCGGCGCGGACACCGTCAAGGAGCTCTGCGCCCGGGGCTACACCATGGGCATCATCAGCGACCTGGTGGGCAAGCGTGAGGTGGATGAGTGGCTGGACGCCGACGGCCTCCGGCCCTACTTCAAGACCGTTCAGCAGTCCTCCGTCACCTACATCCGCAAACCCGGCCCCGCCATCTACTATTACGCCATGGAAGAAACAGGCGCTCAGCCGGAGAACTGCTGCTACGTGGGCGACAACCTGAACCGGGACATTGTGGGGGCCAAGGCCGTGGCTTTCGGCATGACCGTGGCGGTGCAGTATAACCGGGAAAAGCCCTTGAAGCTGACGGAGGAGAACATGCCCGACGGCAAGATCTACACCTTCCCCCAACTGCTGGACATCTTCCCCCAGCGGGGCAGCGTGGCGGTTGACAAGCTCATCGCCCCCAGCGACGGGCAGTAAGAACCTGTATGCACAACCGTTGGACTCCGTATGAGCGGTCTTTTTCCCGCCATACCGCGTCAATTTTCCTTGTCCGGCGGGAAAAATCCTCGCCCATCCGGCATCCCCCGGTTAAAAATACAGGTTAGGAAAATTTGATTGACAACAGGAGGTTTTTCATATGGCAGATATCAAACACGGCGGCGCTCAGCTGGCTGAGGCCGTCAAGAGGGCATACGAGCTGGGCCAGGACGACTATCATCTGGAGCCCATGGTCCTGGTGGAGGACGGAAAGCCGGTGGGCAAAATTTCCGACGGCGACGCCGCCATCTTCTGCTGCCGCCGGGGCGAGCGGGAGATTGAGCTCACCGAGATGTTCACCGAGCCGGACTTCGACAAGGCGGACCGCCGGATGCTCCGGGACCTGAACTTTGTCATCATGACCATGTATCACGACAAGTTCAAGGATCTGCCCATCGCCTTTGCCCCCGCCAAGGTGGTAAAGCCTCTGGCCCAGGTTCTCAGCGAGGCGGGCAAGACCCAGTTCCACTGCGCCGAGAGCGAGAAGTTCGCCCACGTGACCTTCTTCTTCAACGGCGGCGAAAACAATCCCTTCCCCGGGGAGGACGACGTGTGCATCCCCTCTCCCAAGGGCATTGACTTCGACCAGCAGCCGGAGCTGTCCCTGCCCAAGGTGGCGGACACCGTCATGGACGCTCTGGGCAAGTATGACTTCGTGGTGACCAACTTCGCCAACGGAGACGTGATCGGGCACACCCAGAACACCGAGGCGAAAATCAAGGCCTGCGGCTATGTGAGCCAATACCTGGACAAAGTGGTGAACGACGCCCTGGGCAAAGGTTACGTGGTGGCCATCACGGCGGACCACGGAAACATTGAAAAGCTCTATACCGCCGCCGGAAAGCCCGACGGGGCCCACACCACCAATCTGGTGCCCTTCATCATGATCGATCCCGCCGACAAGAGCCCCATCGTCCTGCGGGACGGCTCCCTGGGCGACGTGTCCCCCACGGTGCTGGACGTTCTGGGCATCCCCCAGCCCGCCGAGATGGACGGCAGGTCCCTCTGCGAGGGCAAGACCTGGGGCGCGGACCGGAAGATGCTTCTCATCATCTGCGACGGCTGGGGCCTGGGCTCCGGGGACGACGGCGACGCCATTCACGTTGCCGACACTCCCTATTGGGACTCCCTGCTGGCGGACCAGTCCTGGTCCAAGCTCCACGCCTCCGGCGAGTTCGTGGGCCTGGGGGCCGGCAAAGCCGGCAACTCCGAGGCGGGCCACTCCAACCTGGGCGCGGGCCGCTGCGTGATGCAGGACGA
>CAJUQQ010000116.1 GCA_910588175.1 uncultured Oscillibacter sp.
CTATTTTACCACTTTCTGCATCTTTTTTCTAGATTGTTTTTCAGAAGTAATATATCAGCTCTCCTATTAAATGTAAAGTATATTTTTTTACTTTCAGATTTATTGGTATAACATTCGGTCCTTTTTTGAGCGGGAAGATACCGCCGGCTGGGAAGGATTTACTATTATGACGCGGTTTGTTTACAATTTGTTCATGTCCGTCCATTGACAACAAAACCCTCCGGTGGTAAACTCGCTTTAGCACTCCGGGAAAAGGAGTGCTAAAGTATGAAAAACAGAGGCGGCGCAGGAGGTTGACGTGGAGTTATCGGACCGAAAACGGCAGATATTAAAGGTTGTGGTCGAGGATTATATCCGTACCGCCGAGCCGGTGGGGTCCAAGGTGATCGCCGCCGAGATGGGAGGGAGCGTCAGTTCCGCCACCATCCGGAACGAGCTCTCGGACCTGACGGAGATGGGCTATCTGGAACAGCCCCACACCTCCGCCGGGCGGATGCCCTCTCCCAAGGGCTATCGCCTGTATGTCAACGAACTGATGGAGGAGCAGCGCCTCTCCCTGGCGGAGACGGAGAAGATCAACCAGTCCCTTCAGCTGAAAATGGAAGAGCTGGACCGCCTCCTGGCCCAGGCGGGCAGGGCGGTCTCCGCTCTGGTGCGCTATCCGGCGTATATTGCCGCCTCACGGAAGACCTCGGTCACCGCCCGCCGGTTTGAGCTGCTGGCAGTGGACGAGCGGAACTGCATATTGGTGATAATGACCAGCGGCAGCAAGGTGAAAAGCCAGCTTTTGCGTATGCAGCTGAAGCTGGAGCCCGAGCAGCTCCCTGCGGCGGCAAGCCTGCTGAACGGTCATTTTGTAAACGCCGCCCCCGGTGAGATGAGCCAGCGGTTGATGAATCTGGCGGACCAGGTGAGCCCTCCGCTGTTCCTTCTGCTGTCCCAGGCCGTGAGCTTCGCGGCGGACACCCTGGAGGAGGCGGGACAGCGGGAAATCGTCACCGCCGGGGCCAGCCGCCTGCTGAAGCTCCCCGAGTTCCGGGACGCCGACAAGGCCCATGAGCTGATGAGCTTCCTGGCGGACAGCAAGGAGGAGCTTCCCATGCCGGAGCACCGGGAGATGGAGATTTTGATCGGCCCGGAGAACGTCAAGGAGGCGCTGAAGGACACCAGCGTGGTGGTGGCCAGCTATGATATTGGAGACGACATGCGGGGCCTGATCGGCGTGGTAGGCCCCACGAGAATGGATTACGCGGCGGTAGCCGCCCGGCTTTCCAGCTTTGCCGGAGGGCTGACGAGATTGTTTGGGAAACAGGAATTACCCCCGAAGGAGGAACCGAAATGACGGAAGAAAACAAGCAGCCCTTGGAGGAGAAGATTCCGGAGACGGAGGAGGCCCCCCAGTCCCAGCCGGAAGGCGAAAAGGCGGCCAAGGGCAAAAAGAAAAAGGGAGGAGTCACCTTCACCCGGGAGCAGGCGGAGCAGATGGAGCTGGCGGCCCGCCAACTGGAGACCACCAAGGACCAGTTTGCCCGCCTGGCGGCGGAGTACGACAACTACCGCAAGCGCACCGCCAAGGAGAAGGAAACCCTCTATCAAGACGCCAAGGCGGACACCATCCGGGAATTCCTGGCGGTGTACGACAATCTGGAGCGGGCGGCGGCGGCCCCCGGAGGGGAGGACGATCCCCACAAGAAGGGCCTGGAGATGATTTTCACCCAGTACAAGGAGCTGCTGAAAAAGCTGGGCGTCGCCGAGATTGAGGCGCAGGGACAGCCCTTTGACCCGGAGCGGCACGAGGCCGTTATGCATGTGGATGACGAGAACCTGGGTGAAAACGAGGTGGCGCAGGTGTTTCAGGCGGGCTTTATCCTGGGAGACCGGGTGATCCGCCACGCTGTGGTCCAGGTGGCCAATTGAGAGCGGAGGGGAACCCCTGACCGGCTTTTCCGGGAGCCCTCCTTGCGAAGGGAGCGGCCGGCTGAAGGCTGGCTGCGGGTTTCCTCGAGACAACAATCAAGAAAACAAATTATCATAGATTTAGGAGGCAGACATTATGTCTAAAGTAATCGGTATTGACTTAGGAACCACCAACTCCTGCGTGGCGGTGATGGAGGGCGGCGAGGCCGTCGTCATCGCCAACGCCGAGGGAAACCGGACCACCCCCTCCGTCGTCGCCTTTTCCAAGACCGGCGAGCGCATGGTGGGCCAGGTGGCGAAGCGCCAGGCCATCACGAACCCTGACCGGACCATCTCCTCCATCAAGCGGGAGATGGGCTCCGACCACAAGGTGGCCATTGACGGGAAGAACTACACCCCCCAGGAGATCAGCGCCATGATCCTCCAGAAGCTGAAGGCGGACGCCGAGGCGTATCTGGGCGGCGCCGTCACCGAGGCGGTCATCACCGTCCCCGCCTACTTCACCGACTCCCAGCGCCAGGCCACCAAGGACGCCGGCAAGATCGCCGGCCTGGAGGTCAAGCGCATCATCAACGAGCCCACCGCCGCGGCCCTGGCCTACGGCGTGGACAAAGAAGAGGCCCAGAAGATCATGGTCTACGACCTGGGCGGCGGCACCTTTGACGTGTCCATCCTGGACATTGACGACGGCGTCATTGAGGTTCTGGCCACGGCGGGCAACAACCGCCTGGGCGGCGACGACTTCGACGAATGCGTCATGAAGTGGCTGGTTTCTGAGTTCAAGCGCAGCGACGGCGTGGACCTCTCCAGCGACAAGGTGGCCATGCAGCGCCTCAAGGAGGCGGCGGAGAAAGCCAAGATCGAGCTCTCCGGCGTCACCACCTCCAACATCAACCTGCCCTATATCACCGCCGACGCCACCGGGCCCAAGCACCTGGACATGACCCTCTCCCGGGCGAAGTTCAATGAGCTCACCGCCCATCTGGTGGATGCCACCATGGGCCCCGTGCGTCAGGCCATGAGCGATGCGGGCCTCAAGCCCTCCGACCTCTCCAAGGTCCTGCTGGTGGGCGGCTCCAGCCGCATCCCCGCCGTTCAGGACGCGGTGAAGAGCTTCACCGGTTCCGACCCCTTCAAGGGCATCAACCCCGACGAGTGCGTGGCCATGGGCGCGGCGCTCCAGGCGGGCGTTCTCACCGGCGACGTGAAGGGTCTGCTGCTGCTGGACGTGACCCCGCTGTCCCTGGGCATCGAGACCTACGGCGGCGTGTGCACCAAGCTCATCGACCGGAACACCACCATTCCCGTGAAAAAGAGCCAGGTCTTCTCCACCGCCGCCGACAACCAGACCAGCGTGGAGGTCAACGTCCT
>CAJUQQ010000117.1 GCA_910588175.1 uncultured Oscillibacter sp.
CTGCCCACAATACTTGGCTGGCGACGGCCCGGGAAGATAGGTGGCGCCAACACAGAGCAGGTTGTTTCGACAACTTGCTCTGTTTCTTTTTAAAAAGAAAACCACCGGCACGGCCAGTGGTTAAATTACATAAGGAAAACGCAGACTGCTTACCAACACAGTTCACACTTCCCTGTGGCGCACTGAAAATCCCATTGCAGATAATACCGGGACTTCTTCTCCAATTCTATGACCTCTGTAGGCTGGTTCCGGCTCAGGTGAAGCAGCGCTTGCATTTGACTGTTCAGCAGAGTCGCTTCGGCGTCCCCATTTGAAAGCTGGCAGTTCAGATGAAATTCGTATATCCGGCTTTCATGAAACCGCCCCACATGCCGTACCCAGCCGGTGCAAGTATCAAGTGATACACGGTCGGCCTGTCGTTCGGGACGGAATATGAAGAGGATGGCGGCAATGCTTTTGGTGACGGCAAAACCTTGCCGGTAGAGCAGGTATATGAAAACCGCGAAAACTGCCAAAGCTACAAAAACGTATATCATTGGTATATTCCTCCTTTTAACTTCTCTGCCGCCATTATATCACCCTGCGGAGTAAAATGCAAATCGTGACAGTGCTGCCTCGGAGAGTTCAGCAGCCGATTGAAATTCCGGCGTTATAACTGAGTGATGTGCGTCTTTCTGTGTTCCATGCTTTAATGTGAGATTTCCTACACAGCCTTGAGCTGTACAAATCTGTGGAAAATCAAGCCCCGTGTCTTTGCCAGCGGACAAAGACACGGGGTTTGATTACGTTATCTCACATGAAGGAACACAGCAGGATTGGCAGGAAAATGGCCGGGACATAATTCATGATTTTCAGTTTTGCGATCCCCAGCAGATTCAGGCTGATGCCCACGATCAATATGGACCCCACTACCGTCATCTCCGGGATGGTGTTGGGATTTTGCTGGAGAATGGGAGCGACCAAGCTGGCGAGGCAGGCAATTCCGCCCTGAATCGTAAAGACAGCCGCCGCCGACAGCATGACCCCCAAACCCAGGGAGGAAGCAAAGATAATGGAGGATACGAAGTCCAGCGTGGCCTTGGTGAAGAGCATTTCATGGTTGCCTGTAAGGCCGTCGTTCAAAGCTCCCACAATGGTCATAGCCCCTACACAGAAGACCAGGGAAGCCGTTACAAAGCCCTCCGCCAGGGAGGGGCCTCCCTCCCTGCCCCGCTTGATTTTCTTTTCCAGCCCTGCCGCAAAACGGTTCAGATGCCCGTCCAGGTCGCAGAGCTCCCCAATGACGGCTCCGGCGGCCATGGAGATAATGGCGATCAAGGCATTGGTGCTTTCCAGCATTCCGCTGATGCCCACAAACAGAGTGCAGAGCCCCAAACCTTTCATGACCGTGTCCCGCAGCCGTTCCGGCAGGATGTTGCCCAGCAGCAGCCCGATCAGGGCCCCCACAATAACCGAAGCCGTGTTGACCAGTGTGCCAACCAGCATAAACCATTCCCTCTTTCTTTAAAGCTCGAATGTGCAGATTGAGAAAAGGAGCCGGCTTCCGCCGGCCCCTTATGAAGATCGGTTGACTCAGCCAATGAGTTTCAGGCCGGAGTCGTCACGCTGAACGGTAACGCTCGCCACCAGGTCGCCTTCCCAGGCGGTGTAAGCCTCGTTCCGCAGGGTGGAGGCGGCTTGAGACTGCCAGCGCTGCATGTTCTCAGCGGAGAAATACATGACGTGAGAGCCGTACTGCGTATCCACCACGCCGGTGTCACCGCTCTGGCGGGCGGCGTCGAAGCACCAGTCGTTGAACTCCGTTACCATCTGGCCCTGATAGACCTCGGTGTACAGGCCGCCGTCGTACTTGGAGCCGTCGGTGGATTCCTTCATGGCCAGGTCGGCGAAGGACTCCTCGGTGGCCTCGCCGGACTGCCACTGGGCCAGCAGAGCCTCAGCCTTGGCGTGAGCGTCGGCCTTCAGCTGGGCCTGCTCCTCGTCGTAGCCTTCATCCTCCGTGGTAAGGGTGGCGGCGCCCAGAGGCACCAGGATGTGGCGGATATCAATGGTGGGATTCTCGTCCCGGAAACGCTCGTGGAACACAACAGCGTAGAGGTTGGTCCCATCGGTAACAACGGCGGCGTCGCCGTCCTTTTGGCCGTGGTTGTAGAGCCACTCGCTTACGGGAGAACCCTCGGAATAGCTGCCGCTTTCGGTTTTGTTATAGGTGCCCTCGTACTCGTCGGCCAGATCCTCCAGGTTTTTGCCGTCATGGAAACCGGTAAGAACCGCGTTGGCCTTTTCGTTGGCGGCGTTCAGAGCCGCAGTGGATTCCTCCTCGGTGGGTTCTACGGTGTTGCCCTCGGCGTCGGTGGTGCTTTCGGCAGCGCCGGAGAAGGACACGGTCTCATAAGAAACGTGGTCATAGGCGTTGGGGTTCGCGCTGTAGGCATCCTCCAGCTCACTGTCGGAGTAGCTCAGGGAGTTCTGATAGGCGTCGGCGTAGGCGCTGTAGCGGAGAACCCGCATGAGCTGCTCGCCATAGACCTTCTCCGTGAGACCCGCGCCGTAGTTGGCTTTCAGGTATTGGCTGACGGAAACGCCGCTGGCCGCGGCCGCGGATTTGAGGCCGGTCATGTTGTCGTCATACTGGGCCTGGACGCTGGCGGGGTACTGGAAGCCCTCGGCGTCGGCGGCCTTCAGGGCGGCCTGGATAACGGTCATGTTTTCCAGGGCCTCGTCCAGGAAGTAGTCATGCCAGGTCATGCCAAGGGGCATGAGGGGATCCCGGTCGGGATCGTCTGCGGCGCTGGCGTCCACTTCCGGAAGCTCAATGCCCAGCATGGAGGCGGCGGTCTCGTTGATGGCCTGGCTCCGCAGGGTGGCGTTGGTGTTCAGGCCCATATAGCTGGTGAAGTAGGAATACTGGTTGACGAAGTTCCGGTAGGCGGTCTGATAGAAGTAGTTTACCTCGGAGACCGTGTACTTCTCCCCGTCGATGGTGGCGGCGGTGGTCATTTTGGGGATGAAGTCGCTCCGCCAGACGAAGGAGACGATCAGCGCGATCAACACGGCGGCGGCGATGAGGCCGTAAAGGAGGTTGCTCCGTTTTTCTTCCCGGCGCTGCTGCGCCTCCCGGGCGGTCTTGGGGTCGGTCTGGCCTGCGGCGGCCTGACGGTTTTGCTTTTCTCTCGATGCGCTCATTTGTGTTTCAGTCCTCTCAAGTTTTC
>CAJUQQ010000118.1 GCA_910588175.1 uncultured Oscillibacter sp.
TGGCCCCCACCGCCAGCGCCGCCGCCATGCCGAAGGTGTGGAGCAGGGTGCTGAGGAATTGGTCCGTTTCCCCCGCCACGCCGTGGCGCATGGCGTAATAAATACCGCCCCCGGGGACCAGGGGCAGCAGGGCCACCAGAATGTAGCCCGTCACCGGACAGCGCCGGACCCGGCTCATCACCTCGGCGAAGACGCCGATGGCCGCCGCCGCCAGAAAGGCGGCGAATATGGTCTTTCCCCCCAGCAGGTACACCAGCCACCCCAGGGCCCCGCCCACCCCGGCGATGAGCTTGCCCGCGCCGTGGATGTTGAAGATCAGCGTGAAGCCCACGCAGGCCAGAAAGGCGCAGAGGCAGGGCAGAGCCCCGTCCAGAAGCATCGTCTTCATGCCGTCCTCCTTAAAAGAATCCGCCGAGAGCCTGGCCCGCCGCCGCCCCCAGGGCGATGGCCGTGCCGGTCAGGATGGCGTCCGCCGTGCGGCTCAGGGCGGAAAAGGTGTCCCCGGCCATAATCTCCCGCATGGCGTTGGTCAGGGCCATGCCGGGAACCAGGACCATCAGGGCGGAAATGGTCACTACGTCCACCTGCTCTCCCAGCCCTGCGCGCACCAGGGCCATCGCCAGAAAGGCGGCGGCGGCGCTGCACACCGCCGTGCGGAAAAAGCTGTTGGCCCCGATGAAGCGCCCGCCGTAGAGCAGGCACCAGCCCACCGCCAGACCGCAGAGGAAGGCGCAGGCCGTGTCCCGGAGGCCGCCGCCGAACAGCGGGGCGAAGAAGGCGGGGGCCATGCCGTAGCCCAGCAGCATCCAGCGGGGGGAGTGGCGGGGGATGGCCTCGGGAAGCGCGTTTACCGCCGCCTGGGCCTCGTCCAGGGGCGGGACCTCCGCGCAGAGGCGGCGGCAAAGGCTGTTGCACCGCTCCAGCAGCTCAATGTCCGTGCCGTGGAGGGGGACCCGGCGCATCCGGGTGGCGGGATGGCCCTGGGGCGTGGTCACGCTGACGATCAGGCAGTTGGGAATGGCGAAGACCTCCGGGCTTTCCAGCCCGTAGGCGTGGAGAAGCCGCCGGACGGATTCCTCCGCCCGGTAGATTTCCGCGCCGCTGAACATCAGCTGATAGCCCAGCTCCGCCGCCGTATTCAGGAGTGTTTCGTAATCCATCGCTCAGTCCAGAATCTCCTTAAAATCCGCGCAGAGATTGGGGCGGTGAACATTCAGCACCACGGGGAGCTTTCCCTCCGCGAAGCGCCGGCTCAGCTCCTCCATGCCGTATTTCAGCTTGTACTCGATCTCCTCCTTGTAGGCGGGTATGAGCAGGTAGAAGCTGATTTCCCGCCCCTCCTCCGTGGTCAGGGGCGGGACCGCGGAGAGGCTGTCCAGCACCGCGCCGCCGAAGCCCAGGCCGTCGCAGACAGGGGTGTAGTCCGGCCCGTTGGGGATGGTGTGGCCCCAGCCCAGCCAGGTCTGGTACTCGTGGGGGAAGCGGGCCAGGAATTTCAGCATCCGGATGGGCCAGAAGCGTTCGTAAGGCAAGTCCTGCGTGCTGGCGCCCACGCCGCCCAGGTCCCAGTCCCCGGGGAGGAGCATATACAGCTCCGCGTACTTCAAATCCTCCCGGTCCGCGATCTCCTCCGGCAGGTTCATGGGCAGGTCGCTCATGCCGGTGGTGTAGAGAAGCTGGCAGTCCCCCTCGGGGGAGCGGAGGACATGCACGTCAATGTGGACCAGGTCGCTGACGATCTCGTGATAGACGAAGCCCTGCCAGCCCGGGAAAATTCCCTCCATGTGCTTCTCAATGGCCTCTGTGGAGACGCACACGTCCTCCGGCGGCCGGAAGCCCTGGTCCTCCGGGGTCTGATAGCGGTAGATGGCGGAGCCGCCGGGGGAATATTCCTCCGTTTCCGGGGCGGACTTTCCCTCCTGGGGAGGGGCCGCTTTCTTTTTCTTAAACTTATCCAAGAAGCCCATCGGTGAAAACCTCCTTGTGAAATTGACGGGAACTTTTTTCTATCCTACTCCATTTCCGCCCCGCTGGCAATTGTTTTTTCTCCTGAAATCCGTTACAATAGGAGGCGGACATGTTTGAAAACTTGGAAACGAGGTGCTTTATGAAACTGGTATCCTGGAATGTCAACGGCCTTCGGGCCTGCCTGAAAAAAGGCTTTCTGGACTTCTGCGCCTTTGCCGACGCCGACGTGATCTGTCTCCAGGAGACGAAGATGCGGCCGGAGCAGGCGGAGTTCGACCTCCCCGGCTACGAGCGCTTCTGGAACAGCGCGGACAAGGCGGGCTACTCCGGCACCGCTGTGTTCACCCGGCGGCAGCCCTTAAACGTCACCTATGACTTCGGCATCGACGAGCACCGCCACGAGGGGCGGATCATCACGGCGGAGTTCGAGGACTTCTACCTGGTCTGCTGCTATACCCCCAACTCCAAGGACCAGCTCCTCCGCCTGGACTACCGGATGGCCTGGGAGGACGATCTCCGGGACTATCTCTGTGAGCTGGACGCCGTGAAGCCGGTGGTTTACTGCGGGGATTTGAACGTGGCCCACCAGGAGATCGACCTGAAGAACCCGGGCCCCAACCGCCGGAATCCCGGTTTTACCGACGAGGAGCGGGAGAAGATGACCAAGCTCCTGGACGCGGGCTTTGTGGATACCTTCCGGGCGCTGTACCCGGACAAGACCGGGGCCTACTCCTGGTGGAGCTACCGGGGCCGGGCCCGGGAGAACAACACGGGATGGAGAATTGACTATTTCATCGTCTCGGAGCGGCTCCGGGACCGCATCCGCGGCGCGGACATCTGGAACGAGGTCCACGGCAGCGACCACTGCCCGGTGGTTCTGGAGCTGTCGGAGGAATGAGAAACGGAGGAGGGACCCTCCTCCGTTTTTCAGAGTGTCAAAAAACAGTAAAAACTCCATCAACGGGAAGGAAGAGAGTTACGA
>CAJUQQ010000119.1 GCA_910588175.1 uncultured Oscillibacter sp.
CCTCCATCCGGGCCAGGAGAACGGGCCAGCCCTCCTCGTTCAAATAGTAGTATTCGTGGGTGACGGTCCGGGGTCCGTCGTTGGCGTTGTAGGTGATGCAAAAGCCGTCGTGGCCCAGAAGGTTGCGGAACAGGGAGGCGCTGTAGCTCCCGCCCGCCCCGGGGAGGAAGGACCAGAAGGGCGTGGGGAATGAGCTTCTGGCTATGTGCTGGACCCCGGCATAGACCCTGCCGCCGCCCTCGAAGAACATCAATCCGTACTCACCCAGAACGTGGTCCGGGTCCTCCAGGCCGCCCAGCATATTCTGGTAGCCGTAGGGGAAGGGAAGCTCCTCCGCCTCTTGGGGCTCGTAGGGCTCCAGGCCATCCAGGGGGATGGTGACAGCGGCGTCCCAGGCAGGCTGGTCCACCGGGCGCAGGCTCTTGCAGGAGAGGACCGCTTCCCGTATGCGGTCGATCACCTGATTCATCAGGGACATGCCCTCGGTCCGGCCCCGCTTTATCTCCGGGGCCCAGTCGGGGCGGCTGATGCCGTACTGATACTGCCCGTCGCTGCCCAAAATCTCCATGTTTTGCGGCAGATAGTCCGGCTCCAAATCCACCCGGTAGAGGGAACAGAGCCAGCCCATGGGGTTCGACAGGCTGCCGGACAGAAGGTAGACCGACCCCCAATAAACCCGGAGGAGTTCTCCATCTTTCAGATCAAAGAACTCTGACGGATTTTCCGGGGTGTAGATGATCAGCTTGGACATGATATCGCCGTCTGGGCCGCCGTAATTTCCCAGCTCCTCCGCCAGAGCGGCCACGGCTTGGTCCACATCCTGGAAGGAATCCGTCTTTTTCGCCCCGGTGAAGGTGACGGCGCAAACCAGCGCCGCCAGGGCCACGGCGGCGAAGAGGGCCCGGCCCAGATAGACCTGGTTCTCCGCCACGCGGGTGATCCGGTCTTTGAGCTGGCGCTTCCCCGCCGTCATGGTGGTGGCGGAGAGCAGGGGATTCGCCGGGGCTTTCCGCAGGGGGATGAGGGACAGGAGGGTCCGGCCATAGGACACCCGCTCCGCCTCGCCAAGACGGCGGAGGGCCCCCTCGTCACAGGCCAGCTCGCAGTCCGTCCGGGAGGCCAGGGCCGCCCACCAGACCAGGGGGTCGAACCAGTAGACCGTCAGGCAGACGGCCCGGAGCAACGACCAGAGGGGGTCGAGGTGCCGGGCGTGGGTCTCCTCGTGGGCCAGGACGTGCCGGAGGCTGTCCGGGCTCCGGAGGGCGGCGGGGGTCAGATAAACGGCGGGCCGGAAGAGCCCGAAGAGGCAGGGGGAGGGAAGGCCGCTCTCCACCAGATAGACGGGGAGGGAGAAGCCCTCCACGGGGTAAGGCGTTCTCGCCTTGCGGAGCTTCCGCCAAAAGAGCAGGTTGGAGAGGAGCAGCCAAACCGCCATCACACCTGTGCCTACGCCCCAGATAGTCAGGAGAACGTCCTTCCAGACGAAGGGAGTCTCCAGCCGGGAGGCGTAGGTGGTGACGGTGCTTCCGTCCTCGGACAAAACGGGGTAGCCGAAGGACCCCGCGTAGTCGGGGACAAGGTGGCCGGGTTCGGCCCGGTCCGCCGCCGGGAATTGAGCGGCGGGAACGGTACTCATGGGGGAGTAGTAACGCCTGGGTGCTTCCAGCCGATTCTCCACGGTCTGCCGCACCGGTTCCGCCGCCGTCAGCAGACTGAAGTCCGCCGCCGGGAGGTTTGCCGGAATCAGCAGCCGCAGCAGCACCAGACCCCAGAGGGCGTATTGCGCCCGGCGGGACAGGGTCCGCCGGAATAGCCGCCGGAGGGCCAGCAGGGCCAGAATCAGCGCCGAGGAGGTAATCAGGATTTCCTTCATGTTGCCTCACCTCCCGCCTTGTCCAGAATGGCGGACAGCTCCGCGATGTCCGACTCGGTCAATTGGCGGCTCTCCACCATGGCGCTCATCATCAGCCCCAGGCTGCCGCCGTAGACCTTGGAGAGAAAGCTCTCCGTCTCGTCCCGGGCGGCGTCCTCCCGCCGGAGGGCGGGGTAGTAGCGCTTGGCCCTGCCGCCCTCCTCGTGCCGGACGGCTCCCTTGGCCTCCAGCCGGGCGAGCATGGTGATGATCGTGTTCTTGCTCCAGCCCGTCTCATCCCGCAGGGCCGCCGTCAGCTCCGTGATGGTGCCGCCGGGACGGTCCCACAGGCGGCGCATCAGCTTCCACTCGCTGTTGGAAAGGTCAATCTTCATGAAAACACCTCCTCGGATTGGTATATGATTGTCTACCTTGTGCTTTCAGAATAGCAGACAGGTAGACGTTTGTCAACCTAAAATTGGATGCTAAATGAAACGCCCGCCGTCTTGTGACGGCGGGCGCTGGCAAATATAGCTCTGTGTGTGGATTCCTTCAGGAATTAGTTCAGGAAGTCTTTCAGCTTTTTACTCCGGGAGGGGTGGCGCAGCTTCCGCAGGGCCTTGGCTTCAATCTGCCGGATGCGCTCCCGGGTGACGTTGAATTCCTTTCCCACTTCCTCCAGAGTCCGGGTCCGGCCGTCCTCGATGCCGAAGCGGAGCTTCAATACCTTTTCCTCCCGGGGCGTCAGGGTGGACAGCACGTCCATCAGCTGCTCCTTTAAGAGGGTGAAGGAGGCCGCCTCGCTGGGCTCCGACGCGCCCTCGTCGGGGATGAAGTCTCCCAAGTGAGAATCCTCCTCCTCGCCGATGGGGGTCTCCAGGGACACCGGCTCCTGGGCGATTTTCATGATCTCCCGGACCTTGTCCACCGGCATGTTCATCTCGGCGGCGATTTCGTTGGGGGAGGGGTCATGGCCTAGCTCCTGAAGAAGCTGGCGGCTGACCCGGATGACCTTATTGATGGTCTCCACCATGTGGACGGGAATGCGGATGGTCCGGGCCTGGTCGGCGATGGCCCGGGTGATGGCCTGCCGGATCC
>CAJUQQ010000120.1 GCA_910588175.1 uncultured Oscillibacter sp.
CCACCGTGCACGGCGCATTCTCTCTTTTCGCAAAAGAGAGAATGGGGGGTGCAAAAGGACCAGCCCTCAGAGGGCTGAATGCCCCACCCCCGCCGGAACGGCGGAGAACCAGCCCGATATTTTAAGGAGGAAAAAAGAATGTCCGAACTCATGACCCCCATCCCGTTCCGGGAATTAATGACCTGGGTAACCGCCGAGTACCAGAAGGAAGGCACCGTCTTCGGCGTCCACAAGCCCTATAAAGCGGGCGTCAAGACCCTGCCCATCTTTGGCGAGAAGATTGAGACCCCCTTCGGCCCCGCCGCCGGGCCTAACACCCAGCTGGCCCAAAACATCATCGCCTCTTACTTTGCCGGAGCCCGATTCTTCGAGCTGAAAACCGTCCAGAAGATGGACGGCGCGGATTTGGCCGCCTGCATCAGCCGGCCCTGCATTCTGGCGGAGGACGAGTGCTATAACTGCGAGTGGTCCACGGAGCTGTACGTCCAGCAGGCCTTTGAGGAGTATGTGAAGGCCTGGTGCGCCTGTAAAATCATGGCTAAGGTCTACGGTCTGGGCGACCCCGACGCCTTTGTGTTCAACATGTCCGTGGGCTATGACCTGGCGGGCATCCAGGGGGAGAAGGTGGACGGCTTCCTGAACGGCATGATGGACGCCTCCAAGACCCCCATTTTCCAGGAGTGCCTCCGGGTTCTCAAGGAGTTCTTCCCCGCCGAAAGCGCCTTCATCGACTCCATCACGCCCCATGTCTCCGGCAGCGTCACCCTCTCCACCCTCCACGGCTGCCCGCCGGACGAGATTGAGCGGATTGCCAGCTACCTGATTGAGAAGAAACACCTCCACACCTTTGTCAAGTGCAACCCCACCATCCTGGGCTACGAAACCGCCCGGTCCATTCTGGACGGCATGGGCTACGACTACATCGCCTTCGACGACCACCACTTTAAAGAGGACCTCCAGTACGCCGATGCGGTGCCCATGTTCCGCCGCCTCCAAGCGCTGGCGGATAAGACGGGGGTGGAGTTCGGATTGAAGCTCTCCAACACCTTCCCCGTGGACGTGAAGGGCGGGGAGCTGCCCAGCGAGGAGATGTACATGGCGGGCAAGTCCCTCTTCCCCCTGACCACCACCATGGCGGCCCGGATTTCCAAGGAGTTCGGCGGCCGCATGCGGATCAGCTACGCCGGCGGCGCGGACGCGCTGAACATCGACAAGCTGTTTTCCCTCGGCATCTGGCCCATCACCATGGCCACCACGGAGCTCAAGCCCGGCGGCTACCAGCGCTTCGTCCAGATCGGCGACAAGCTGGACTCCCTGGAGTTCCAGCCCTTTACCGGCGTGGACGTGGCGGGCATCGAGGCCCTGGCCCTGGCGGCCCGGTCCGATAAATACCACGTCAAGGCCGTGAAGCCTCTGCCCCGGCGGAAGCTCTATGAGAAAGTGCCCCTGCTGGACTGCTTCACCGCCCCCTGCAAGGGCGGCTGCCCCATCGGCCAGGACATTCCCGAGTACATCGAGCTGTGCCGGAAAGGGGAGTATGCCTCCGCCCTGCGGCTTATCTGTGAGAAAAACCCCCTGCCCTTCATCACGGGCACCATCTGTGCCCACCGCTGCCAGACCAAGTGTACCCGGACCTATTACGACGACTCCGTCCAGATCCGGGCCACAAAACTGGTAGCCGCCCAGAGGGGCTACGACGAGTATCTGTCCAAGATCAAGACCCCTGCCCCCGACAAGAGCGGCAAAAAGGTGGCCGTCATCGGCGGCGGCCCCACCGGCATGGCGGCGGCCTACTTCGTGGGCCGGGCGGGCATCCCCGTCACCGTCTTCGAAAAGGCCGATAAGCTGGGCGGCATTGTCCGGCAGGTGATTCCCGGTTTCCGCATTTCCGACGAGGCCATCGACAAGGACGCGGCCCTCATCGCCAAAATGGGCGCGGAGATTAAGCTGAACACCCCCGCCCCCTCGGTTGCCGAGCTGAAAGCGCAGGGGTACACCCATATCTTCTTCGCCGTGGGCGCGTGGAAGGCCGGGCGGCTGGATATCCCCGGCAATGTGGCGCCCGTCATCGGCTGGCTGAAGGACCTCAAGGCCGGAAAGGACGTGCCCCTGGGCCATGTTGCGGTAGTCGGCGGCGGCAACACCGCCATGGACGCCGCCCGGGCGGCTCTCCGGGCTGGAGCGAAGTCTTCCACCCTGGTGTACCGCCGGACGAAGAAGTACATGCCCGCCGACGCGGAGGAGCTGGAGCTGGCCGTTGCCGACGGCGTGAACTTCCTGGAGCTGGTGGCCCCCGTGGAGCAGAAGGACGGCAAGCTCCGCTGCGAGAAAATGAAGCTGGGTGACCCCGACGAAAAGGGCCGCCGGAAGCCGGAGCCCACCGGGGAGTTTGTGGAGATCGACTGCGACACGGTGATTTCCGCCGTGGGCGAGAAGGTGGAAAGCGAGCTCCTCACCGCCAGCGGCGTTGAGGTGGACGCCAAGGGCCTGCCGGACTTCCGCACCAACGTAGAGGGCGTCTACGCCGGCGGCGACGCCATGCGGGGCCCCGCCACGGTGGTGGAGGGCATCGCCGACGCCCAGTGGTTTGCAAACGCCGTCATTGGGGAGGCCCACAAGTTTGAGATTCCCGCCAAGGCCGTGGCCTCCCGGGCGGAAGCCATTGCCAAAAAGGGCATTCTCTGCGAGTCCGCCAAGTGCGAGGGCGGCCGCTGCCTGACCTGCAACGTGGTGTGTCAGGTCTGCGCCGACGTGTGCCCCAACCGGGCCAACGTGGTGGTGGAGCTGCCCGACGGGCGGCATGAGATTCTCCATGTGGACCGGATGTGCAACGAGTGCGGCAACTGCGCCATCTTCTGCCCCTACGACTCCGCCCCCTACCGGGATAAGTTCACCCTGTTCAAGACCCG
>CAJUQQ010000121.1 GCA_910588175.1 uncultured Oscillibacter sp.
CAGAGTTGCCATAGCGTACTCACTTTGACGAAGCGGCCTCCGCCGTCTCCGCCTCACCCCGGGAAGCGTGTTCCCGCAGGCTTTACAGCAGGTCTCCACACTGCCGCACCGCAAGTGAAAGCGGGGGGTTCCTCCTTTTTGTTTGGTGCCGGGGACGATGGAAATGGAGTCGCCCGCCGGCCCGTTGATTTATGGAAAGGCGGATGGTCCGCCAAGTCCAACGCTGGAAACCGCTCAGGCCGTGACGGCCTCGCCCTTGAAGATGATCTTGCGGATAGACAGGTCCTTTTGGTCCAGCAGAATGATGCTGGCCTCTTTGCCCACGTCCAGGGTGCCAGCCCGGTCCTCAATGCCGATGGACTGGGCGGGATTATAGGTGCAGGCTCGCACCGCGTCCGCCGCTGGAATGCCGAAGGCAATGGCCTGACGCAGGCAGCCCATCAGGCTGGTGACGGAGCCCGCCAGGGTCTCCGGGTGGTGCAGAATGGTGGCCCGGTTTCCGTGGACCTCAATCATCTGCCCGCCGAAGGGATATTCGCCGTCGGGCATGCCCGTGGCCCGGAGGGAGTCGGAGACGATGATCATACGCTCCTTGCCGAACAGGGCGAAGGTGAGGCGCACCACCGCCGGGTGAATGTGGATGCCGTCGCAGATCAGCTCCGGCTTGACGGAGGGGATCTCATAGGCCGCGCCGATGACGCCGGGGTCCCGGTGAGCCAAGGGCGGCATGGCGTTATAGAGGTGGGTGGCATGGTCGGCTCCCGCCTCAAAGGCGGCCTTGGCCGTCTCGTAGTTGGCCACGGTGTGGCCCACGGAGACATGGACTCCCAGCTCCTTGGCCGCTTGGATAAACTCCACGGAGCCGGGCTGCTCGGGAGCCAGGGTGACCAGCTTCACACAGCCCTCCGCCACCTCCTGGAGACGCTTCAGCATAGGAACGTCAGGGTCATGGAGAAACGCGCCGTTCTGCGCGCCCTTCTTGGCTTCGCAGAGGAAGGGACCCTCTAAGTGCGCCCCCACCACCTCAGCGCCGCCGGAATTTTGCTTCCGGTGGGCGGCGGTGGTCTTGCAGATGGCGGTCAGCTGGTCCTCCGGCAGGGTCATGCCCGCCGGACAGATATAGGTTACGCCCTGGGACAGCTCGTAGTCGGCAATCTTTTGCAGACCCTCGGGGGTGGCGTCGCTGAAATCCTCGCCCACCGCGCCGTGGAAATGCACGTCCACCAGGCCGGGGATGACGTAGCACCCGGAGGCGTCCAGAACGTCCCCATCACCGCTGACATTGGCGATCAAGGCCCCGTCGGTGCAGAGATCTCGGGCGGCAAAACCCTGTTCCAGGTCAAAGACCTGTCCGCCGGTTATCCGCATACGGGCACCCCGGCGGCTTTCAGCTTGCTTCCGGCGGCCTCGTCCACGACCACCACCACGTTGGGATGGAGCTGGAGGATGGAGCCGGGGCAGTGGGGCGTGATAGCCCCGCAGATGGAGCCCAGGATGGCGTCGGCCTTCTCCGCGCCGCTGGCGGCCAGGAGGACCTTCTTAGCGCCCATGATGGCCCCGATGCCCATACTGATGGCCTGCTTGGGCACGTCGTCCCGGGTGGCAAAGAAGCGGGCGTTGGCGTCGATGGTGCTTTCCGTCAGGTCTACCACGTGGGTCTCCTTGACGAAGCAGTCGCCGGGCTCGTTGAAGCCGATGTGGCCGTTCCGGCCGATGCCCAGAATCTGGAGGTCCACATAGCCCAGGGAACGGATATAGGCGTCGTACTCCGCGCAGAAGGCCGCGGGGTCCTTGGTCAAGCCATCGGGCACCCGGGTGTTCTCAGGGACGATGTCCACATGGTCGAAGAGATTGCTCTGCATGAAGTAGCGGTAGCTCTGGTCGTGGGAGGGCTCCAGGCCCACGTACTCGTCCAGATTGACGGAGAGCACGTCCTTGAAGCTGAGGCAGCCCTGCTTGTGCCAGTCCACCAAGTACTTGTAGGCTCCCTCGGGTGTGGAGCCGGTAGCCAGACCCAGCACGCAGGCGGGGTTGTGAGTAATTTCCGCAGCGATGATCTGAGCCATACGGCGGCTCATGGCGTCGTAGTCTTTTTCCAGATAGATTTTCATAATGACATTTCTCCTTTCCAGTTTCCGCATAAGGATATCTTCGTTGCCGTCGCTCCGGCCAGGTGGATTGCCAGACTATCAGAGCGTATTAAAGTTCTTTGGATACTTTCTTTCAAGAAAGTATCAGCCTTTTACTCCGCCGGAGGCGAGGCCGCTGACCAGGTTCTTCTCAATGCACATGAACAGGATGACCACGGGGATAATGGCAAAGATGGAGGCGGCAAACAGGTATTGCCACTCAATCATATTGTACCCGTTAAAGGTATTGATACCCACCGTCAGGGGCTTATAGGTATCCGTGGAGATGAGGCACAGGGCCACGGTGTACTCGTTCCAGGCGTTGATAAAGATGAAAATCAACGTGGTGACGATGCCGGGGGCCGCCACGGGGAGAAGCACCTTCATCATGGACTGAACCCGGGTGCAGCCGTCGATGGTGGCGGCCTGCTCCATCTCTGCGGAGATGCCCATGAAGGTGCCCCGCAGCAGCCAGATGGTAAACGCCTGATTGAAAGCGGCGTTGATGAATACCAGTCCCAGGATGTTGTCCGTCAGGCCAAGGCGCTGCATGACCTGATAGATGCCGATCAGCAGCACCACCGGGGCGAACATCTGGGAAACAATGACGAAGCCCAGAAAAGCGGTCTGGCCCTTGAACTTCATCCGGGCCAGGGCGTAGGCCGCCGGGATGCCGCAGAGCATGGCGATGATGGTGGACCCGCCGGCGATGAGGACGGAGTTCAGCATGTACTTGGCCATGGG
>CAJUQQ010000122.1 GCA_910588175.1 uncultured Oscillibacter sp.
CCCTCCTTGCCGATGGCCAGGGACAGCTGGTCGTCGGGCACCACGCAGCGGCAGGCCTTGCCCTCCTCCGCCATGCGCACGTCCACCACGTCGGCGGGGGCCAGGGCGGCGGCGATGAAAGCGGCGGGGTCCTCGCTGTACTTGATGATGTCGATTTTCTCCCCCCGGAGCTCGTCGACAATGGCGGCCACCCGCTGGCCCCTGGGACCCACGCAGGCGCCGATGGGGTCGACGTTCTCCTCCTTGGACCAGACGGCCATTTTCGTGCGGCTGCCCGCCTCCCGGGCGATGGACCGCACCTCCACGGAGCCGTCGAAAATCTCCGGCACCTCCAGCTCGAAGAGGCGCTTTACCAGGCCCGGATGGGTCCGGGAGATCAACACCTGAGGCCCCCGGGTGGAGTGGCGCACGTCCACCACGTAAACCTTGATGTGCATGCCCTCCTCCAGGGGTTCGCCGGGGACCTGTTCCCCGGCCAGCAGCAGCGCCTCCGTGGACTCCGCGCCGGTGCCGATGCGGAGGGAGGCCGCGCCGTTCCGGGGGTCGATGCGGGTGACCACGCCGGTGAGAATCTCGTGCTGCTTGGAGTTGAACTCGTCGTAAACCTTGCCCCGCTCGGCCTCCCGCAGGCCTTGGATGATGACCTGCTTGCCGTTTCCGGCGGCGATGCGGCCAAACTCCATCTTGTCCACCGGGATGCTCACCACGTCGCCGATCTCATACCGGGCGGAGAGGGCCTTGGCTTCCTCCAGGGACATCTCGTTGAAGGGGTCCACGTAGTCCTCCTCATCCACCACGGTCTTGCGGACGAACATGCGGAGCTCCCGGTGTTCCTCGTCCGCCTCCACCACGATGTTCTCCTCTTCCACGTCCTTGTGGTCCCGCTGGTAGGCGGTGATGATGGCCTTGATGACCTTTTCCAGCATGGCTTCCTTGGGGATGCCCCGCTCCTGCTGCAGAAGCTCCAGGGCGGCGAAGATCTCACCGGGATTCATTCCGGCGGGTTCCTTCTGCTTCTTGCCTCTCATCTTTGTCAGGTCTCCTTATCACGAAATACATTATATTATACACTATTATAAATAGCAAAACAACGCGGCTTAGGCCTGTTTTGAAAATTGCGGAATGCCTAACGGCGAGAGATTTTCCCGTCAATCAAGGCAAATTTCCGCAGGCGGACCGCCGCCCAAGAAAATTGAACGCAGAGCGGCGGAAAAAGATCCGCCGTTTGGGCGTTTTGACATTTTTCAAACCTGGCTTAAAACTCCACCCGCAGGCGGACCAGGGCCACGTCCTTCTTCTCAAAGGTCCGGGACGCGCCCCCGGCTTCCACGGTGACGGCCCCGCTCTCCGGGTCATAGGCCGTCAGGACGCCGGGAATCTCCTTTTGTCCCTCCAGGGCGCGGTAGAGCTTCACCAGCACGGGACTGCCCATAAACTGGGCGAAGTCCCCGGGCCGCTTCAGCGCCCGCTCCGCCCCGGCGGAGCCCACCTCCAGGGTGTAGCTCCCCTCGATGGGGTCCGCCTCGTCCAAAAGGTCCGAGAGTTTCCGGGACACGGCCTCGCAGTCCAGAATGTCCACGCCGCCCTCCTTGTCCAGCAGGACCCGGAGGTACCAGGTTCCGCCCTCTTTCACATATTCCACGTCCCAGAGGGTGCAGCCCGCCTCCGCGACGGCGGGGGCGGCCAGCTCCGCGGTCAGCTCGGTAATTTTTTTCATATGGTCCTCCCTTGGAAGACAAAGATTTTTTCGACGGGAAGGAAGGGTGTGTGCGGGAAACCCAGGAGGGGTTTCCTGCACCATTTCAATCACAAGTTTTTCAGCAAAGCTGAAAAACCTCAAGCTCTTTTTGCTGGCCCGTCAGGGCCAACAAAAAGAGCGGACCGCCGGTCCACTCCTTACCTTAGCTTCCATCTTACTCTAACATATGCAATATACCACAGCTCATGAGAAAGCGCAAGCCTTTTTGCAAATTTTCGTTCCGCGTTCCCCCTCCGGGGACCCCGGAGGGGGTCTTCGGCAAAGCGACGGGACCCTCCCGGAAAAAAAGAGGAAATCCAGCAAAATTTCTCTTGACACCAGGCGCGTTTTCTATTATTATGTATGGGCATGCGGCGGAGAGGACATCCTCTGCGCCCCGCGACCGCGATGAACCGGGAGATTGCTCGAAAGAGGTAACTTCCGGGGAGTATGTCCGATAATCGGGCGGCTGAGAAAGGTCTGTACGCGAGCGTAGATCGCCGCGCCATGACGGAACCGGCCTGCTTTGCGCCGGATTTTTTCATGAGCAGGAATGATACGCACGGATAAGCGGACAGAAAAATTTCTCTCGCCGTAGGTCGTCGAGACCCCATTCAAAACGACGTACGAATTAGGAGGAACCTGAACATGGCACAGAAAGAAAAGATCCGCATCCGCCTGAAGGCGTATGACCACCAGGTGATCGACCAGAGCGCGGAGAAGATCGTGGAAACCGCCAAGCGCACCGGCGCCGAGGTTTCCGGCCCCATCCCCCTGCCCACGAAGAAGGAGATCATTACCATCCTGCGCTCCGTCCACAAGCACAAGGACAGCCGGGAGCAGTTCGAGCGCCGCACCCATAAGCGGCTCATCGACATCGCCAAGTCCTCCCCCAAGACCGTGGAGGCCCTGATGGCCCTGGAGCTCCCCGCCGGCGTGGAGATTGAAATCAAGCTGTAAAACCCTCTACCATGTTGAACCGCTGTCTGCCGCCTTGTCGAGGCAGACGGGTCAAGTTGGCCGGAACGGTTCCCAATGGCCGCGGCCGGTCAACCAATAACCTTACTTTAAGGAGGAACCTACATGAAAGCGATCATCGGCAAAAAAGTGGGCATGTCCCAGATTTTTGACGAGA
>CAJUQQ010000123.1 GCA_910588175.1 uncultured Oscillibacter sp.
CGGCAGAAGGGGGGATGGCCCCGGAAGAGGTTGATGTCCCGGCCCGACAGGTCCAAAATGTTGGCGGGCACGCCGGTGAGCACATTGAGGTTGGCAATCAGCTTGCGCAGGCCCTCCTCATCAAACAGTATGTTCATATCCGGTACTGGTTGACAATGGTCTCCAGCTCGCTCCAGCGGGCTTCCATGTCCGCCACTAGCTTGAACTGGGTGCGGCAGCGGTCCAGATTCTGTCCGTCCCGGCTGATGTGGAAGTAATGGTCGCCGTCAATGTAGTCCGTGAGGAAGCGGATGCCGCATTCCAGGGTCATCAGCTTGGCGCCCCAGGGGAGGTAGGCAATCTCCTCGTTGGTGAGGGAGCCGCCGGCGCCCTCCAGGAAGGCGGCGGTGTAGGCAGCGAAGAGGTCCACATCCAGGTTGACCTTGCTGAGGTCCGTTTCGTCCTCGGCGCTGTGGTTGGCCCCGAAGCGGATGGAGTCGCCGAAGTCGTAGATCACAAGGCCCGGCATAACGGTGTCCAGGTCGATGATGCAGACGCCCTCGTGGGTTTCCTCATCCATCAGGACGTTGTTCAGCTTGGTGTCGTTGTGGGTGACCCGAAGGGGGAGCTTTCCCGCCCGCATGGCGTCCAGGGCCACGGAGCAGTCCGCCTCCCGTTTCAAAACAAAGTCGATCTCCGGCCCGCAGTCCTTGGCCCGGCCCAGGGGGTCCGCCGCCAGGGCGGCTTTAAACTTGACCAGCCGGTCCTCGGTGTTGTGGAAATTGGGGATGGTCTCGTGGAGGGTCTCCGCCGGATAGCCTCCGAGTAGCTGCTGGAAATGGCCGAAGGCCCGGCCGGAGGCGGCGAACAGCTCCGCCGATTCCGCCGACTGATAGCAGACCGTGCGCTCCACAAAGGGATAGACCCGCCAGGCTCCGCCCAGGCTGTCGGTGAAGAAGGGCTCACCGTTCCGGGGGCGGAGGACCCGCATGGCCTCCCGGTCCCGGTCGCCGCCGTGCTTCTCGATCTCCCGGCCCAGATATTCGGTGACGCCGGTGATGTTCTCCATCAGCTCGTCGGGGTGCTTGAAGGCGGCGGCGCTCATCCGCTGGAGGATGAAACGGCGGCAGCAGCGATCCTCCGGCTGGGTGTGGACCACGAAGGTGTCGTTGATGTGCCCCTGGCCGTAGCGCAGGGCGCCCACCACGGGGGCCCCGAAGTCAAAGGCAGCCAGGGCTTCTTGGATTCTCTCTTCCGCGCTGTTCATCTTATTCCTCCCACAGCCGGTCCGGGTAGAGGCCGGCTTCCGTCTTCTCGGCGATGGCGTTCATGACCGTGGGCTTGTCCTCCCGGTAGGTGACGCCGTACCACTTGTCCTCGCTCCGCAGGACCTTGACCCGGGCCTTGCCTTCCCCGATCAGCTGGCTGACCACGCTGGGGAGGAAGTATTCCGCCTTGGCGGGGTTTTCCGCCAGGGCCTTGTCCAAAAAGGCGGGGAGGCGTTTCCACGCCTCATCCAGGAAGCTGCGGGTGAAGCCCCACATGTTCAGGGAGACGATGGTGTCCTCCGGCAGTTCGGTCCAGGTCTTTCCGTCGTCCTCGGTGAAGCGCAGGGGCGGGCCCTGTTCAATCTTGGTCCGCTCGGTAATCTGGGACAGGTAGTGGTCCCCGGTTTCCTCGCAGACGCCCCGGGCCACGGTGCCGTTTTCGCTGACGGTGTTTTTCAGCAGATAGCCCACCATGACGTATTCGTAAAGGGCTCCGTCCTCGTGAGCGGCCAGGTAGTCGTAGATTTTCTGATAGGCCTCGGGGCCGTAGTAGTCATCGGCGTTGATGACGGCGAAGGGGCCGTCCACCGCGTTCCGGGCGGCCAGGGCGGCGTGAGCGGTGCCCCAGGGCTTCTGGCGCTCCGCTGGAACGCTGTAGCCCTCCGGCAGGTCCTCTTTCAGCTGGTAGACATAGCGCACATCCATGGACTTGGCCACGCGGTCGCCGATGCAGCGCTTGAAATCTTCCTCAATCTCGGGCTTGATGACGAAGACCACCGTCTCGAAGCCCGCCCGGCGGGCGTCGTAGATGGAGTAGTCAATGATCAGCTGGCCGTGGTTTCCCACGGGGTCCAGCTGCTTGAGGCCGCCGTACCGGCTGCCCATGCCGGCGGCCATGATGACCAGAACTGGCTTTTTCATATTTCCTCTCCTTTACCGCGCTCACCCTTTATATCCGTTGGGATTCATGGACTGCCACTTCCAGGAGGAGGCGCACATCTCCTCGATGCCAAGCTCCGCGGTCCAGCCCAGCTCTTCCCGGGCTTTCTTGGGGTCGGCGTAGCAGGTGGCGATGTCGCCGGGACGGCGGGGGTCCATGACATGGGGCAGGGTCTTGCCGCAGGCCTTCTCATAGGCGTGGAGCACGTCCAGCACGCTGTAGCCGTTGCCGGTGCCCAGGTTGCAGACGAAGAGGCCGCAGTCCGTCTCCAGCTTTTTCAGCGCGGCCACATGGCCCTTGGCCAGGTCGACGACGTGAATATAGTCCCGGACACCGGTGCCGTCAGGAGTGTCGTAGTCGTTGCCGTAGACGTGGACCTTTTCCAGCTGGCCCACGGCCACCTTGGCGATATAGGGGACCAGGTTGTTGGGAATGCCGTTGGGGTCCTCCCCGATGAGGCCGGATTCATGGGCCCCGATGGGGTTGAAGTAGCGGAGCAGGGCCACGTTCAGCGTGGGGTCCGCGGCGCAGATGTCCATCAGCATCTTCTCCTGGAACAGCTTGGAGGTGCCGTAGGGATTCGTGGTGCCGCCGGTGGGGAAGTCCTCCCGGATGGGCACGGTGGCGGGGTCGCCGTA
>CAJUQQ010000124.1 GCA_910588175.1 uncultured Oscillibacter sp.
TGACCATGACGGCGGAGTCCGCCGCCATGAGGGTGCGGTAGGTGTCCTCGGAGAAGTCCTGGTGTCCCGGGGTGTCCAGGATATTGACGCAGTAGCCGTCGTGCTGGAACTGCATAACGGAGGAGGTGACGGAAATGCCCCTCTGCTTTTCAATCTCCATCCAGTCGGAGGTAGCGGCCCGGGCCCGCTTGCCCTTGACCTCGCCGGCCTGGGCGATGGCCCCGCCGTAGAGGAGGAGCTTTTCCGTGAGGGTGGTTTTGCCCGCGTCGGGGTGGGAGATGATGGCAAAGGTTCGTCTCCGGGCGATTTCGTCCTTGAAAGCGGCCATGTTGCAGCCTCCTGGTTTTTAATAATGGGAGTGTTTCCACAAATTTAATAATATAGCATAGATTGAAATGGTTTGCAAGTGCCCGCTTGCCCTTCCTCCCAGCCCATGATATAATGAGGCCCGGCGGTTCGCCGGGGAGGTGGCGCATATGATCTGGTGGGGAGCGGCGGCAGTCTGCGCCTTTTTTGTCAAGGGTCTGTGCGGCTTTGCCAACACCCTGGTCTTCACAACCATTCTGAGCTTTGCCGTGGATAACGCCAGCATTTCCCCGGTTGAACTGCTGCTGGGCTATCCCTCCAATCTGATTTTGCTGTGGAGGGAGCGGCGCTCCATCCGCTGGAAGCTCTGTCTGCCCCTGGCGGCTCTGGTGGCCGCTGGCAGCGTTCCGGGCATTCTGTTTTTGAAAAACGCGGACGCCGGCGTCACCAAAGTGATCTTCGGCACGGTGATTGTCCTGCTGGGCCTGGAGATGCTGCTGCGGGAATACCGGCCCAAAAATATCCGGCAGTCCCAGGCGGTTCTGGCCGCCGTCGGCGTCCTCTCGGGGCTCTTGTGCGGACTATATGGCGTTGGGGCGCTGCTGGGGGCCTATCTGAGCCGGGTCACGGAGGACAGCGCCTCCTTCAAGGCCAACATCTGCGTGGTGTTTCTGGTGGAAAATACTCTGCGGATTTTCCTGTACGCCCTGTGGGGCATCCTCACCGTGGATATCCTGAAACGGGCCGCCCTGCTGATTCCCTGTATGCTGGCGGGACTGGGCCTGGGGATGCTGAGCGGCCGCGTGCTGGATGAAAAGCTGGTGCGGAAATGCGTGACCGTGATGCTGACGCTCTCCGGCGCGGCGCTGATCCTCAACAGCCTGTAAGCCCTCCCGATATTTTACAAAAATCCAGGGGAAACCAATTGACGGCTCTCCCCCTATATGTTAAACTGAAAACAATGTGTCAATGGCAGGACACGGGCTCTAACATTACAACCATGACATGATCGGGAAAGAAGGAAGCATATGTACAAGATCGTCAGAAAAGAGGCTCTGCGCCCCACCGTCACCCTGTATGAGATTGAGGCCCCGCTGATCGCCAAGAAAGCCCAGCCGGGACAGTTCATCATCCTCCGGGTGGACGAGCAGGGCGAGCGCATCCCCATCACCATCAACGCCTACGACCCCGAAAAAGGCACCGTCACCATCATCGTCCAGACTGTGGGCGCGACGACGGAGAAGCTCTCCCACCTCAACGAGGGCGACTGCCTCCAGGACTTCGTGGGCCCCCTGGGCAAGGCCACCGAGACCGAGGGCAAGAAAAAGGTCGCCGTTGTCGGCGGCGGCGTGGGCTGCGCCATTGCCTACCCTGTGCTGAAGAAGTTCCATGACGACGGGGCCGAGGTTCACGCCATCGTGGGCTTCCGCACCGAGGATCTGGTGATCCTGGAGGAGGATTTCAAGAAGTCCTCCGACAAGCTGATTGTCTGCACCGACGACGGCAGCTATGGCCGGAAGGGCCTGGTCACCGAGGCCCTGAAAGAGCTCATCGACGGGGGGAACCAGTATGACGAGGTCTTCGCCATCGGCCCCATGGTCATGATGAAGTTTGTCTCCAAGACCACGGAGCCCTACGGCGTCCCCACCACCGTCTCCATGAGCCCCATCATGATCGACGGAACCGGCATGTGCGGCGGCTGCCGCCTGAGCGTGGGCGGCGAGATGAAATTCGCCTGCGTGGACGGCCCGGACTTCGACGGCCACAAGGTGGACTGGGATCTGGCCGTGAAGCGGAACCAGATGTACATGGAATTCGAGAAGCACAAGCACGAGGAGACCTGCAACCTGTTCAAGAAGGAGGCCCAGTAATCATGGCCAATATGTCTTTACAGAAAAACCCCATGCCCTCCCAGGACCCCAACGTCCGGAACAAGAACTTTGAGGAGGTGGCCCTGGGCTACACCGAGGCCCAAGCTCTGGACGAGGCGGCCCGCTGCTTAAACTGCAAGAACCGGGCCTGCATGCAGGGCTGCCCCGTTATGGTACATATCCCCGAGTTCATCGCCGAGGTGGCCAAGGGCGACTTTGAGGCGGCCTATCAGATCATCTCCAACACCTCCGCCCTCCCGGCCGTCTGCGGCCGGGTGTGCCCCCAGGAGACTCAGTGCGAGATGTACTGCGTCCGGGGCAAGAAGGGGGACCCCGTGGGCATCGGCCGCCTGGAGCGGTTCGTGGCCGACTGGCACAACGCCCACTGCACCGAGGCCCCGGAAAAGCCCGCCTCCAACGGACATCGCGTGGCCGTGGTGGGCTCCGGCCCCGCGGGACTGACCTGCGCGGGAGACCTGGCCCGGAAGGGGTACGAGGTCACCGTGTTCGAGGCCCTGCACCTGGCGGGCGGCGTGCTGGTGTACGGCATCCCCGAGTTCCGTCTGCCCAAAGCCATCGTCCAGAAGGAAGTGGACGGCCTCAAGGCCATGGGCGTCACCATCGCCA
>CAJUQQ010000125.1 GCA_910588175.1 uncultured Oscillibacter sp.
GCGTCGGCGCTGTCATAGTCCCGCTCCCGGAAGAGGCCCTTCCCGGCGTCGGCCTCCGTACAGGCCCGGACGTTCGTCTCATGAACCTGCCGGGAGAGGACCGTCCGCTCCATATCCGCCCCGATGGCGGCGCAGAAGCGGCGGTAATTTTCCAGCATGGCCTCCCGCCCGTCCCCCATGCCGGGACGGAGGTTCAGGCTGTCCCAGGGGGCGGGGGACACGCCCCCCAGGCGGGTGGAAAAGCCGTGGCGGACGCCGCCTAAGTTCGAGGCGGTGAACCAGACCAGGCCGTTTTGTTCGTGGGTCTCAAAGGGCATAAGGGACCCCCTCTACTTTCCCTGTTTTGGGGATTCATCGTTCTTCTGGATCACTTCGCGGCGCGTCCAGCCGTTCCAAGTGTGAAATCCTCCATAGGCCAACACAACAGGACCTGCGATCCAATATAGAATCTCCGAGTTAAAGTCATTGCGCAAGGCCAATCCCAGCAGAATCAGGGCAATCGCAAACAAAATCAGCGCAATGCCCAGCAGGAGCTCCCTGATATCCTGGAGTAAATGGGGAACGCTGTATTCTTTTTGATCCATACGCTCCACATCCTTTTAATTGGAGTGATACTCTTTGCAGGCGCACTTCTTCCACTTCAGCCCGCTGCCGCAGGGGCAGGGATCATTCCGCCCGATTTTCACCACCCGGGTGGGCTGCTTCTTGGGCTTGGTGCCGTCGCCGCCGACGTTCTCCACCATGCCCTTGGCTACCCGCTCCCGCTTGACCTCCTCGTCCTTTTTCAGGCGCACGGAATACAGCCGCCGGACGGTCTCGTCCTGAATAGCGGCGATCATCTCCTCGAACATCTCCAGGGACTCCCGCTTGTACACGTCCACGGGATTGTTGTTGCCGTAGGACTGGAGCCGGATGCCCTGCTTCAGGTCGTCCATGGCGTCGATGTGGTCCATCCAGTATTCGTCGACAACCCGGAGCATGACGACCCGCTCCAGCTCCCGCATGATGGGGCTGGTGATCTCCGCCTCTTTATTCTCGTAGAAGTCCTCGGCGGCGGCAATGAAGGCCTGATCAAAGTCCTCCTGGCTCTTGCCGGGCACCTCCGCCTCGGGGACGCTCACCGCGCCCTTGGCGAAGTACATGCCCTCCAGCCCCCGGAGCATCTCCCGGTATCCGGCGGCGTCCAAGTGCTGCTGCCCGCCGAAAGCCAGGCTGACGTGGTTGCCGATGGAGGTGTGCATCATGTTCAGCACGGTTTCCTTGATATCCATACCGTCCAAGACCTGGCGGCGCTGGCTGTAGATCAGCTCCCGCTGCTTGTTCATCACGTCGTCGTATTCCAGCACGGATTTCCGGGACTGGAAGTTCCGGGATTCCACGGTGGTCTGGGCATTTTCAATGGCCTTGGTCAGCATTTTGTTCTCAATGGGCGTGTCCTCGTCCAGGTCGAACCGCTCCATCATATTGGTAATCCGATCCCCGCCGAAGAGGCGCATCAGATCGTCCTCCAGGGAGATATAAAACTTCGTCTCGCCGGGGTCCCCCTGGCGGCCCGCCCGGCCCCGGAGCTGGTTGTCAATCCGGCGGGACTCATGGCGCTCCGTGCCGATGATAAACAGCCCTCCGGCCTCCCGGACCTGGTCCGCCTCGCTGGCGATTTCCGACTTGTGCTGGGCCAGCTTCTCGGCAAAGAGCTTCCGGGCGTCCAGAATCTCCTGGTTGTCCGTGTCGGCGTAGCCCGTGGCGTCCACAATGACCTCCTCGGAGTACCCCGCCTTGGCCAGGTCCGCCCTGGCAAGGTATTCGGCATTGCCCCCCAGCATGATATCGGTGCCGCGGCCCGCCATGTTGGTGGCCACGGTGACGGCCCCCAGCTTACCCGCCTGGGCAACGATTTCCGCCTCTTTTTCGTGGTTCTTGGCGTTCAGCAGGTTGTGCTTGATGCCCTCCCGGCTGAGGAGCTTGGAGAGGAGCTCGTTCTTCTCAATGGACACGGTGCCCACCAGCACGGGCTGGCCCTTTTCGTGGCACTCCTTGATCTGCTGGATGACGGCCCGGAACTTTCCGGCCTCGGTCTTGTAAACCACGTCGTGGTGGTCGTCCCGCTGGTTGGGCCGGTTGGTGGGAATCTCGATAATGTCCAGGTTGTAGATGGTCCCGAACTCCTCCTGCTCCGTCATGGCCGTACCGGTCATACCGGAGAGCTTGTCGTAGAGCCGGAAATAATTCTGGAAGGTGATGGTGGCCAGGGTCCGGTTTTCGCTGTTGACGTTCACATGCTCCTTGGCCTCGATAGCCTGATGGAGGCCGTTGGAGTACCGCCGGCCAAACATCAACCGGCCGGTGAACTCGTCCACGATGATGACTTCCCCGTCCTTCACCACGTAGTCAATATCCCGTTTCATGGTGCCGTGGGCCTTGAGAGCCTGGTTGATGTGGTGGCTGACGGTGGAGTTGGAGGGGTCCGAGAGGTTTTCCACGTGGAAGTACTCCTCCGCCTTGGCGATGCCCCGGGCGGTGAGGGTGGCGGTTTTGGCCTTTTCGTCCACCACATAGTCCGCGTCGAT
>CAJUQQ010000126.1 GCA_910588175.1 uncultured Oscillibacter sp.
TGCCCTCCCACTTGTCCATGGCGTCGATCTCCTCCAGGGGCAGGAAGGTCAGCATGCGGATGCATTTCAGCACATCCGCGTCCCCGACGTTCCGCCAATACTGGTAGAACTCGAAGGGAGTGGTCTTGTTGGGATCCAGCCACACCGCGCCCTTGGCGGTTTTGCCCATCTTTTTGCCCTCGGAGTTCATCAGCAGGGTGATGGTCATGGCGTAGGCGTCCTTGCCCAGCTTCCGGCGGATCAGCTCGGTGCCGCCCAGCATGTTGCTCCACTGGTCGTCGCCGCCGAACTGCATGTTGCAGCCCAGGGTCTGGAACATGTGGTAGAAGTCGTAGGACTGCATGATCATATAGTTGAATTCCAGGAAACTCAGGCCCTTCTCCATTCGCTGCTTGTAGCACTCCGCCCGCAGCATGTTGTTCACGGAGAAACAGGCGCCGACTTCCCGCAGAAGCTCGACATAGTTCAGCTTCATCAGCCATTCGGCGTTGTTCACCATGATGGCCTTGTCCGGCCCGAACTCAATAAACCGCTCCATCTGTTTTTTGAAGCAGTCGCAGTTGTGCTGAATGGTCTCCGTGGTCATCATCTGGCGCATGTCCGTCCGGCCGGAGGGGTCCCCCACCATGCCGGTGCCGCCGCCGATGAGGGCAATGGGCCGGTTTCCCGCCATCTGGAGCCGCTTCATCAGGCACAGCGCCATGAAGTGGCCCACATGGAGGCTGTCCGCCGTGGGGTCGAAACCGATGTAAAACACGGCCTTGCCGGTGTTCACCAGCTCCCGGATTTCTTCCTCGTCGGTGACCTGGGCAATGAGGCCCCGGGCTCTCAGTTCTTCATAAATCTGCATGTTGTCCTTCTCCTTTAGTTGAGATTCCCCGGAGGGAACGAAAAAACGCCCCGTCCCGGTGGGGACAGAGGGCGAAAACATTCGCGGTACCACCTCTGGTTTGCCGTCTCCTCGCAAACACGGCCTCGTGGAGTGCGGATAACACTCCCACGCGATAACGGGCGCACCCGGCGCGCGCCTACTAGGAGAGCTCTCCCTCCGTTCGGGCGCCAGCTCCAAGGGGTATTCGCCGTCCGCCTCCCTCCCCCTTCCACCAGACCGGGGGCTCTCTTTGCGGAGGACATGACGGGTACTGGTCCTCTTCCTCACTGTGAGTGGTATTGTAGCAGACGAGCGGGAGATTGTCAATACAAACCGGCGATAGGCCCCGTTTACACGTTAGCTCCGTACAGCTGTGCCGGAAACTTCCCAAACGAGGCCTTGCCGCTTGGAGCTGGCTGTGATAAAATCAGCGCAGTCAATCCGAATGCGGGGGAATGATGATGCTGCTACTGATCCATGGGATGATCGTTGGAATTCTTGTAATATTGGGCATTGTATTTCTAAAGGGGAAGGGCTCCTTTTTGATTGCCGGATATAACACCGCCCCCAAGGCGGAGAAAGAACAAATAGACGAGAAAACATTGTGCAGGTATATGGGAAAATGGATGTTTTCATTTGCGGGCTGTTTTCTCGTTATTATGGCAAGCGATGTCTCCGGCAAAACATGGCTCTTATGGCTTGGGCTCGCGCTGGTGTTTGTCGTAGGAATTGGCGGCGCGATTTACATCAATACGGGAAACCGGTTGGGGAAGTAGAAACGGTCGCTTTCCAGGCGGAGCCCGCCCTTGTGATTTTCGAAAATACATGCTATGATGGACACATCAAAAAAGGAGGCCTACCATGAAAAACAGAATGCTTGCCGCGCTGCTCTGCCTGATCCTCCTCTCCAGCTGCGGAGGAACGCCCGAACCGGTTCCTCTGGAGGAGCTTCCCGAGGACTACAGCCTGGAACAGGCCAAGGCGGACGGCTGTCTCGTCACGGAGGACGGGAGCATCACCAGCGGGCGGGAGAGCTGGGAGGATTTTTTAGAAGCTGTTGACGCCGGAAAATCCGCTTCGGTGCGGCTATGCAGTTCCTTCACACTGGATTCGCTGGGCGTTTCCTCCTGGTATGACCCGGACTATTATGCGTCCATCAAGGACGACTATCCCAATATGTCCCTCGAAGACCTGTCCTATGATGGGGAAGAATTTACCTCCGTCTTCTATCAGGAGGGCAAACGGTGTGAGCAGAACTATTCCCTCCTCCGAAGGTTTGAGGAGGAGGCACAGTCCAATCTGCTCCCCTATGATACCTGCCTCTCCTATATCTTGACCGATGACGCTGAGGCTACTTACGACCAGCTTTTCGGCAGTCTTGTCAGTTCCCGGCTGGAGGACCACATCCCATTTCACATTGTATACCGTGAGGAATTGCCCTAGAGTCTGTTTTAAAACTGGCGGAATGCCGGATTGGGGCAGATGGTTTACCCAATGGGCATGTGATATCCGTAAGGCGGCAAAGCCGTCAACGGCTATCCAATCCCCGCAAGGGGGATGCGATATCCGTAAGGCGGCAAAGCC
>CAJUQQ010000127.1 GCA_910588175.1 uncultured Oscillibacter sp.
TGTTTACCGTGGCCGTGGCGCAGGCGGTGACCATGTTGGCCGCGCCGGGGCCCACGGAGGAGGCGCAGGCGATGATCTTTTTCCGCCCGCTCTGCTTGGCGAAGGCGATGGCCGCATGGCACATGCCCTGCTCGTTCCGGCCCTGCATCACCCGCAGGGAGCCGGGATTGGTGTCCAGCGCCTCCCCCAGGCCCACGGCGATGCCGTGGCCGAAGATGGTGAAGAAGCCCTCCACGAATTTGGTCTCCACGCCGTCCATGGAGACGTACTGGTTATCCAGGAACTTCACGATGGCCTGGGCGGTAGTCAGTCGAAATGTGTTGGTCATATTGTTCTCCTTAAAAATATTTGAGCGGATGGAACCGCGGTGTGAAATGAGTCAGAGCTTGTAGCCCACGCGTTTGAGGTACTCCACGCTGGCCTTTACATCCCGCAGGCTGGTACCGGCGTTTCGGGGGTCCCGCTCCTGCTCGATGGTGATGTACCCGCTATAGCCGATGTCCTCCAGTACCTTGCGGATGCCGGGATAGTCCAGGCTTCCCGTGCCGATGGGGCACATGGCCCCCCTGCCGCAGCCCTCGAAGAAGCGGATGTGTTCGTTCAGGACCTCCTGGTATACCGCCTCGCTGACATCCTTGAAGTGGACGTAATCCAGCCGGTCCGCGTACTTATTCAAAAATTCCGCCGGGTCCATGCCGGAGTAATAAAGGTGCCCGGTGTCCAGGCAGAGCCCGGCAATCTCATAGGGAATATCCCGGACCACCGCCGCGATCTCGTCCTCGAATTCGATGTAGCCTCCGGCGTGGGGATGGATGACAGGCCGGACGCCGTACCGGTTCGCCCGCTCGCAGACCGCCCGGAGGTTCTTCATAAGGCCGGACCACTCCCCGGCGGAAAGGCGGGGCGCCCGGTTGGGATGGCCCGCGGCGTAGTCCCGCTCGTCGTGGCCCCAATCCATAACCGTCATGTACGGCGTGGGAAACTTCTGCCCCTGGTGGGCCGGCAGCGTTGGCATGGCCGGGTCTGTGATGAGGCGGCAGATGTCGTCCACCGCCTTCAGGACGTTTTCCTGATTGCCGGGGTCCAGCAGATCGTGGAAAATGGTGCCCGCCACGATGGCGATGCCGTTCTTCCGCAGCTCGGCGGAGACTGTCTCCGCGTCAATCGGCAAATAGCCGTAAGGCCCCAGCTCAATGGCGCTGTATCCGGCCAGACCGGCCTCCTCCAGCACCCGCCGCCAGGGGGGCAGATAGGGGTTCTTGGGGTCGTCCACACCCCAGCAGCAGGGCGCGCCGCAGATTTGGATCATAGTCATTCCTCCCGATTGCGTTGGATGCTCGCGGACCGCGTCCGGCACGCGGCCGGTTTTCCTTGAAAAGCATCTTCATTCTAGCAGGAGACGGTGCCGGTTGTTTGCTGGTTCTTGCGGCATTTTTCTGGAATTCCCCCTATAATCTGCACAAATTTTTGGATAAAAATTTGGATGTTGCGCATTCTTGCGGTTCCCCCAAAATCCTGCGATAATAGCGGACAAAGGATGCCGCGATCACGCGAGGAGGAGACCGCATGAATACACAGATATCGTTTGTCCACCGTCCGCCCGCTCTGCTCTACGCCGCCTTACAGCGGGCGACCGACCCGAAAATCAACCGTGTCCTGCACTCGCACAACAACGTATGCGAGCTGGTTTTTGTCAATGTGGGAGAGGGCTGCTACATCCTGAACGGGCGCAGCTATCCCATTTATCCCGGGGATTTCCTGTTCAGCAATCAGGGGGATCTTCATGAGGTCCAATCCGCCACCCACCGGGAGATCGGCACCATCTGCTTCGGCATTGAGGGGCTGGAGCTGAAAGGGCTGCCGCCCGGCTGTTTTACCGAGGCCAAGGACGGCTACATCCGGCCGGTGGGGCGGATGTACGAGCAGATCAAAAACCTGTGCCAACTGATGTACAATCAGATGGAGCTGGGGACCGCCCAGAGCAGAGACATCGCTCAGCATTTGTTCCTGGCGCTTCTGCCGCTGGCCTTGAGTTTCCCCGCCGACGACAGGAACGAGGCGCAGACGGAATCCGTGATGCTGGTCAACCGGATCGGCCAATATATCGCCGCCCACTTTGCCGAACCCCTGACGCTGGAGCGCATGGGAGAGGAGCTGAAGGTTTCTCCCTATCACGCGGCCCATGTGTTCAAGGAAATCACCGGCTCCTCGCCAATTCAGTATGTCATACGCCGCCGGATGGGCGAGGCTCAGAACCTCCTGATTTCCACGGATTTCAGCGCGGCCCAAATCGCGGCCATGGTGGGCTATGACAGCGCCAGCCACTTCAACAGCATTTTCAAGCGGGTTGTGGGCCTGCCGCCGGTCCGGTTCCGGCAGTGGTATCTGGTAACGATGCGGGGAAAGAGAAAACAGTAACTTAG
>CAJUQQ010000128.1 GCA_910588175.1 uncultured Oscillibacter sp.
CGATGATGCGCCCGCCGTCCATCACCAGAATCAGGTCCGCCTCCCGGACGGAGGCGACCCGCTGGGCGATGATAAGCTTGGTGGCGTCCTTTAGTTCCCGGGCAAAGGCCTCCCGGATCTTCGCGTCCGTGGCGGTATCCACCGCGCTGGTGGAGTCGTCCAGAATCAGCACCTTGGGCTTTTTCAAAATGGCCCGGGCGATGCATAGCCGCTGCTTCTGCCCACCGGAGACGTTGACGCCCCCCTGCCCCAGGTCCGTGTCCAGGCCGTCGGGCATGCGCTCCAGAAATTCGTCGGCACAGGCGGCCCGGCAGGCGGCCCAGAGCTCTTCCTCCGTGGCCTGGGGATTGCCCCAGAGCAGGTTTTCCCGGATGGAGCCGGAGAACAGGGTGTTTTTTTGCAGCACCATGCTGACGGATTCCCGGAGCCGTTCCATGGTGTAGGCGCCGACGGGCTTCCCGCCCACGGAAACCGTGCCCCGGCCCGCCTCGTAGAGCCGGGGTATCAGGGAGACCAGGGAGGTTTTGCCGCTGCCGGTGCCCCCCAGGATACCCACGGTGCTGCCGGAGGGAATGTGCAGGCTGACATCCTCCAGAATCCACTGGCTGGAGGCGGGATTGTACTGGAAGTACACATGGTCGAAATCAATGCTGCCGTCCGCCGGGGAGAGGGGATGGCCGTCCACCCCGGCCTCCGCGCCGCTGTCGGTGATGGCCGGGGTTTCGCTGAGGACCTCCGCTACCCGCTTGGCGCAGGCGGCGGAGCGGGTCAGCATCATGAAGATCATGGAGACCATCATCAGGGACATCATGATCTGGGAGATATAGGTAAAGTAGGTAATCAGCTTTCCCGCCTCCAGGGAGCCGGCGTAAACCATCTGTCCGCCGAACCACAGCACGGCGATGATGGTGCCATAGACGATCAGCATCATGAGGGGCATGTTGACAACCACCTTGCCGAAGGCCCGGAGGGAGGTGTTTTTCAGATCGTCGTTCCGGGCGGCGAATTTCTCCCGTTCCCGGTCCTCCCGGACAAAGGACTTCACCACCCGGATGCCCGCCAGATTTTCCTGTACCACCAGGTTCAGCGCGTCGGTCTTCTCCTGGAGGGAGCGAAACAGGGGGCCGGTGGTTGCCAGAAGGAACACCACCACTACCAGCAGCAGGGGCAGGGCCACCAGGAAGACGTTGCTGAGCCGGTAGCTGATGCGGATGGAGAAGAACAGAGCGGAGACCAGCATCACCGGGGCCCGGACCATCAGGCGCATAGACATCATCAGGGTCATTTGCAGGTTGTGAACGTCGTTGGTGAGCCGGGTCACCAGGGAAGCGGTGGAGAACCGCTCGATATTGGAAAAGGCGAAGGTCTGGATATGGTCGTATTCCGCCCGGCGGAGATTGGCCCCGAAGCCCATGCCGGCCACGGAGGAGGTCACCGCCGCCCCCAGGCCGAAGCACAGGGAGGCCACCGCCAGGACGATCATCAAAGCGCCCTTTCGCAAAATAAAGGCCTGGTCCCCGTTGGCAATGCCGATGTCCACAATGTCGCTCATCACCAGGGGGATCAGCAGCTCGAAAACGGCCTCCGCGGCGCTGCACGCCACACCCACCAGAATCCAGAGGCCATAGGGCCGGGCGCAGGGCCAGAGTTTGTTTCTCATGTTTCGGAATCCTCCTTGAGATTTTGAATCACACGGTTCAGAAAGGCCAGCAGAGCCTCCCGCTCCTCCGGGGAGAAGCCCCGGACCATGGCCTCCTCCACGTCCAGAAAGCTCCGCTGGAGCAAGGCCTGCTGTTCCGCCCCCTTCTCCGTCAGGTGGATGAGGCGGCGGCGGGCGTCGCTGCCGCTGACGCTGCGGCAGACCAGGCCCTTTTCCACCATCCGGTCCAGCACGCCGTTGGCGGTGGAGGGTTTCACCTGGAGATAGTCCGCCAGCTCGTTCTGGAGGACCTGTCCGCCGTGCTGCTGGAGGTAGAGAAGGACGTGGGTCTGGGCCGGCGTCACGTCGTATTGGGAGACCCGGGCGTCCATGCAGGCCTTGGACAGCTTGGCCGTCCAGCCCAGGGTGGGCCCCAGGCCTTGAAAGTATTTGCTCATGACAGCGGCTCCTTCCATGTCCCGAGGGGACAAGACGTTTAGTGCGCTAATATTTAGCACGCTAAATATTAGCATATCCTAACAAGACTGTCAAGAACGGAATCTGGATAATTTTTGAACGATTTGTAAATGTTTGGGATCAAAATTTGTCGATTGTAAACAAAGTGTGAAGGTTCAAGGAAAGCCGTTGACATTTTAAAAGTGTGCCGTTATGATAATCCCATCAAGCGAACAACGCTTGTTGACCCCACCATTTTCCCTCTCCTTTCTCTATACCATACAGGAAAGCGGGCCGTC
>CAJUQQ010000129.1 GCA_910588175.1 uncultured Oscillibacter sp.
AGGACTTTTCCATGCGCTATATGCTCATTGACGGACACGGCAACTTCGGCTCCGTAGACGGCGACCCCCCGGCGGCCTACCGTTACACGGAGGCCCGCCTTGCCAGAATCTCCGAGGAGATGCTCCGGGAGATCGAAAAGGAGACCGTGGACTGGGACCCCAACTTCGACGAGACCCGCCGGGAGCCCAAGGTCCTGCCCTCCCGGTTCCCCAACCTGCTGGTGAACGGCTCCTCCGGCATCGCCGTGGGTATGGCCACCAATATCCCGCCCCATAACCTCCGGGAGGTGATTGGGGCCGTCATCCATGTGCTGGACGACCCCGAGGCCACGCTGACGGATTTGATGCAGCACATGGAGGGCCCGGACTTCCCAACCAAGGGCATCATCATGGGCCGGTCCGGCATCCGGGCGGCCTACGCCACCGGCCGGGGCCGGGTGACCATCCGGGCGAGGCATGAATTTGAGGAGTTCGGCCAGAACCGGACCCGCATCATCATTACGGAGATCCCCTACCAGGTCAACAAGCGGATGCTGATTAAAAACATGGCGGACCAGGTGGAGGACAAGCGGCTGGAAGGCATCTCCAACATTCAGGACGAGTCTGACCGGAACGGCATGCGCATCGTCATTGAGCTGAAACGGGACGCCAACCCCCAGGTGGTGCTGAACCGCCTGTTTTCCCAGACCCAGCTCCAGACCACCTTTGCCATCAACATGCTGGCTCTGGTGGAGGTAAACGGCAAGCTCCAGCCCAAGATTCTCTCCCTGCGGCACATTCTGGACGAGTACATTGCCCACCAGGAGCAGGTTATCATTCGCCGCACCCGGTTTGACCTGAAAAAGGCCCAGGAGCGGGCCCATCTGCTGGAGGGATTGCTGATTGCCCAGGACCACATTGACGAGGTCATCAAAGTCATCCGCAGCAGCTATGACAACGCCAAGGAAAACCTGATGGCCCGTTTTGGCCTGGACGACGTGCAGGCCCAGGCCATCTGCGACATGCGGATGATTTCTCTCCAGGGATTGAACCGGGAGAAGCTGGAGAACGAGTACAAGGAGCTGGAGGAGCGCATCGCCTGGTTCCAGAAAATCCTCTCCGACGAGACCCTGGTCCGCCAGATTTTGAAAGAGGAGCTCACCGCCATCGCGGAGAAATACGGCGATGACCGTGTGACGGAAATTCAGGACGTGGAGGATGAAATCGACATTGAGGACCTGATCGAGGAGGAGCAGTGCGTCTTCACCCTGACCCAGGCGGGGTATATCAAGCGTACCCCTGTCAGCGAGTACGCCGCCCAGTCCAAGGGCGGCATGGGGAAGAAGGGCATTACCACCCGGGAAGAAGACGCGGTGGCGGACGTGTTTACCGCCTCCACCCACGACTATATCCTCTTCTTCACCGACACCGGCAAGGTCTACCGGAAGAAGGGCTATCAGATTCCCGTCTCCGGCAAAACCGCCAAGGGGACCAACATCGTCAACATCCTCCAGGTGGAGCAGGGAGAGCGGGTCCAGGCCATGGTCCATACCCGCTCCCTGGAGGACGGCGGCCGCTTCCTGTTTATGGTCACCCGAAACGGCGTGGTGAAGCGTCTTCCGGCGGACAGCCTGAAGAACCTTCGAAACAACGGCATCCGGGCCCTGAACATGACGGAGGACGACCAGCTGATCACCGTTCGGGAGACCGACGGCAGACAGAATATCCTCATTGCCACCCACGACGGCATGGCCGTCTGCTTCCCGGAGGAGGAGGTCCGCCCCATGGGCCGGGCCGCCGTGGGCGTCCTTGGCATCAAGCTTCGGGAGGGGGACTACGTGGTTGGCGCCGCCCGGGCCAAGCCCGGAAAGGCCGTCCTCACCATTACGGAGAAGGGCTACGGCAAGCGGACGGCGGTAGAGGAGTACCGGATCACCAAGCGGAACGCCTATGGTATCCGAAACTATATGCTGACGGAGAAAACCGGGCAGGTGGTCGGCATCAAAGTGGTGGACGGGTCCGAGGACCTGCTGCTGGTCACCCAGTCGGGCATTTTGATCCGTACGCCGGTGGAGGCCATCAAGCAGTGCGGCCGTTCCACCCAGGGAGTTATCGTCATGCGGTTCAAGGAGGAAGGGGACCAGGTAATCTCCATGGCCCTGGCGGAGAGGGATGAAGCCCCCGCGCCGGAGGAGATTTCATGAAAACCGTTACCATCTACACCGACGGGGCCTGCTCCGGCAACCCCGGCCCCGGGGGCTGGGGAGCCATCCTGCTGTACGGGGAACACAAAAAGGAGCTCTCCGGCGGCGAGGCCCAGACCACCAACAACCGCATGGAGC
>CAJUQQ010000130.1 GCA_910588175.1 uncultured Oscillibacter sp.
TTAAAGGTCTGAAAACTTGCTCAGGCTGGCGAAAACACTTTTTCGACAGCCTGAAAAACGCCCCGAGGGCGTTTTTCAGGGAATCCCATAAATTCCCGTCACCGGGTCCCGCCACAGAGGCAGAGGAACCGGGCGGAAGGTACACCAGACAAAGCAGAAAGCCAGCCCCCACAGCGCCGCCAGCCCTAGGATCTGCATCCAGCGGGCGGCGAGCCTTCCCCGGCGGAGCAGGGCGAAATCCAAGGCAAAGGCCCCCAGGTCCGCCAGGAAAAAGATAGAGATGTCCACCCAGGTAATGTGGTATCCCAAACACCCGGTATAGGTATAAAACAGCACGGGAATCAGAACAACCCCCGTCAGGGCGCTGAGGGCCCGGACCGCCAGGAGGTTGGGGTAGTTCCGCCCCAGCACACAGACCTGTGCCACGGAGAAGAGGAACAGGGGCACAAAGAGGAGCTTCATATGCTCCCAGGTGGACTCGTTGACGGCGGAGACGCAGGCCGCCGCCCCGCTGCCGCCGCTCCACTCGTAGACGAAGTGCAGGAGCGTCCCCAGCGCCCCGGTGAACAAAAAGCCTCCCAGCTCCCAAAAGAACAGCTTCCGCCTCATAAAACCAGCCTCCGCCCGGATGAAGTCGCGGCAGAGCCGCCTCTCCATTCTGTGCGGAGGCTGGAAAAATTATGCGTCATTCCGAACCTGGATTCCCCGGCGCCGGGCGCCCTCCGGCCAGTCTTTTCTCCTTATGCCGCCCTCCCCCGCAATCCGTCAGGATTGCCGCGGGAACGCGCCTTGTCTGGCGAGAAAACCCTTACCCTTCCGGCGCCCCCGGTTATGAACGCAGATTCTTACATATGCTCCGGGGCGTCTACGCCGATGAGAGCCAGGCCGTTTTTCAGCACAATGCGGGCGTCGTCCGCCAGCCGGAGCCGGGCCGCCGCCAAGGCTGGAGCCTCCTCCCGGATGTGGCAGGCGGTGTAGAAGCGGTGGAAGCAGCCCGCCAGCTCCATCAGGTAACGGTTCACGTGGGAGGGGTCGTAGTTCTTCGCTGCGGCCCGGATGGTGTCCGGCCAGGCGGCCAGCTGCTTGATGAGAACCTCCTCCGCCTCTGCCGTCAGAAGGCTCAGATCCGCCGTTCCCGGCGCGGGAACCGTCAGGCCCTCCCGGGCCAGCTTCTCCACCAAAGAGCAGATGCGGGCGTGGGCGTACTCCACGTAGTAGATGGGGTTCTCGGAGTCCTCCCGGACGGCGAGGCCCAAGTCAAAGTCCATCTGGGTGTCGGGCTTGGCGTTGAAAAACCACCGGGCAGCGTCCACCGGCACCTCGTCCAGCAGGTCCGAGAGGGAGATGGCCTTGCCGGTGCGCTTGCTCATCTTCACCAGCTCCCCGTCCCGGAGGAGCTTCACCAGCTGCATCAGCACAATGTCCAGCTTTCCGCTGCCGTCCAGGCCCAGGGCATCCAGCGCCCCTTTCAGGCGGGCCACATGGCCGTGGTGGTCCGCGCCCCAGATGTTGATGACCCGGTCGAAGCCCCGGGTTTCAAACTTGTTCCGGTGGTAGGCGATGTCGGCGGCGAAGTAGGTGTAAAAACCGTTGGCCCGGCGGAGCACGTCGTCTTTCAGGTCCAGCTTTTCGATGTCCTTTTCCTTCTTCCCCGCCTTCAGCAGGTTCTCCCGCATGATCTGGGCCGTCTTCAGCCACAGGGCCCCGTCCTTCTCATAGGTCCATCCGGCCTTGGTCAGAAGCTTTGCCGTCTCCGCCACCGCGCCGCTGTTGTGGAGGCTGGATTCGAAGAACCAGGTGTCATAGTTGATCTTGTACCGCTGGAGGTCCGCCTTCATCTTGGGCAGGTTCACGGAGAGTCCGTACTCCGCCATGTCGGCCATCCAGAATTCCTCCCGGTTCCCGCCGGGGAAATCTTCCGTCTGGGCCAGGAAGCCCTTTGCCAGCTCCCGGATGTCGTCCCCCTGGTAGCCGTCCTCCGGGAAGGCGTATTCCTCCTCCCCATAGGTTTGCTGTACACAGCGGGCATAAATCGACCGGGCGAACTTGTCGATCTGGTGCCCGGCGTCGTTGACGTAGAACTCCCGGCTGACCTCCGCCCCGCAGGCCGCCAGCACGGAGGCCAGCGTATCCCCCAGCACGCCGCCCCGGGCGTTGCCCATATGCATGGGGCCGGTGGGGTTGGCGGAGACGAACTCCACCATGATCTTCTGTCCCT
>CAJUQQ010000131.1 GCA_910588175.1 uncultured Oscillibacter sp.
TTTGAGAGCGACGAGGATGTCCCCGCCGCCATGCGGGCGGCCCTGGGCCGGGAAGCGGAGCCGTATCTGGAAAAACGGGGCCCCAAGTGGCACGTGGACCTGGAGGGCCTGAACCGCCAATGGCTTCTCCGGGCGGGGGTTTTGTCGGAAAACATCGAGGTCTCCGGCCTCTGCACGGCCTGCCGCCGGGACCTGTTCTGGTCCCACCGGAAGCTGGGAGAGGCCCGGGGCGTCCAGTGCGCGGCCATTGCTGCCGGAAGTGAATAGGATCGTTTTTATGAAGCTATCGAAGATCATGGCCGTCGCGCTGGCGATGGCCTGTCTGCTCACGGGCTGCTGGCAGGAGGAGTCCCCGGAGGACCCGGAGGAAATGCTGCCGCCCTTTGAGGAAGAGCCGGAGAAGGAGGAAAAAACCGTCCTGCCGGAGCGCTTCGCCCTGCCTTACATGCCGGGCCGGAGCCTGGACCCCGCGGACTGCGCCGACGGGATGCAGCAGGTGGTATCATCCCTCTTGTTCGAGGGGCTGTTTCGTCTGGACGGCAGCTTTGAGCCCCAGCTCTGCCTGTGCGTCAGCTATACCCACGACGAGACCGCCAGCCGCTATACCTTTGACCTCCGCCCGGGCGTTCAGTTCTCCGACGGTTCGCCGCTGACCGGCCGGGATGTCAAGGCCTCTCTGGACCGGGCCCGGGAGTCGGAACGGTACCGGAGCCGCCTTGCGGGCATTTCTTCCGTCAGTGCCAGCGGCGAGAGCGTAACCGTCTCTCTAAACAGCCCGGATACCGCCCTGCCCGCCCTGCTGGATGTGCCCATTGTAAAGTCCGGCGGCCAAGCCGGAGCTGTTCCCGTGGGAACGGGTCCTTACTTTTACGCGGAGGAGGAAACCGGAGCCTACCTGATCGCCAACCAGTCTTGGTGGAAGGGTGAGAGCCAGCCGGTGGACCGCATCGCCCTGGTGGAGGCGCCGGACGACAGCGCCATGCTCTACCGTTTTTCCTCCCACGAGGTCCAGCTGATTACAGCGGATCTCACCGGCGTGCTGGCGGTGAGCACCACCGGCAGCGTGGGCTGTGTGGACGCGGATACCACGCTGCTGCAATACGTGGGCTGCAACACATCCCGGGCTCCTCTGGACAACCCGGCCCTCCGCCGGGCCTTGTCGGAAGGGATTGACCGGGCGAACGTAACCAGCGCTTTTCTCTCCGGTCACGGCAGGCCCGCCGCCTTCCCGGTCTCTCCGGTTTCTCCGTTGTATCCGACGGATTTAGAGAACGGTTATTCCCCGGATGATTTTACCGCCGCCCTGCGGGAGAGCGGTTATGTGTCCGAGCGTCCTCTGACTCTGTTGGTCAATGAGGAGAACGGCTTCAAGCGGGCCATAGCGAACCGCCTGGCGGAGAATTGGACCTCCGGCGGCATTCCGGTGGAGGTGCGGGCCCTGCCCTGGGAGGATTACGCCGCCGCGCTGAGCGCCGGGGAATTCGACCTCTATTACGGCGAGGTCCGCCTCACCGCCAATTGGGACCTGGGCAGTCTGCTGGAGCCCTATGGCGCGCTGAACTACGGCCATTGGTCCGACCCGGATATCAGCCGTCTTTTGGCGGAATACGCCGGGGCGGAGGACCGGACAGCGGCCATGCGGGCCGTCTGCGTCCGGCTGAAAAACCAAGCGCCCATTCTGCCGGTTTGTTTCAAGTCCACCTCCGTACTGACCCAAGCGAACGTGGTAGAGGGCCTGACCCCCACGGCGGCGGAGCCGTTTTACGCGTTGGGACAGTGTGTGATTTACCTGGAAGGAAGCGTGAAATGACCCATCCCCTGGCCGAATGGGGCGGTGTTTTTGCATAGATGAAACTAGAGATGCAAAAATCCTTTTCCCCAATAAAGCAAGTCGAACTTTCCACAACTCCAAGAATCTGTCTTTTATAAAGGCAAATAGCCCTCTGTGGTTTACCGGAACCTATCCGGTGAACCACAGGGAGCTATTTTTTATTTCCCATATGCTTCGTTTGTCTCGGGTTCTTTGGATTTACACTCCTAAAGAACCATTTATAAAACGACAATATTTACAAGCAGTCACCAAAAAACTAATCCTTTGTGACAAAATCCAACAGCATGAAAAAACACGATTTGACAATCGTGTTTCAGCCTGTCGAAAAAGTCTGCCGAGGGGCAGACTTTTTCATATATATGAGGTAA
>CAJUQQ010000132.1 GCA_910588175.1 uncultured Oscillibacter sp.
AGGTCACTTGAGTGACCTGGGGTGCAACGTCCCAGGCTTTGCCGGTGCGCTTCTCCAGGATGATGAGCTCGTAGGTCATGCGCTCACCGCCTGCATCTGTGCCGCCTTGACCCATCCCTTCGCCGCCCCGCTCTCATCGGTGATATGATAGGGATAGGCCCGCTGGGGATCGTCTGTGACAATGCGTGAGATGACGCCCCGGAAGCCGGAGAGGCGGCCGTGGGGCTTGCCCCCGCAGCTGTCCCGGCAGCAGACTCCGCTGACTGCCACCGCCTGCCCTACAGTCAGTTGTCCCTGGGGGATCGGCCGGGTCTCCTCGCTGGTGGCGGTGACGGGGCCGCCCGCCTCCGCCGCAGGGCGGAGCTCCACCGTCTTGGGGGAGTAGTCCCGGTACTCGCTCAGGGCGATCTTGTAGTAGAAGTCCCCGGTCTCGCCGCCCCGCTCCTCGGTCTCGAAGCGGGTGACCAGGACGGGCAGATTGGTGTCGAAGAGGGCGGAGCCGTCCTCCAGGTACCGGTTCGCCACGAAGCGGCAGACCGCTTTATCGTCCATGGCGGACTGGAGGAAATCGATATAGAAGCTGGGCGGCTGGAAGCCCCCGCCGGTGACTACCGCCCCCAGATCCGCCCGGCCCGGCAGGAGGCCGGACCAGGAGGCGGTCTGCAATTTGGGCGTCCGGGGGATCATGATAGGTCCCACGCCCAGGACGTTGTAATTGCCGTTGTCGTTGTCCCGGTTGATGGTATAGCTCTCCGGGTTGACGGGGAGGCGCACTGTGGTGCCCTCCCGGGAGAGATAGAGGCCGTATTTGTTCTCCACGGCGCGCCTCCTTTTTAGGTGTAGGACAGGTCTGTGTGGGCGGCGGACTGCTCGATGAGGATGTCCCGGATGGCGTCGGCGAGGGCCCGGCGGTCCATGCTGCTGTCGCCGGAGTTCTGCCCGCTGATGTTGATGATGGGCGTCTGGGAGGTGAGGTTGACGTTGGTGACGTACCTCCGCTCCGCCTGGTCCACCAGGAGCTTCATGTCCTCCTCCGAGAGGGAGACGCTGTTGCGGATGGCCTTGGTATCCGCGCCGATGTCCTCCAGAGAACCGGTGATCCCGGCGTTGGAGAGAAGGGCGTCGTAGTCGAAGGGGGCGCCGCCCATGTTGGAGAGGAGGTCCCGGGCGTTGAAGCTGTCCAGAGCCTTCCCCAGGCCCGCCCCGGCGTTGGACCAGCGGTCCATGGTATCAACATAGCTGACCTTTTCCATGCGCTCCACCTTGACCTGGTTCTCCCCGAAGATGCCGGTGACAAAGTCGTTGACCCCGGCCTGGAAGCCCCGCACAGCGCCCGAGATATCGGAGCCCAGCAGAGCGTCGATGGCCCCGGCGGCGGTGCCGACCACGTCCATGATGAAGTTGAACAGACCCAAAAACAGGTTTGCGATAGCCGCCACGGGGTTGTCGAATACGTTGGCAAAGAATTCTGCAAAAGTTGCGATCAGGTTCCAGCCGTCCGCAATCAGGTTGCTCCCCAGGGCGAATAGCCACCCCGCCCCCGCGCCGATGTGTGCGAAGACCTCCTCGCTGGTCATGCCCATGGCATACATGGCGGTGATGACCGCGCCGATAACGGCCACAAAGGCGAGCATCTGCCAATGTTCCAGGGCCCAGGCCCCCGCCCGCGCCATAGAAGACGCCACAGAGATGGCCGTGAGGGCCAAGATTGCGCCCCCGGCGAATTGGAGGATTGTGGAGACCAGTTCCCAATTCTCCCGCACCGCCTCCGCGCCGGTGCGCACCAGCCCGATGAGCCATGTGAGGGCGCTCCCGGCCATTCGGGCGGCGTAGACAATACCGTTGAGCGCCTCCTGCCCCAAGTCACTGTTGAGGAGTCCGCTGAGCTCCTCCAGGGCGGGGCGGAATGCGTTCAGCATCTCATTTTTTGCTAAAGTCCACGCCTGAGAGAAGGTCAGCGGCACCGCCTCAAAGGCGGCGTTGGTCTCCTCTGCGGCGGCGAAGAGGGCGGCTTTGACCACATTGGCCGTGACCTGCCCCTCGCTTGCGAGCTCCCGGAGCTCCCCGATGGTCACGCCCATATATTTGGCGATAGCCTGGGTGATGGTAG
>CAJUQQ010000133.1 GCA_910588175.1 uncultured Oscillibacter sp.
CCCACGAAGTGCATGCCCATTTTGGCCGCGCCGATCATCCAGGCGTAGCACATGTTGTTCCGCACGTCGCCGGGGAAGACCACCTTCATCTTGTTCAGAGGCTTGGCGCAGTGTTCCTCCAGAGTCATCATGTCGGCCAGAATTTGGGTGGGGTGGTCCCAGTCGGTGAGGCCGTTCCACACGGGGACGCCGGACCATTTGGCCAGGTCCTCCACCACCTGCTGGGCATAGCCCCGGTACTCAATGCCGTCAAAAAAGCGGCCCAGAACCTTGGCGGAGTCCTCCAGGGACTCCTTCTTGCCCATCTGGGAGCTGCCCGCGTCCAGATAGGTGACGTGAGCCCCCTCCTGGGTGGCGGCCACCTCGAAGGAACACCGGGTCCGGGTGGAGGTCTTCTCAAAAAGCAGCACGATGTGCTTGCCCTTCAGGGCGGGCTCGCAGACGCCGGAGCGGCGCTTGGCCTTCAGGTCATGTCCCAGGTCCAGAAGGTAGCGGATTTCACCGGGGGTAAAGTCCTCCAGGGTTAAAAAACTGCGGCCTTTTAAATTCAGTGCCATTGTAGCCATTCCTTTCCATAACAAATTAACTCATTTCGCGGCGGCATGCGCGCCACAAACATTCCGATACCCCAGCCGCTTTGGACGGCGTCATCCGTCCGCGGACCGGCTGAGAGTCTAAGGGGCGGGAGACGAAGTCCCCTCTTTAATTCGGGTCCTCCCGCCACAGCGGCATGCTCATGCAGCGGGGACCGCCCCGGCCCCGGCTCAGTTCCGCGCTGGGGATGGTGTGAACCTTGATTCCCGCCTCCTCCAGGGAGCGGTTCGTCACATAGTTCCGGGAGTACACCACCACCTCGCCGGGGGCGATGGCCAGGGTGTTGCTGCCGTCGTTCCACTGCTCCCTGGCCGCGTCCACCTCGCTGCCCCGGCCGCACTCGATGAGGGTCACATGGTCCAGGCCCAGGTGCTCTTTGAGGATGTCCTCCAAGCGGCCGTCTTCCTGGGTAATTTTCATCTTCCGGTTCTCGTCCAGCTCCATGACAAAGACGGTGATGCTGGAGAGAATATTGGGATGCACCGTGAACTTGTCCCGGTCCACCATGGTAAATACCGTGTCCAGGTGCATGAAGGACCGGCTCTTGGGGATGTTGAAGGCCAGAATCTTTTTAAAATTCGTCCGGCTGTAGGTCAGCACCGCCTCCGCCAGGGTGTCGATGGAGTCCCCCTTGGTCCGCTGGGAGATGCCTACCCCCAACACCTGGGGACTGAGAATCAGAATGTCTCCGCCCTCCAGGGAGGAGGTCTCGCCCCGGTCATACCACCGGGGGGCGTGCCTGTACTCCGGGTTGTGCTCGAAGATGAACTTGCCGAAGAGGGTTTCCCGGTTCCGGGTCTCCGTCAGCATCTTGTGGATGGACACGCCGGTGCCGATGGTGGCGAAGGGGTCCCGGGTAAAATACAGGTTCGGCATGGGGTCCACCACAAAGGGATACCCGTCCCCGGCGGCGGAGAGAAGGTCCGCCAGCTTCTCGCTCTCGCCCTGGAGCTGGCTTTTCCGCACGCCGGCCATCATGGTGGAGACCATCTGCTTGTCCGGCATCTTCCCCAGGTACTCTCCCAGAAGCTCCCGGCTCCGCCGGTCCTTGATTCCCGCCTCGTCCAAGAACTGGATCACCAGCTCCTTTCGGACCTCGTCCGAGGTAATGGAATTCACCACCAAATCCGTGAGGTAGACCACCTCCACGCCCTGCTGGCGGAGGCAGTCGGCAAAGGCGTCGTGTTCCTTCTGGGCCTCCCTGAGATAGGGGATGTCGTCGAACAGCAGCCGCTCCAAATACTCCGGCATCAGGTTTTCCAACTCCTGGCCTGGGCGGTGGAGCAGGACCTTTTTCAGCCGTCCGATCTCGGAGGTGTTATGGATTCCCGTTTCCAAATGAGCTCACTCCTTTTGCGTTCAAATCATTGGGTGGTTTTAGGGTCTCTGGTTTTCCCGGTTTCATGCGCGGCGGAAAAAATTACAAAAAGAGGCGGCTTTTCACGAAGCCGCGCCAGCCTGTCGAAAAAGTCTGCCGAGGGGCAGACTTTTTCATATATATGAGGTAAA
>CAJUQQ010000134.1 GCA_910588175.1 uncultured Oscillibacter sp.
CAATGCGGACCGTGCCTTCCGCGCTGGACAGGATCCGCATGGCTCCCCGGAACCCCCCGCCAGTCAGGTTCTCCCCGTTGGAAATCAGCACGTCCCGGAAGAAGCACACCGCCTCCCCGTTGTAATACCACTGGTCCTCTCCGGCGTCATAGGTGACGCCGAAGGGCGCGTAAGCCTCCTCCATGGCTCTCCGCCCCGCCGGCCTCCCGGTCCCCGCTGTCCTCCGAGCGCGCCGCGATTATGGCCGGGGACTCTGCCTCTGTCCGGGCCGTGCCGCCGTCCCATGCCTCCGCCGGGAGGGCGCACCCGGACAGACACCCCGCCAGCAGTGCGCCCAGGAGGAGCGACCGGAACCGGCCCGCCGCCGTTCTCGTTTCCAAACAGATCATGTGTCTTGTCCTTTCTGTTCCGTGGGGAACGTCACCACCGCCGTAAAGAGATCCGCCACCGTCTCCACCCGGAATTCCCCGCCGCAGGCCTCGGTGAAGCTCCGGGCGATGCTCAGCCCCAGGCCGCTGCCGCCGTCGGTGCGGCTGGCGTCCCCCCGGACGAAGCGGGCGGTGAAGTCCACCCCCACGGGGAGCTCGCCCCGGGAGGTGTTGCGGACGGAGGCCTCGGCAATCCCCTCCGCCGTTTTCAGGCTCAGGTAAACCCGGCTGCCCTCCAGAGCGTAGCGCAGGGCGTTGTCGATGAGGTTCTGAAAAACCCGGTAGAGCCGTCTGCCGTCGGCGGTGATCATCACCGGCTCCTCCGGCAGGTCCGTCCGGAAGGTCAGGCAGCTTTTCTGGATGGGCCCGTCCAGGTCCGCCAGGGTTTGGCGAAGGAGCTTGGCAAGGTCCAGCCGCTCCAGATGGACGGGGAGCTGGTCCGCCGCCGCCTTGCTGATGTCAAACACGTCCTCCACCATGGTTTTCAGCCGTTGGGCCTTCTGGTCGATGATGTGGGCGTAGTCCGCCGCCGCCGGGGGCAGGTCCTCCTGCCGGAGGAGCTCCGCGTAAGAGAGGATGGAGGTCAGAGGGGTTTTCAGGTCGTGGGAGACGTTGCTCACCAGCTCCACCTTCATCCGCTCGCTGCGGGTCTGCTCCTCCAGGGCGGCTTTCATCCCGGCCTGGATGTCGTTGAGGTGTTCCGCCGTCTGGCGCAGGTCCGCGTCCCGGGGAAGTGTCAGGGGCTTTGCCAGGTCCCCGGCCCGGACGGTCTCCACCTGGTCCGCCAGGGCGGCGATGTCCCTTGCCAGCCCCCGGCTCCGCCAGGCGCTATAAAGGGCCCATACCAGCAGCGCCTCCAAAAGGCAGGCCAGGAGAAGCAGACACCACCCCCAGATGCCGGGATGGATCCGCACAAAGTTGACCAGGACGGCCATTGGGAACAGGGAGAGGGCAAAATACGCCAGCAGCGCCAGCAGCACCAGGCCGCTGCTCCGGGCCAGCCGCTTTTCCACGGGCCGTTTCAGTTCTCTTGCCCGGAGGGAGCGAAAAAGAGCGCGGAGGAGGGACCTCCGGGCCTCCTTGGGATTTTGCTGATGGTCGTTGCGAAGCAGCCGCCACAGCCAAAAGAGGGCGATGAGGGCCGGGACGTTCATGGTAACCAGCCGGAGGACCGCCATGCCCCAGGCGGCGAAGGAGTAGCCGCCATCCCAGCCGTAGCTATAGCTGTAGAGAAGCTCATAAACCAGGTCGAGATTGAGAAGTCCCGGCAGGAGGGCCCACAGCAGGCACGCCGCTGCCAGCAGGAAGCGGACCTCCGTCCAGACCGGCCGGGTCCAGGAGGCGATTTTCCGGTTCACCGGCTCCACGGATTTGCGCAGCAGGGCCCAGACCACCAGGCACCACATGGCGATGAACAGCAGCAGACCCTGGGTATAGTAGAAGGACT
>CAJUQQ010000135.1 GCA_910588175.1 uncultured Oscillibacter sp.
GCCCGGGCGGCCATGGGGAACGAGACCCTGGTCCGCATTGCCTCCACCCGGACGGTGACCATTGGCGGACGGACTATGACGAATCACAATAAGCTGCTGAACTACGTGGACGGGTGCCTGGGCCTGAAAACCGGCTATACCCGAGCGGCGGGGCGAACCCTGGTGAGCTGCGCGGAGCGCGGCGGCCAGCGGCTTATCGCTGTAACCCTCCAGGACGGCAACGACTGGGCGGACCATCAGAGCCTCTATGATTACGGCTTTTCCGCCTATCCCGCGAAACGGATGGCCCAGCTGGGCCACGAGCTGGCCCGAAAGGACGGGATTCCCCTTATCGCGGCGGACAGCTTCGCCTGGCCCCTGGCCCAGGGGGAGACACTGGAAACCAGTCTGGAGCTGGACCGGGAACTGACCGCGCCTCTTCGGGCGGGCGCCCGGGTGGGGGAGGCCGTGTTTTCCCTGGACGGCAGGGAGGTGGGCCGCGTCGGCCTTCTCTGCGGAGAGAATCTGGTTCCCAAGGTAGAATCCGCCATGACGGTGCTGCGAAAGAGCAGGTGAGACAATGGAAGAGCGACTGCAAAAGCTGCTCTCCGCCGCCGGGGTCTGCTCCCGGCGGGCGGCGGAGGGGTACATAGAGGCAGGCCGGGTGACGGTGAACGGCGAGACCGTCCGGTTAGGGGCCAAGGCCGACCCGGAACGGGATGACATCCGTCTGGACGGCCGCCCTCTGCCGGAGCGGGAGGAGACGGTCTGCCTGCTGCTGAACAAGCCCCGGGGCTATGTCACCACGCTCTCCGACGAGAAGGGCCGGAGGACTGTGGCGGAGCTGGTGGCGGACTGCGGCGTCCGGGTGTACCCGGTGGGCCGGCTGGACCTGGATTCCGAGGGGCTGCTGCTGCTGACCAACGACGGGGAGCTGGCCCAGCGCGTAACCCATCCCAGCCGCGAGGTGGAGAAGACCTACCACGTCTGGGTCCGGGGACCGGTAAAGGGGGCGGCGGCGCGCCTGTCCCGGGTGACGGACCTGGAGGGGGAGGCCATCCGCCCCGCCCGGGTGGAGGTCCTCCGCCAGGGGGAGGAGACGGCGGCGCTGGCCGTCACCATCCACCAGGGGAAGAACCGGCAGGTCCGGCGGATGTGCGCCGCCTGCGGCCTGGAGGTGACCCGTCTCCGCCGGGTGCGGGAGCACACGCTGACCCTGGGAAGCCTCCCGCCGGGAAAATGGCGCTATCTGACAGCCGCGGAGATTCGGGATTTACGGGGCGGAAGCCGCTAAAGGGCCGTTCAGAAAAAATTCATATACCGTATATCTTGCATATTTTTTCTTCTTGTGCTATACTATTCCCCGCTAAGCGGCGGCGCAGTATTCTAGTCAGATCTGCCGTTTCCTAGGGAGGGCCTAAAAATCCTCTGAAGGGCACATCGATGAAACCCGTGGTGCCTGCTTGATACGCCCAGTTTTGGGTGGGTGCTGGGGGGAAGCGCGTTTGGCGCGCTTGCGGACTCAGGGCGTTTTCCAATGGCATGGTTTATCCGACCCTGTTTCCGTGGAGACCTGTTCTTGTGCGCGGACGTACTCCCTTTGTGGTAATTCCGGCCCGCGTACGAAACAGATTGTGAACCTGCAATGCGGTGCATCGGTCTTTCGGGGCCGTAACGCTGTGTGCAGCCGTAGCCTGCCTTGAGTGGGGCGGGTGGATCAGGGAACTACGGAAAGCGGCCCCGGCCAGGGCGGCTTTCTGATCGCTCTTTGAAACCCGTTTTGCAAAAGAGGCTAAAGAAGCGGACGGACTGTGGTGGAAATCACCTAGGCTGTCCT
>CAJUQQ010000136.1 GCA_910588175.1 uncultured Oscillibacter sp.
AACCGACCCGTTCCTTGCGCATACAGGTCACCTCATTCTTCCAATAGGATGTAATTCACCGCGTCCCGGATGGCCGCCGCCGCGGACCGGGGCGACAGCCGCCCCGGCAGGGAGCGGGCCCAAAGCACTTCCGGCCCGCCCTCTGCGGTCTCAATGCCTCGAACGGAGGCCAGATCCATCAGCAGACAGTCCGCCGGAAGCTGACGGAGAAGCGGCCCGCCCAGGACGGGGGAGGGAACCGTGTTGAACACCGCGCCGAAGACGCTCAGATGGCCGTCCAGCTTCCCGGTCTCCAGGGCTTGGTAGCCGTAAGCCCGAATCCAGGCCAGGTCCTCCGGCCGTCTGGCCGTGGCCGTAACTCTGGCTCCCAGGCCGTGAAGGCGGCAGCTCAGGAGCTTTCCGATGCGGCCGAAGCCCAGCACCAGGCACTCCATGCCCAAAAGGGTTTGGTCCAGCTGCTCCATGGCGGTCTGGACGGCCCCCTCCGCCGTGGCGGCGGCGTTGGCCACCGCCAGCTCCTCCCGGAGGAAATAGTCCTCCACCATCAGGCCCAAGGCCTCCGCCTCCCGGCGCTGCTGGGGCCGTACCTGGCCCGCCAGAATCCGCTGCTGGGGCCGGAGGCGGCGGAACAGGTCCGCCGTGGGCACCGCGCCCTCCTCGCAGTTTAAAACGCCGTCGCCCTTGCACAGCGGCAGGGGCAGGATCACCACACCGGCGGAGGCGGCACGGTCCAGCGTGTCCGCTCCCACAGGCTTCCAGCGGTCCAGTCCATACGTACAGACGGAATGGCCGTCCCCGGCCAGCAGCTGGGCCAGCTCCGCCTGGCGGCGGTCCCCGCCAATAACGCCAAAGGTTCTGCTCATCTCAACACTCCCCCTCGCTTCATGGTATGGCCGGGGGTGAAAATGGGTGATTGTCTTTTCCTCGGGGATGTGGTACAATGAGGGACAAGGAAACTTCCGAAAGGACTTTTTGCGTGATGATGAAGTACGAGTATCTGCTCTTCGACGCCGACGATACGCTGTTTGATTTTCCAAAGGCCTCCTCCCAGGCCTTTGAGACCATGTGCCGGACCCATAACATCCCCTGTACGCCGGAGGTCTACCGGCTTTACCACGAGATCAACCTGGAGCTCTGGGCCGCCTTTGACCGGGGTGAGCTGACCAAGGAATTTGTCACGCTGGAGCGCTACGTCCGCTTTTTAAAGGTCCTGGGCCTGGAGCGGGACCCTGCGGCGTGCAACCGGGACTTCCTGGCCGCCCTGGGGAAGGGAGTCTATCCCCTGCCTCACGCCGAGGAGGTCTGCCGGGAGCTGAAAGCCCGGGGACACCGGATGTACATCATCACCAACGCCGTGGCCTCTGTTCAGCGGAGCCGCCTCCGGGGCAGTGTGTTCGCGGAGCTTTTCGAGGCGGCCTTCATCTCCGAGGAGGCCGGGGCCGCCAAACCCAACAAAGCTTATTTTGACTACGTGCGCCGTCAGCTTCCGGGGATGACGGACGAAAACGCCCTGGTCATCGGGGACTCTCTGACTACGGACATGCAGGGGGCCAACAACGCGGGGCTTCCTTGCTGCTGGGTGAACCCGGCGGGAAAGCGGCAGGAGGGCCTGCGGATCGATTATGAGATTACCGGCCTGCGGGAGCTGCTGGACATCGTGTGAGAATGAGAAAGCGGCGCTGGAATGTTCCAGCGCCGCTCAGCCTGTCGAAAAAGTCTGCCGAGGGGCAGACTTTTTCATATATATGAGGTA
>CAJUQQ010000137.1 GCA_910588175.1 uncultured Oscillibacter sp.
GCTCGTGGATGATGAAGTTGGGGATGGCGCACTCCACATGGAGGGCGGCGTTTGTTGCCAGCGGGCTGCCCGCCATATGGACCTGGATGCCAACGTCAAACGCGTGGGCCATGTCGCAGATTTTCTTGACTTCGCTGATGCCGCCGCAGTTCCCGATGTCGGGCTGAGCCAGCTGGAGCAGGTTCTTCTTGAAATATTCCGCGTACTGCCAGCGGGAGAAGAGGCGTTCGCCGTTGGCAATCGGCACCCGCGTGTATTTCGCGATGTACTCCACCGTCTGGGTGGTGGGGGTGTTGGGCTCCTCGAACGCCATGATGTGATATCTCTCCGCCAGCTGCGCCAGCTGCACCGCGCCCAGCGCGTCGGGGTAGGAATGGTTCTCCATGATGATATCCACGTCGTCCCCGGCGGCTTCCCGGGAGGCTTTCATCCGGGCCTCCACCATCTTGAGCTGCTTGGGGGTGAGCAGGCCGGTGGTATCCAGGAAAGAAAGGGGCTTGCCCTCCTCGTCCCGGTCAAAGAAGTCGATCTTGATGGCGTCAAAACCCTCGGCCAGCGCCAGTTTTACATTATGCGCGTAGTCCTCGGGCTTAACCGCCCACAGGTGCTCGCTGACGCCGACCTGTCCCCAGCCGAATTGAAGCTGGCTGGCGTAGGTGCGCAGCTTGTCCCGCACTTTGCCGCCTAATAGCTGGTAAACCGGGGCGTTGAAATACTTGCCCTTGATGTCCCACAGGGCGACGTCAATGGCGGCGATTCCGGAGAAGACCACAGGCCCTCCGTTTTGGCCCCAAAAGGTCTTTTTGTACATCGTCTCCCAGATCAGCTCCGTCTGGAGGGGGTCCATCCCGACGATCAGGCCTGCCAGGTCGCAGACCATTCCAAAGGCCGCGCTGCCGCCTACGCCGTAGGCCATTCCCGCTTCCCCGTCGCCTCGAATTCCGGCGTCGGTATGAATCCGGCAGCCGATGGGGCTGTTTTGTTTGCTGTTTGCGGTGGGGAGGCGGAATACTTCGATTTTTGTAATTTTCATGTATACAACCTTTCTTTTTGAAGCCATGCAGTCCTTTGCAGCCGGGGGCGTCAGAGACCAGCTGCGCCGGATCCTGTGCGGGAACTCCGACGCCCCCTTGACTGCGGCTTAACCGTTCCGAATCACTCTACCGTGTACTTGACCGCGTGCTCCATCGCCCAGGGGCTGATCTCGGCACCCAAGCCCGGACCATCGGGGACTTTGAACTTGCCGTTCACGGGCTGGAGATCCACGGTGCAGAGCTCTCGGTTGTAATCGTGGAGATTGAACACATGATGTTCGTGGATGACAAAGTTGGGGATGACGGCCTCCAGGTGGAGGGCGGCGGCGGTGGACAGGGGGCTGGCGCAGACGTGGGCCTGGACGGAAATGTCGTAGACATAGGCCATGTCGCAGATTTTCTTGCCCTCGGTGATGCCGCCGCAATTGCCAAGGTCGGGCTGAATGACCTGGATGGACTGGTCCTCGAAATAGGGGGCGTACTGCCAGCGGGAGTAGACCCGCTCACCATGGGCGATGGGCATTTCCAGCTTGTCGCAGATGAATTTGGCGGTTTTCGGCGTGGGGGTGTTGGGCTCCTCAAAATAGAAGATGTTGTATTTCTGGACCGCCCGGCCAATCTGGACCGCCCCCTGGGCGT
>CAJUQQ010000138.1 GCA_910588175.1 uncultured Oscillibacter sp.
AGCCTGGCCACCGAGTTCCGCTACACCGACGGCAAGAAGCCCACCGGGGACCTGATTCCCGTGGACTACGCCAAGATCGGCGAGGGCTACGGCCTGAAATCCTACACCTGCCGGACCATCGCCGAGCTGGAGGCCGCCCTGGAGGACGCCAAGAAGCAGACCGTGGCCTGCCTGTTTGACCTGAAGGTCATTCCCAAGACCATGACCGACGGCTACGAGTCCTGGTGGAACGTGGGTCTTGCCGACGTGTCTGAAAAAGAGAGCGTCCGCAAAGCCTGGGAAGGCGTGAAGGCCGGACGGGACGAGGCACGGAAGTATTAAGGAGGAAACACAATGAGCAAGGTATTTGGCTATCCCGAATTTGACGCCTCCGGCGAGATGATCCTCACCACCTATGAGGGTGACTATTCCGCCATGCTGATGGATGTGCGGGTCTATAAAATGAAGGCGGGAGAGACCCGGAGCTTCTGCCGCCCCGGCGAGGAAATCGCGGTCCTGCTTCTCAGCGGCGCGGTGACCTTCCGCTTTGAGGGCCGGGAGCACTCCGCCGCCCGGAAGGATGTCTTCACGGAAGGCCCCTGGTGCGTCCATGCCGCCGGCGGCGTGGAGATTGGCGTTTCCGCCAAGACAGAGACGGAAATTCTTGTGCAGTGCACAAAGAATGAGCGGACCTTCCCGGCCAAGCTTTACCGTCCGGAGGACGCCCCTTGGAAATACTCCTGCAAGGGCAAATTCGGCGGCGTGGCCCAGCGGCAGGTCAATACCATTTTCGACCACGACATCTGCCCGGAGTCCAACATGGTTCTGGGTGAGGTCCTGAACGACCGGGGCAACTGGTCCGGGTATCTGCCCCACCGGCACCCCCAGCCGGAGACCTACTTCTTCCTCTTCGACCGGCCCGAGGGCTTCGGGGCCAGCTTCGTGGGGGACGAGGTCTTCAAGAGCGTGGACCACAGCTTTTCCGCCATCCCCGGCGGGGCCCTGCATCCCCAGGCCGTGGCCCCGGGCTTCCAGATGTACACCACCTGGATGATCCGGCACCTGGACGGCAACCCCTGGCTCCAGACGGACCGCTGCGAGGATGAGCGGTACGTCTGGCTGCATGACGCGGAAATTTAAGGAAGGAAGGCAGTTTTATGAACGAGAAAAATCTCAAAGTCCTAGCGGCCCAGATTCGGCTGGAGACGCTGAAAGTGATCCACAGCCGGGGCTTCGGCCATGTGGGCGGGTCCATGGACCTGGCGGACCTGATGGCGGTTTTGTACGGGGAGGTCATGAAATATGACCCCAAGAATCCCCGCTGGGAGGACCGGGACTGGCTGGTCCTGTCCAAGGGCCACGCGGGCCCCGTGGCCTACGCCACCTTCGGCCTGATGGGCTTCTATCCCATGGAAGACGCCTACACCCTGAACCAGCCCGGAACCAAGTTCCCCAGCCACACGGACCGCAAGCTCACTCCCGGCGTGGATCTCACCACCGGCTCCCTGGGTCAGGGTGTCTCCACCGCCACCGGCGCGGCTCTGGGCAACAAAATCGACGGACGGGACAGCTATGTTTACTGCGTCGTCGGCGACGGCGAGGCCGACGAGGGCCAGGTCTGGGAGGGCTTCCACTTTGCCTATGCCCACAAGCTGGACA